>JBEDHL010000085.1:0-20028 GCA_041174145.1 Pseudomonadota bacterium
CAGCAGGCCGGTGGCGAAGGCGCGATGGCGCTTCAGCGTCTGGCGAAGGGCTGCATCTGGGTCGTGATCAGTGCCGGGCATGGGCCTCTCGATAGCGCGGAAGGCCCATGGCCGGAAGGAAAAATGGCGCGGTCATTCAACCTTGATGGACGCATCCCGCAGCAGCTTGCGCAGATCCTCGGTGGCTGGCGTCATTTCTGCCATGAAGGCTTCTGGCGGGCCGGGGCGCGGGGGCACACCTTCATTGGTTAGCCATTCGCGCATGGCGGGCTGGTTGATCACTTCCTGCAGCGCGCGATTGGCCCGCGCAATGATCGCCGCCGGGGTGGCTGCGGGGGCGAGCACGGCCAAACCATCCGTCAGCTTGGCGCCGGGGATCACTTCCTGCACCGCCGGCACATTGGGCAGCACGGGGGAGCGTTCGGCATTGCCGACGGCCACGCCAATGCCGCGGTTGTCCTGCATATAGGGGCGCGCGAATAGCAGCGTGGCGAGTGTTGCATCCACGCGGCCGGCCAGGAAATCCGTCATGGCCGCGGCACCGCCGCGATAGGGCACATGGGTCATGTTCAGCTTGCCATAGACCATCATCTGTTCGATCAGCAGGTGATAGGAACTGCCCACACCAACACTCGCGAAATTCACACGGCCCGGATTGGCGGCGATGTGGCGGACGAAATCCTGCAGCGTATTCACTTGCAGCCCGGGGCGCACCATCAGCACCACACTCATGGGGCCAATCATGCCAACCGGCGCCAGATCCCGCCAAGGATGAAAGCCGACATTGAGATCAGCGGCGGCCGCGATAATCAGATTGCCGTAGGAGGTAAATAGCAGCGTATAGCCATCCGACTGTGCGCGAGAAACATAGGCAGCGGCGACATTGCCCCCCGCGCCACCCCTATTTTCCACCACCACTTGCACATTGAGCGCATGGGAAAGCCGTTCGGCGACGCGCCGCCCGACGGTATCGGTAATCGCACCAGGAGGATAGGAAACCACCATGGTGACCGGGCGCGTCGGCCAATTGGTATCTGCGCTTTGCGCGCTGGCCGTATTGATGAAACCGCAAAGGCCGGCAAAGGCCAGCATGGCAGCGAGTATTCCTTGGCGCATATTCTTCCCTCAATGATTTTTGAGGAATTCTAATCATGCCAAGGCGCCGCACGCCAGGGGCTTACCAGGGCGGCGGATCATCCAGCCCAAGCGGTGGTGCGGCCAAGGGGTCGCGTTCCAGCAGCGCCGCATCATCTTCCGCAACGCGATTGACGCGCGATGATACCGGCCAAACGGCCAGCCCGCCGCGCGGGAAGGGGCGTAGCAGCGCCTTCAGCCGCGCGGGTTCCGCCGGGGTTTCGCCGAGCCATTCATCCCAATCCTCCGGCGGCAGGATCACCGGCATGCGGTCATGCAAGGGCGATAATTCCGGCGCGGCGCTGGTGGTAATGATGGTGTAGCTGCGGATGATCTCTCCATCCTTGCCGCGCCAGCCTTCCCAAAGCGCGGCAAGCGGCATGGGCGCGCCATCGGCCATGGCGACCGCAAAGGCCTGCTTGGGCGCTTTCGGCCCTTCGCCCAGGCGCTGCCATTCGTAAAAGCCATCGGCAAAAGCAACGGCGCGGCGCTTTGCGAAGGCTTCGCGATAAGCGGGTTTTTCGGCGATGGATTCAGACCGCGCATTCATCATGCGGCTGCCAATGGAAGGATCATCCGCCCAGCGCGGGATCAAGCCCCAGCGCAGCGCATCCAAATGCCGCGCGCCGGTATCCGGATGGCGGCGTAGCACCAGGCCATCCTGCGTGGGTGCGCGGTTGAAGGAAGGCACCAGATTGGGCGGCGCATTCACCACGCGGGCATAGCGCGCGATCTCCCCGCTGGAACGATGCTGGAAATAGCGCCCGCACATGATGCTTAGCGCGCAAGCTTTTCCGGATAGAGTGCCGCGAGTGCGGCTTCATTCGCCGCCACCCGCCCGCGTTCCGTGATCAGCCCCGTGACCAGCCGCGCGGGCGTGACATCAAAGGCTGGATTGGCGGCGGGGCTGCCGGCGGCGGCAACACGGATGCGCGTGATGCGCCCGGCGCTATCCTGGCCGGTGATGTCGGTCACTTCCTCGGCGGCGCGTTCTTCAATCGGGATGTCGCGCACACCATCGGCCACGCGCATATCCAAAGTGGAATGCGGCAGCGCTACCCAGAACGGCACGCCATTATCCTGCGCCGCGAGGGCCTTCAGATAGGTGCCGATTTTATTCGCGACATCGCCGCAGCGCGTGACGCGATCCGTGCCGACGATCACGATGTCCACTTCACCATGCTGCATCAGATGGCCGCCGGCATTATCGGCAATGACGGTATGTGGCACGCCATGCGCGCCTAATTCCCAGGCAGTGAGTGCGGCGCCCTGATTGCGCGGGCGGGTTTCATCCGCCCAGACATGCACAGGAATGCCCGCATCATGCGCCATATAGATCGGCGCGAGTGCGGTGCCCCAATCCACCGTCGCGATCCAGCCGGCATTACAATGCGTCAGGATATTGACGCGCTTTCCCGGCTTGCGCGCGGCGATGTCCTGGATCAGCGGCAGGCCATTGCGGCCAATCGCTTCACACGTCGCCGCATCATCATCACAAATCGCTGCGGCTTCGGCATAGGCTGCCGCTTGGCGCGCAGCAGCGGGCAGGGGGCGCAGTACGCCCAGCATTTTCTCAAGCGCCCAGCGTAGATTGATCGCGGTGGGGCGGGTTTCACCGAGCATCGCCGCAACTTCTTCCAGCGTATTCGGATTACGCCGCATCGCAAGCGCCAGGCCATAAGCCGCAACCGCGCCAATCAGCGGCGCGCCGCGCACCTGCATGGACCGGATGGCATGCGCGACCTGATCCTCATCCGTCAGGCGCAACCATTCCACCTGCCAGGGCAGCTTGGTTTGATCGAGGATGCGGATGGACCAGCCATCAGCCTCATTCAGGCGGATACTGCGGAAGGGGATGCCGTTGATTTTCATGAGTTTTCCAGATTTGAAGCCATATCAGCCAGTAACGAATTGATAATGACCTGTTCAAGATGTTTGCGGCCATTGGCGACGATGTCTCGCAGAATGCTTTTCCCGGCCTCTGCGATTTCCTCCGCTTTGCTCTGGTTTTCCAAGGCCCAAATGACGCCTGCCTTCAAGTCTGACAAGTCAGAAGCGACCGGGATATAGTGAACCCAGGGCCTCAAGTGCCCATAGTAAAAAAGCTCATGGCCATGAGCAACCTTGAAAACAAGCATCCCCTGAAGATAACGCAGTACAGCGCCCCAGCCGGAAGCATTCCCCGGAAGATCGAGATACATTTGATAATCGGCAAAGTCAGCCGTATTGAAGCGTTTCGCTAAAAGACCGTTTTTTACTAGATATTGCCTTGCCTCGGGAATAATGGCGGATGGCAGTTGGACAATATTCGTAATCTTGCAGTCTGCGATTTGTTGCAGATCCTCTTTTATCAATAGACATGCCTTGACCCTATGGTTTGCGACGAATTCCTCATAGTTTTCGATGAATTTTCCAGTGGTGGATCCGCGCCAGAACAGTTGCTTTGCCCGATCCAGGAAGGGCGGGGTCCGAAGATAAGAAAAGCTGTTACCAGCGGCTTCGTAAGCCAAAGTTTCCTTCATGAGATAAAGGTCTGGCAGAAGAAAATCTGAAGTCCCCATTGGGCGATCGAAGCGCAGCCCCTTTGCGTGCCCATTATCGTCGAAAACGAAAGTTTGGTAGCCGCCGAGTAGCCATGTTGCATTAATTTTACCAAGAGAAGGCGCTAATGTTTTTAGTGATGCTAGTGTCCGCCCATAAGTACGTTGGCATCTTTGTGCTTCAGCGAGTAGGGCGTGAGACGGCTTTATCTTGAGCATTGGGCGGCTTTTGTTATCAGCCCCGAAGCTTATTTCAATGGAATTTAGATCCGGCGCCTCTGAGAAACCGGCCAAGCGCCATTGAGGGTTAAAATCCGCAGCTTTTGTGGAGAGCGCCACGCTCAAATCATCAACGATTAACTTCCAGGCTATCAGGAATTGTCTTATCGGTCTGACTTGGTCCTGTAATCTTTCGGAACTTACATAAGCTTCCGAGGGCTCGGGAATGGTTGTCGTTATCAGGCGGCTAAGCTGTTTTTGGCTGCACTCAAGCCGATTCATGCAGTCCTCGATCGCGGCCAAGATGGCGCTGGTCTGAGCTTGCCGAGATTGTCTGCTTTGCAGGGCTTGAAGCAATCGTAATTCAAGGGTGCAAAACGCATCCAAGCCATGAAATTTTTGAATACCATCATAAATTAATGCCAAAGGCTGCTGTTTTTGAGCGATCCAGGAAATATTTTTCTGATTGCCGAATTGCCGTAACGCCAAATCCAGAATCCTGCGACAATCAGTTTTGTCTTCGTATTCAATCACTTCACCGGTGACACAACCCCACCGTTTGACAAAAATATTTTCAGACAGAAATTCGTGAAAATATACTTCATGATATTCTGTCTCTTGATGGAGAAGGAATGGCCAAGCTCCGTCTGGTAATTTATCGAGTGAGAGTAGGATGGGGGGTGGCAAGATGGTCGCAACACTGCCTTTTCCATCATGTGTGACAAAACCTTGCGATGGATCGAAAGTGACGGCCCTAAGCATTTCATTACCTGTGCACGACTAAATTAATTAATAAGAAAAGCGCATAAATTCATCAAAAAAACAATTGCCTGTTCGATATTTCGTGATGACCATTTCCCGGATGCGGGTTTAATGGCTCCACCGAGTCTCTCTCGGGCCACATCTGATGTCCTGCTGAGTGGTTCGATGCGGCGCTTTATTTTTGCGGAGCGGTGGCGCGCTGCGCTGTGACCATTCTGGGCAGTCTTGATTTTCGTTTTTCCGTCACGCGGCAGCGATGGCTGCTCAAAAAGCCGCGCAGCCCTGGCGGAAGACGGTCAGCACGGATTCCTGCGCAAATCGCGCCTTCCAGGCCGCGACCACTGGGGCAAGCCGCCCCGCCGCGGCTGATTGGTCCTGCCCAGGCAGCACTAGCAGCAGAACCTTGCTGTCTTCCCGGCTGATCTGCCCCGCCCTATTGCGCCATTGGCCCATGCCATCCAGCACGGTCAGGCCATCGGGGAAGGCGGGGGTTACGATTTCTTCCATGAAGCGCGCCCATTCGGTTTGGGATACCGGGGCGCGGCTTTTCAGATTCCGCCCGAAATAGGCTTCGGCGATGGTGGCTGGCTCGGCGCCGGTAGGGCAGGGCGGTGGGGCTGTGGCGCAACCCGCCAGCAGCAGCAAAGCGCCGAGCGCTGACCTCACGCCGTGGTCGCCAGCAGCGCCACGCCGGCGGCGATCAAGCCAATGGCAGCGATTTTTTGCAGCCCAAGCGCTTCCCCAAAAACTGCCCAGCCGATGATGGCAATGACGATATAGGAAGCCGCGGTGCAGGGCAGCGCGACGCTCATTGGGATGCGCCTGAGGGCAATGATATAAAGCAGCGCCGCGCCGCCGTAACAAACCAGCCCGACCATGGTGGGCAGGCGGAAAAGCTGATCGAAAAAGCTGCCCTCCGCCGCCACCGAACTTGAAGCGCCGGATTTCAGCAGGATCTGGCCAATCAGCGATGTGCTGATCGCCGCCGCCAGCGCCAGCCAATAAATCGTCATGGCGTGCGCCCTTCATCCCGCGCGGGCAGGATTTCCCGCACCACACCTTGCGGCTTGCCATTGGCCGACATGAAGGACCGCCCGACATATTCGCCGAGCACGCCAAGGATCAGGAATTGTACGCCTGCGATCAGCAACGTGACGGTCATGAGTGACGCCCAGCCGGAAGGCGTGTGCCCAGACAAGCCTTCAATCACCACGTAAAGCGCGGCCAGCAGCCCAAGCACGCCCATGCCAGCGCCGGCGATGATCGCAAGCCGCAAAGGCAGTACGGAGAAATTGGTGGCCAAATTCATCCACAACCGGATCAGGCGGCGCATGGTGTAATTGGAACGGCCTTCCGCGCGGGCGAAATGTTTCACCTCGATCGAATCAAGCCGCTGCGTCACCTGCATCAGCAGGCCATCCACGTAAGGATAAGGCCCACGATATTTGATAACTTCACCCACCGCTAAAGCGGACATGCAGCGGAAGGAAGACAGATAAAGCCCCTTAGGCTTATCCATCAATTGATCCGCGACCCAATTGGCAAAGGCGCTGCCCAGGTTGCGCCAGCCTTCATGTTCCTTCACTGCATAGCGCGTATAAACAACATCGAAATTACCGAGCCGCGCATGATCATAAAGCCGGATGACTTCTTCTGGCGGGTTCTGCAAATCATCATCCATGGTGATTACGTAAGCGCCGCGCGCATGGCGCAGCCCCGACATCACCGCGTTATGCTCACCAAAATTGCGCGCATGTTCAATATAGGTCAGCGGCACGGTGGCACTTTGTTGCAGCGTGCGGCAGACATCGCCGGAATTATCCGGGCTGCCATCATTTACCAGCACAATTTCGATCCCGCCTTCGGGGTGCAGCGCTGATAGCGCTTCCACCAGCGCGCCAACCGTGGCGGCACCGCGATAGACCGGAACCACAATGGAAAGACCGACGGGATATTCCTTGCCGGCCGATATCAGGGACATGGGGTTCTCCATTCTCAGGGCCGGGTGGCGATGACCAGCACCGAACCGCCTGCCGGGTAGCGCAGGCCAATCCGGGCGAGCCATCGTTCCAGCCCTGTTACAGCGTAAAGCATGGCATCCAACCATGGCGGGAAGGGGGCGACATCGCTTTTATCCGCCGCGTCAGATTTCAGGATTTTGCGTTGCAGGACCATGAGCGGCAGCAGCAACGCATTCCAGTAACGGGCTTCAATGGCGGTGAAGCCCGCTTCAGAAAGTAAGACGCGGGCCTTGGCTGCGGTAAAGCGGCGCGCATTATGCACGCGGATATCATGCGCTGAATGCAACCAATCAAAGGCCGGCAGGTTCAGGACCAGCACCCCGCCCGGTTGCAGCACGCGGTGAAACTCCGCCAAGGCAGCGGCTGGGTCCAGCGCGCGGTGGCAAAGCACATCCAGGCTGACCAGGGCGCCGAAGCTGCCTGCCGCGAAGGGCAGGCGATTGGCATCGCCCCCGGTGGTATGTGCGCCAGATTTGGCGCCGGCCCGCCGCGCTGCTTCCGGGTTGAAATCCAGACCGAAAAGCCCCCGATGCACCGTGCCGGCAAGGCGCCTGAGCAACCCCCCGGTGCCGCAGCCAGCATCCAGCAGCGCGCCGGGGGCGCCGGGACGGCTTTGCAAGGCATCAGCGACGCGTAGATGGAGCGCGCGGTACCACCACATCCGCTCCTCTACCGCATCCATCAGATCATATTCGGCGGCTTCCACATTTGCGTGTTTCGCATTGCGGCGGGGCAGGAACAAGGCGGGCAGGGCCTAAGCCTGCCTTATTTGGCTTGCATGGGCGCCCAACAAGGCCGAGACTGCCGCGAATAATCATGCCAACGCCATCACCTTTGCCCGCGCCGCGCAGCGTGGGCGCCCTTGCCGGGGCCCTGCCATACCAAGCCGCCAGAAGCTGCCCAGCCCATGGCTGAAGCACCCAAACGCGCGCTTGCCGTGCCAACGGGCGCGGAAACGCTGCGCGGTATCGGCATTATCCTGCTGGCCTATATCGTGATTACCGGTGCCGATGCGGCGGTGAAATGGGCGCTGCCGGAAGTGGGCGCGGCCATGGCGATGATCTGGCGCGGTGTAGTGGGGGGCATCACGGTCGTGATCCTGACGCGCGGGCGGGGGTTATTCCCGAATAACCGCAAACTGCTCGCCTGGCGCGGCCTGCTGCATTGCTGCGTTTCCGCCACCTGGTATTGGGCCTGGGCGCGGGGGATGCCTTTGGTTGATTCCTATGCGGTGGCCTGCGCCACGCCTTTGTTGATGACGCTTTTTGCGATTCCCTTGCTGGGTGAGAAAGTCGGCTGGCGGCGCTGGACTTCCACCATGATCGGCTTTGGCGGCGTGCTGATCATGTTGCAGCCCTCGGGCGATTTATGGCGGATTGAAGCCCTCGCCTTGTTGGGCGCGGTGGTGCTGATGGCGGTCACGCGCATCTGGACGCGCATGCTGTCCGTGTCTGACGGCCCCGCCGCCATCGCCTTTTGGCTGATGATGGCACATATCCCGATGGGGCTTCTGTTCCTTCCGGCCTTCCCGCCGCCATCCGCGCTGCCTTCCACCAATGCCATGCTGCTGCTGGTGCTGTTTGGTATTTTCAACGGTATGGCGCATCTGCTTTTTGCACGCGCTTTTGCGCTGGCGCCGATTTCAGTGCTGGCACCATTTGAATATTCGCCCTTGCTGATTGGTGGCGTGATCGGCTTTCTGATCTGGGCTGAAATACCGGGCTGGACCACGCTTTCAGGTGCGGCGCTGGTGGTGGCGGCGGGGCTTTATAATGTGCACCGCGAACAGGTGCGACGTGCTGCGGAACGGTCACGCATGAAGGAAGGCGCCTGATGGCACTTCGCCATGATATCCGCCGCGGCGCTTTGCTCATGCTTGGCGCGACGGCGCTTTTCACCATCATGTCCGCCATGATCAAGGATATTGCGGAAAGCATTTCCTTCATCGAGATCATGTTCTTCCGTTCTGCCTTTGCGCTGCCGGTGATTTTCGTGATTGTGGCGCGTGGGCGGCAATGGGGCATTTTGCGCACGCGCCGCTTTCCGGCGCATTTGCTGCGCGCCTTTACTGGCACCATGGCGCAGGGCTGTTCCTTCTTTGCGCTGACCGTGCTGCCCTTGGCGGAACAGACGGCGCTGACCTACACCACGCCGCTTTTTGTCACCCTGCTCTCCATTCCCTTGCTGGGTGAAAAGGTCCGCATTCATCGTTGGTCTGCGGTGATATTGGGCTTTATCGGCATTATGGTGATCGCCCTTGGCCAGGGCGCTTTTCAGGGTGGCGGCTGGCCGGAAAAGGCGGTGATGATCGGCATGGCGGTGGCGGTTTCGCAAGGCGTCTGGTCGGCGATGACCACGCTTTTGGTGCGCAACCTGTCGGCGACTGAAAGCTCCACCACCATTGTGCTGTGGCAATCCCTGTTGATGACGGCCTTTACCGCGGTGGCGCTTCCCTTTGTCTGGACCACGCCGAATGCCTGGGAATTATTGATCCTGATCCTGGTGGGGCTGGTGGGGGGTGTGGCACAGGTGATGCTGACGGAAGCCTATGCGTCAGCCCAGGTGTCCTCGCTTGGGCCTTATTCCTATACCTCCATCCTTTGGTCGGTTGGGCTTGGCTGGCTGATTTGGGGGGATATCCCCACCCTGGCCACGGTTATCGGCGCGGTGCTGATTGTGCTGTCTGGGCTTTACATTCTGCACCGGGAATTGGTGCGCGGGCGGATGAAGCGGGAAGGCGGCTAAGGCAGGGCTTGCAGCCAGGCCGCACGCGCCACACCCTTAGGCAAAAGACGAGGTAGCGGCGATGAGCATTCCTTTCCTGAAAGATGACAGCCTGGCCCCAGGCGCGGTGGAACAGACCGCGCCCGGTATTCGCCGCGTGCTTTGTGGCAACCCCGGCCCCTTCACCTATCGCGGCACGAATAGCTGGATCATTGGCCAAGGGAATTCGGTCGCGATCCTGGACCCAGGCCCGGTAGATGCGGCGCATCTGGCGGCATTACTGGACGCCACCAAAGGTGAGCGCATTACGCATATTCTGGTCACGCATACGCATCGCGATCATTCGCCCGGTGTCGCTGCGCTGAAGGCCGCGACCGGTGCGCCGAGCTATGGCTTTGGCCCGCATATGACGCCACCGGAACAGGGTGGCGAAGGCGGCGATCATGATTTCCGGCCGGATGTGGTTTTGGCTGATGGCGCCATAGTGGCGGGTGCGGATTGGCGCGTCACGGCGCTGCACACGCCTGGGCATTGTGCCAATCACCTTTGCTTCGCGCTGGAAAATGCCAGCACCTCGCGCACGCTGTTCAGCGCGGATCATGTCATGTCCTGGTCCACCAGCGTGGTCAGCCCGCCGGATGGCGATATGGCGGCCTATATGGCTTCCTTGGGCAAGCTACAGGTGCGCGATGATGATCTTTATCTGCCGGGCCACGGGCCACCTTTGCCCAACCCGCAGCCCTTTGTCGCCGCGCTGGCCAAGCATCGGCGGGAGAGAGAGGCGCGGGTTCTGGAAGAACTCCGTCGCGCCGGGCGCGCGAGTGCTGAGGCTTTAGTGCCGCCGGTTTATGGCGCCGCACTTGATCCCAGGCTGATCCCTGCGGCGGCGCGCAGCCTGACGGCGCATTTAATCAAGCTCGCCGCCGAAGGCGCGGTGCGGCAGGAAGCAGGGGCATGGGTGGTGTCATGAGGCTGGGGCGCGGATTTGTCTTGCTGCCCTTGGCGGCGCTGATTGGCTGCGGACCGCCCGATTACACGCCGGTGCGCGATTGGGCGAATGTAGCAGGCAATGCAGCAATCTATCCCGAATTGGTTACGCGCCCGGGCGCGGCGCCGGTGGTCTCGCCGGCTGCCGATGCCATCAATGCCATGCAGCAATCGCTCAGTACCTATTTGCAAGCGCTGGGCACGCTGGCCGCCGATGGGCTGCTGATGATCCGCGAAGATCCTTTGGCCGCATATGCGCCGCCCGTCGCCGCCACCAGCCCGAAAGGGGCTGAGGCGATTCAAACCCTTGGTGCGCTACTGCGGGAGCGTGGCCGTTCACTGGCGCGCGCGCCGCAACTCCGCGCCACCATCCGGGAAGCGGACGCGCCAGTACAGGCCTTGATCGCCGCCATGCAGGAAAGCATCACGGCGCTTGAACCGGCTGAGACGACAGCGCGGGAGCAAACCCGCGCACGCTATCAGCGACTGCTCAGTGAGGCGCGGGATGAGCCAAGCCGGCAAATTCTGCGTGATCTGGCGGCACTGCATGAAGCCGGCTTCGCCAATCGCGCCGCGGCGTTCAGCAATTACCAGACCGTGCTGGCCGATATCGCCAAGGGCCATGCGCTGCTGAAGGAACGTGTTTCGCACCTGACACAGGAAGAAACCGCGCGGCAAATTCGCGCTGCCGAGGCTGAACTCCGCCGCGCCGGGGCGCGCCTGCCGCGTGATGGGCTTGGCATTGCCGTGCCCGTGATGGCCGCGCCGCGCTGAAGCTGAGTTTTTCCGGCCACCGGGGGGGGGTGACAAGCCGCCCCGGCGCTGCTTCCATCCCGCAATCAAAATCGAGGAGGATAAACGCCACTCATGAGTACTAATGGCAAGGGCTATATCGTGGGCGCCTTTGAGCACCCGACCCGCAAGGCCGATAATACATCCGTCGCCCAGTTGCATGCTGAAGTCGCCTATGGCGCGCTGCAGGATGCCGGGCTTTCCAAGGATGATGTGGACGGGTTTTTCTGCACCGGTGCGGCGCCTGGCCTCGGCCCGCTCAATATGGCGGATTATCTGGGGCTGACGAAGCTTAAGCACCTCGATTCGACCGATATGGGCGGCTGTTCCTACGTGATGCATGTCGGCCATGCGGTGGAAGCGATCGCGCTTGGCAAGTGCAATATCGCGCTGATCACACTCGCCGGCCGCCCGCGGGCTGAGGCGATGGCCACCGGTACTGCGCCGCGTTCCTGGGGCGTGAATGTGCCGGATGATCCGTTTGAGATTGTCTATGGCCGCACGGTGGCCAACGCCTATGCCATGTGCGCCATGCGCCACATGTATGAATATGGCACCACTTCCGAACAACTCGCCTGGATCAAGGTGGCGGCTTCGCATCATGCGCAGCACAACCCGCATGCCATGTTGCCCAAGGTGGTGACGGTGGAAGATGTGGTGAATTCGCCCATGGTGTCAGACCCGCTGCACCGGCTGGATTGCTGCGTCATTTCCGATGGCGGCGGCGCGCTGATTGTCACGCGCCCTGAAATCGCGAAATCGCTGAAGCGGCCTTTGGTGAAGGTGAAGGGCCATGGGGAAGCGACCAAGAACCAGAATGCCGGCTATACGGATTTGACCTATTCCGGCGCTGTCTGGTCCGGGCCGCGCGCCTTTGAAGAAGCCGGCGTGACGCCCAAGGATATTCAATACGCGTCCATCTATGACAGCTTCACGATCACGGTGCTGATCCAGTTGGAAGATCTGGGTTTCTGCAAAAAGGGTGAAGGCGGTAAGTTTGTGGCCGACGGCAACCTGATTTCCGGCGTGGGCAAGCTGCCCTTCAACACGGATGGCGGCGGGCTGTGTAACAATCATCCGGCCAATCGTGGCGGCATGACCAAGGTTATCGAAGCCGTACGGCAATTGCGCCATGAAGCGCACCCCAAGGTGCAGGTGCCTGGCTGCACGCTGGCATTGGCGCATGGCACGGGCGGCTTGCTTGGCACGCGCCATGGCAGCGCTACCGTCATTCTGGAAAGGGAGTAAGCGATATGGCCACAATGGCATTCAACCGGGCCCTGCCGGAAATCAAGACAGACCCGACCAATCAACCCTTCTTTGATGGCGCGCGCGCCGGCAAGCTGCTGATTGGCAAATGCAATGATACCGGCAAGTTCTTCTGGTATCCGCGCGGCTGTTCGCCCTTCACGCTTTCCAACAATATTGAATTGGTGGAAGCCAAGGGCACGGGCAGCATCTATACCTTCACGGTAATGCGCACCAAGGAACCCTATTGCGTCGCGTATGTTGAGTTGGATGAAGGTATCCGCGTTTTCACCAATATTGTGGATTGCGATTTGGATAGCCTGAAGATCGGCCAGAAGGTGAAGCTGGTGTTCAAGCCAACCCAGGGTGATGGGCCGCCGGCCTTCATGTTCACCCCGGCCTGATTGCCTGGGGCCTTTAAGGAAAGGGCGTCCCGGCTGGCGGGGCGCCCTTTTTTTGTGCCGAATTTTTCGGTGCAAAAAGCGTCGATTCTGATAGACTCGGCGCGGGGAAAACTAGGGGGTTCGCGATCATGCGGCGCATGGTCTCGATGGGGATTGTGTTCTTGCTGGCGGGCTGCGCTTCCGGGCGCATGGTGTCCCGTTCTGGCGTGCCTGGCTATGCCGGGGGCGATATGTCCTGCGTGCCCTATGCGCGGGACCGTTCGGGCCTTCTGATCAATGGCGATGCCTGGCAATGGTGGCAGGCAGCGGACGGGCGATATGAGCGATCCCGCCGGCCCCAGCCTGGCAGCGTGCTGGTATTTCAACGCACCAGCCGAAACCCGCAGGGGCATGTGGCGGTGGTTTCCCGCGTAGTATCCGCCCGCGAAATCCGCGTGGATCACGCCAATTGGGGAACAGGCCGCGCACGGGGGCAGATAGCGCGGGACCAGCCGGTGATGGATGTCTCGCCCCGCGGGGATTGGTCCCTGGTGCGGGTTTGGTACCCGC
The DNA here is from genome assembly GCA_041174145.1 of Pseudomonadota bacterium. GTDB lineage: Bacteria > Pseudomonadota > Alphaproteobacteria > Acetobacterales > Acetobacteraceae > Neoroseomonas. The sequence goes on from JBEDHL010000085.1 coordinate 13,381, forward strand.
CAGCCGATGATTTTGGGGGCTCGACCTTCCCGACTTATGGCTTCATTCATGGCCGGATGCTGATGGCTTCGGTGCGATAGGGTGGTTTTCGGCCAAGGGGCTGGACAAAACCGCCCTGGGCGCTATGAAGCGCGCCTTGGTTGCGCCTGGGCTTGCCCCGGCCGCCGGGCGCATAGCTCAGTTGGTAGAGCAGCTGACTCTTAATCAGCGGGTCCAAGGTTCGAATCCTTGTGCGCCCACCAATAAAATCAATGACTTAGGATGTTTTCCAGTCTCGCCGCAGGTTTGCCACTTCTCGTGTGGACCGCATGCGGACCCGGTGAAATTCCCAGCCAAGCTCTTTGCTACCACCAAAAATACCTAATCTGACCGTTACATCGCGCGCGCGCATTGCTGTTGATTTTGGAGGATATGTTGAGATTAAGCTTAACCAGACGGATGATCTCGAGCTTTTCGGCGGCGGAGTATCTCATGCGCGGTCGTCCCCATCCGCGATCATATTTTTTTAAGCAGACGTAATTCCAGCGTCTGCTCGGCCACCACTTCCTTCAGCGCGCGGGTTTCCTGGCGCAGCGCCTTGACCTCGTCGCTGGTGGCCGCGCGGGCAGTATCACCAGCCAGGCGGCGCTTCCCGGCTTTCAGGAATTCCTTGGACCAAGCGTAGTACAGGCTCTCGGCAATGGCTTCGCGGCGGCATAGGGCGGCGATTCTTTCCTCACCGCGGAGCCCTTCCTGGACAAAGCGGATCTTGTCCTCGGCGAAATGGTGCTTGCGCGTGGCGCGGCGAATATCGCGCACCAGTTTTTCGGTTGGCAAACGGGCGGGTGGGGCGGAGGATTTCTGGCTCATCTTCACTCTCCTTGGGGTTACGATGAGCCAGAACTCCTCCGTTACTCGAATCGCCAGTTTGGTCCCATAGGCGCTGACGCCGGACAATTGGATGGCGCGTGATCGTTCCAAGCATGCCACTCAGAATGCCTTTATCGAAGGCTGCAATAGCCGTATGGCCGCCATACGGTCATGCTGCGTGGTGGTATCGAGCCTCAGAAAGCTTATCAGGCATTCAGGCAAAAACCTTTATAGCCTTCTGCGGCGACTTCTTCACAAATCCGACGATAAACACCAACGCCGGCGATATAGGGCATGAAAATGCGTGGCTTGCCGGGAATATTTGTGCCCATGTACCAGGAATTTGCCTGCGGAAAGAGAGTTTTGTACGCAACTTCCTGTACATGTTCGCCCCACTGTTCTTCCGCGTCTTGTTCGGGTTCAATCACCGCCAGATCACGATCACGCATATAGATGATTGTGTCGGCAACAAAGTCCACATGCTGTTCGATCGAAGTGAGCATATTGCTTTTAACCGACGGGCTACCTGGACCCGTGATCATGAATAGGTTTGGAAAACTCTCTGACATCAATCCCAGATAAGTTCGCGGCCCCGCAGCCCATTTTTGTTTAAGTTCCAAGCCAGCGCGGCCGCGGATATCGACATTGAACAAGGTGCCGGTCATGGCGTCAAAGCCGGTCGCGAAAACAATGGCGTCAAATGAGAAATTTCGTCCATTCACGATCAGCCCTTGCGGCGTCAAGCGTTCGATTGGGGTCTGGCTGACATCAACCAATTCGACATTGTCACGATTATAAGTCTCGAAATAGCCGCTATCGACGCAAAGGCGCTTGGTGCCGATTGGATGGGTTTTGGGACAAAGCAATTCTGCCGTTACGGGGTCTTTTACTGTTTGGCGTATCTTGTTGCGAACGAATTCCGCCATGGTGTCATTTGCTTCGCGGTTCGTCATAATGTCTTTGAAGGCGCCAAGAAAACCAGAACCGCCAATGCGCCAGCGCTCCTCATAAGTTGCCTGACGCTCCTGTTCGCTTACCTCCAGGGCCGATTTGTCGTTAAGCTCGCGCAAAACACCGTTCGGCATATGGCGCATTTCCGCGCGCTTTTCTGCATAGTTATGCTTCCAGAAATTCGCATATTCCTCGGTCATCGGATGGTTGCGTGATGGAATGGTAAAATTCGCCTGTCGTTGGAAAACTGTCAGGTGCGCGGCTTCCTTTGCAATCACCGGAATTGCTTGAATGCCAGACGAACCTGTGCCGATGACTGCCACGCGTAGACCGGCGAAGCTGACTGGTTCATGTGGCCAGCGGCCGGTGTGATAGGTCTTGCCCTGATAGTCGGAAAGCCCCTGAAATTTTGGGATCTGGGCGGTTGAGATGCAGCCACCAGCCATGACAAAATGCTTGCAGCAAAGGCTCTCTCCTCTGCTAGTCTCAATGCGCCAAAGGCGCAGACTTTCATCATAATGCGCTGCGCGTACTTCTGTGGTGAAGTCAATATGCGCACGTAGTCCGAAGCGATCTGCCACATGATCTGCATAGGCACGTATATCGGCATGACCAGAGAATTTTTCGGGCCAATTCCATTCCTGTTGCAGATTTTCATCAAAGCCGTAGGAATACTGCATGCTTTCCACGTCGCACCGTGCCCCAGGATAGCGATTCCAGTACCAGGTACCGCCAACGCCATCGCCACGTTCGAAGCAGCGCGTAGAGAAGCCCTGCTTACGCAAGCGATGAAGCAAATAGAGACCAGAGAAACCGGCGCCGACGATGACGACATCAACGGCAATACCGTCAGCGGACGCATTGGATGAAGATGCTGGCATCGGATATTCCTCGGCAAAAAAGCCGGTTATCGTGACGTTGTTGGCTGGTTGGGCCTTTGGGTCGCTCTCAGGCTGGCCTTGCCGGTGGCGTTCGGTCAAGCAGTAGGCTCCGTCTCAGGAGGGATTCGGCTCTTGGATTTGTACCAATGTAGAGGCACCGGCGCCGCCATTCGGGGCAGGGGCAAGCTGAGATGCGGGTGACGGATCATGCGCCTATCAACATCTCTTGACGCGGCCGGGGCCCATGGGCCTGAAATGGCGGCACCCTGCGCGCCACCTCATGGATAAGGGTTCATAAAGACCGACATGTCCCGCTTCGTCATCTGCGAGACGCAATGTAAAGGAATGGGGCGTGTCGCGGCGGTTCCTCTTAAGGAAAAAGGCTGCCGTCTGACCGGCGTGGAGCAGTTTGGAGAGTCCCGGCTGTAGAGAGGCGAAGCTTTGCTGCTGCGGGCGGCTTGCTTGGCTTTCGCGCATTATGGGTCCCGCGGACCCTTCATCGCAAAATCCCGTACCATTCAGGGTTATATTTGGCTGCCCGCGTGGGCGTTTAGGACAGCGGTGTGGGGGCTTGTAAACATGTATTCTTTGTATAAACCACAGTATAAACGAAGTCTTTTTAAGTAAAAGTCGGAGCAAATATGACTAAAGCTCTGATAACAGGCATTTCTGGTCAAGATGGCGCCTATTTATCTGAGTTTCTTCTTGAAAAAGGTTACTCAATATTTGGGATTATGCGCAGATCCGCGTCGCCTGATACATCGCTTGAAAGGCTGAAATGGCTTGGGATCGTGGAGAAGGTTTGCCTATTGGATGGCGATATAACCGACCTTTCCTGCTTGACCCGCTGTATTCAAGACATTCAGCCAGACGAAGTTTATAATCTGGCGGCGCAGTCTTTTGTAAAAACTTCCTGGACTCAGCCCCTTTTTACCGGGACCGTAAATGCGCTTGGTGCGCATAATGTCTTGGAAGCTTGCCGTATTGCTGCCCCAAAGGCGAAGATTTATCAGGCATCATCCTCCGAGATGTTTGGTTTGGTGCGAGAGCGGCAGCAAAATGAACAGACCGCGTTCCATCCCAGAAGCCCATATGGAGTGTCTAAACTTTATGCTCATTGGATCGCGATAAACTATCGCGAAAGTTTCGGGATGCATGCTTCCGGTGGCATTCTTTTCAACCATGAAAGTCCTTTGCGTGGACTTGAATTCGTTACGCGCAAAATCACAGACGGTGTGGCGCGCATAAAACTCAATCAAACATCCGAATTGCGCTTGGGTAATCTCGATGCTTGCCGCGATTGGGGGCATGCGCGGGATTATGTTCGCGCCATGTGGTTGATGTTGCAGCAAGACAGGCCGGATGACTATGTAATCGCCAGCGGCCAAACAACAAGCGTTCGCGAATTTTGTCGCATGGCGTTCGACTATGTTGGACTCAATTATCAGGACTTCGTTCATGTCGATGAACGGTTTCATCGCCCGGCTGAGGTCGATGTACTCTTGGGTGATGCGACGAAGGCTCGCGCGCAATTGGGCTGGTCACCGGAAATATCGCTTGAAGAAATGATTGCTGAAATGGTAGAGGCGGATCTCTTTCGTCTTCGAAATCATGCTGCGCAACATCAGGCGCCTTTACAGAGGGTCAACGGGCGTTAAAAAGTAAAGCCAAGAATCTAAAGCACCAAACGATCTGCTGATTGTTCTTTCATCAGGCTTCGACGGTGCGCGTTTTTTGCGTAAGCGAGTGACGAGTTTATCCGCCCAGATGCATCGAAATTGGGTGTGGCGTTGCCGCGATGATGGTTCCAATGAGTCGCTTTGCATTTTGCTCGCATTCACGAAAGAAGTGGGGACTGACCGGGTGATCAGGCTCGCTTATCCGGTTGGTAGCCTTAGTATTTCGGCTTCCTGCCGATCACTCCTGCTGTGGCTCCTGAAGCAGCTGTCTTTGTTGCTCTTTGTGATTGACAGGATGTCTGGATGCCGAGAAAGCCTGCTCGGGCTGTTGCCCATTTGAAGGCATTCCTATCCAAGCAAGCTGGCCTTTATTGTTCTCCCCAGATATTCGTGAACGAAAATCTTTGTCTGCTTCGATTGTCTCCAATTATGGGACTTTTAGCTGCTTTTAGGAATGCGCTTGTGGAACAGCACGCGGCCGCTTCCTCCCCTAGAATAGCCGCTACGTTTGACAAAGGCATGAGTGAATAGAACCTGCTTCGCCTGATCTAGGTTTTGAAGCTTGCTTTCTTATCTCAAGCGCCCACCAAGCCACGTTTACGCAGCAGCGCATCCACCTGTGGTGGGCGGCCGCGGAAGGCGGTGTAGAGCGCCATTGGGTCTTCGGTATCACCCGCTTCAAAAATGCTTTTCAGCCCAGCGGCCAGCGCGGGGTCAAAGGCATTGCCGGCTTCCTCGAAAGCCTCAAAACCATCGGCATCCAGCACTTCGGCCCAAAGATAGAAGTAATAGCCTGCCGCATAGCCATCGCCTGAAAATAAATGGCCGAAATGAATTGGGCGATGGCGCAGCGCCATGCCTTCCGGCATGCCGATTTCAGCCAGGAATACCGCTTCAAATTCTTCCAGGGCCAAATCCTCCGGCGCTTCATGCCGATGCAGCGCCAAGTCAATCAGCGCGCAGGATAGGTATTCCACCATTGCAAAACCCTGGCCATCATTGCGTGCGGCCAGCACACGTCCAAGCAAGGCTTCATCAAGTGCCGCGCCGGTTTCGTGATGGCGCGCATGGGTTTGCAAGGTCTCTGGCAGGCTCAGCCAGTTTTCCATGACCTGAGAGGGAAATTCGACAAAATCGCCAAGCACCGCCGTGCCGGATTGCGATGGGTAGCGCGCGCGGCTCATCAGCCCATGCAGCGCATGGCCGAATTCATGGAACAGCGTGCGCGCCTCATCAAAGGAAAGCAGGGTTGGTGTGGCGCGGGCCAGGTTGTTGTTATTGATGATGATGGGCGCGGTGCCTTCGCCCAGCCCATCGGCCACGCGAAAACTGCTCATCCATGCGCCGGAGCGTTTGCCGGGGCGCGCGTAATTATCCAGCAGCAAAAGCCCAACATGGCGGCCGGCCTGATCCAGGGCTTCAAAGCCGCGCAGATCGGCGTGGTAGCGCGGAATGTCGGCGCGTTCTTCGAAGCTCAGGCCGAAAAGCCGCCCAGCCGTATCAAACACCGCGCGCAGCATGGCTTCCAATTCGAAATGCGGCTTCAACGCGGCGCCATCGAAATGATGCTTGGCCTGACGGGCTTTTTCCGCCCAATAGCGCCAATCCCAGGGCTCGATAGGGCCATTATGGCCGGCGATGCGGGCAAAGGCTTCAAGTTCAGCCTTCTCAACCAGGATGCGCCGCTTGGCGGGTTCCCAACAGGCGCGCAGCAATGCCTCAGCCGCTTCCGGTGAGCCCGCCATGGTATCGCGTAGGCGCAAGGCAGCGAAATCGGCTTCCCCCAGCAATTGCGCGCGTTCACGCCTGAGCGTGAGTATTTCGCGGATCAACGGTGCGTTCTCCCGCCCCGGTGTCAGCGCGCCGCGCGCCGCAAAAGCGCGCCAGAGTTTCTCGCGCAAATCGCGCCGGGCGGAGAAGGTCAGGAAGGGCTCAGCTGAAGAACGCGAAAGGGTGAAAACAAAGCCATCCGCACCATACGCCCGGGCCGCTTCCCGCGCCGCTTCGCGGGCGAAATCGGGAAGGCCATCCAAATCGGCTTCAGTCAGTAACAAGCACCAATCATTTTCATCGGCTAATACATTCTGGCCGAAGGCGGTGTGCAGCGTGGCAAGGCGTGTGGAGATTTCCCCAAGCCGTGCGCGCGCTTTTTCATCCAGCCCCGCGCCCGCGCGTGTCAGGCGCAGATGAAGACGTTCCAGCAAGCGGCGTTGATCGGGCGCTAGTGCCAGCGCGCCCCGCCGTTCATGCAACGCTGAAACCCGCTGGAAGATCGCGGGATCAAGTGC
>JBEDHL010000086.1:0-8003 GCA_041174145.1 Pseudomonadota bacterium
GTGACCATGTGCCGGACCGATACCATGACCGGCCAGACTATTGTGATTGACGCGGGGCGGATATTCCACTGACAAACAGGGTGTTTTTGGGGCGCGGAAAATAATTATAGATTGAAAAATATTTCGGATTACTCTATCCCAGGTTGTATATCGCCAGCCTGGGAGAAGCCCCATGCACCGCCTTTCCCCCCTGCTTGCCGTGCCGATCCTCTTGCTCGGCTGCGCCTCCGCCACGCAAACCTATGCGCCGGATGGCCGCGCCGCCCATGCGGTGGATTGCGGCGGCATTTGGCGTGATTGGGGCGCCTGCATGGAACGCGCCGGCGATATTTGCGGCGCCCGCGGCTATGACATTCTGGCGCGCGATACGGACCGCAATCGTTCGGGCGGCTATTTGCGTTATGGCTCCGCCGGCGGGGGCAATTACACCAGCACCTATACACGCAATATGCTGATCGCCTGCCGCGGCACGCAGCAGGCCCAAGCAAGCTAAACGTTGAAGCGAAACAGCATCACATCGCCATCCCGCACAACATATTCCTTGCCTTCAACGCGCATCTTGCCGGCTTCCTTGGCACCCTGTTCGCCGCCCAGCGCCACGTAATCATCAAAGGCGATGGTCTCCGCCGCAATAAAGCCGCGTTCGAAATCGCCATGGATCACGCCGGCCGCCTGCGGCGCCTTCATGCCCTTCAGGATGGTCCAGGCGCGCGCTTCCTTCGGCCCCACGGTGAAATAGGTGATCAGCCCAAGCAACGCGTAGCCGGCGCGGATCACGCGATCCAACCCACCTTCTTCCAGGCCGAGGGAGGACAAAAACTCCCCCCGATCCGCCTGCGGCATTTGGCTGATTTCAGCTTCAATCGCGGCGGATACCACCACCGCCTGCGCGCCTTCGGCCTTGGCACGTTCAAAGACGCGCGCCGATTGCGTATTGCCTGTGGCGGCTGAGGCTTCTTCCACATTGCACACGTAAAGCACGGGCTTGGTGGTGAGCAGTTGCAGGCGCTTCGCGGCTTCTGCTTCACCCGCCGGCACGGCGGTACGCGCCGGGCGGCCCGCTTCCAACGCGGCCTTGATGGGTTCGATCAGCGCCATTTGCGCCAGCGCTTCCTTGTCACCACCACGCGCACGCTTGACCAGGCCCTGGGCGCGTTTTTCCAGGCTATCCAAATCCGCCAGCATCAATTCGGTTTCAACCGTATCGGCATCGCGGATCGGATCAATGCTGCCTTCCACATGCGTCACATCGCCATCTTCAAAGCAGCGCAGCACATGCACAATCGCATCCACTTCGCGGATATTGGCAAGGAACTGATTGCCCAAGCCTTCACCCTTGGAAGCGCCGCGCACCAGACCCGCGATATCCACGAATTCCAAACTGGTCGGCACGGTTTTCTGCGACTTGCCAATGCGCGTCAGCGTATCCAGCCGCGTATCCGGCACAGCAACGCGCCCCACATTGGGTTCAATGGTGCAAAAGGGGTAATTCGCTGCCTGCGCTGCCGCAGTTTGTGTCAGCGCATTGAATAGCGTGGATTTGCCAACATTCGGCAGGCCCACAATACCGCAATTGAAACCCATCTTTATGCTCCCGGTGCGGCGGGCCAGGCGGCGCGCAACGCATTCCAAAATGTCTCAGCCACAACGCCGGCGGCAATGCGCGCGGCACCATCATCACTAATCGGCATCAGCGCCGCCGCGCGCAAAGCCGCGGAGATTTCCGGCAGCGCAATGGCCATCGGCGCAAGCCCCGCAAGACTTGCTTGCGCGGCCAGCGCTGCATCTTGCGAATGGCTGCGCAAGGCGCGCGCAATCAGCAGCAAGGCTGCCGCCATCGCTGAAGCACGGCGCGCTTCATCACGCGGCGTGTCGCCATCAGCCAAATCAAGCGTGGCGCGCAGCCCGGCCGCCGCTTGCGCCAAGGCGCCCGCTTCACGCACCAGCGCGGCAGAAAGCAATGCCGCGCCATTGGCCTTGTCTTCGGCGCTTGGACCCATCAGATCCATGCTGAAGGCGTCTTCGGCTTCCATCACTTCTCCTGCGTCAGTAGCGCGATGCGCGTCATGAATTCCTCGGCCTTCAGCGCGGCCAGCATTGGCGCGGCATCCGCCACCGCGTCCAAAAGCTTCTCTAGCCACGCCTGATCCACCTTGGCGAAATTGCCCAGCACATGGCCGGTCACCGCATCCTTATGGCCGGGATGACCAATGCCCATCCGCACACGCCAGAAATCCGGCGAGCCAAAAGCGCGGCGCATATCCCTCAAGCCATTATGCCCGGCAACACCGCCGCCCAGCTTCACGCGCAGCTTGCCCGGCGCCAGATCAAGCTCATCATGAAACGCCACCACATTGGCGGGTGGGATTTTCAGGAAGGCGGCGGCTTGCTGCACGGCATCACCACTCGCGTTCATGTAGGTTTGCGGCTTCAGTGCCAAAATGCGCTGGCCGGCAATGCTGCCTTCCGCCACTTCACCCTTGAAGCGCTTGCGCCAGGGGCCGAAGCCATGGCGCCGCGCAATCTCCTCCAGCGCCATGAAGCCGATATTGTGCCGCTGACGCGCATGTTCCGGCCCTGGATTGCCAAGGCCGACCCAAAGCATCGGAGCGTTATCGCGGGACATCACGGCATCCTGAACCCAAAAAGGGTCCGAGGGATGCTTCCCCCGAACCCTTGATGCTTGGAAGCGGGGGCCAAACCCCCGCCCGGATCACTTCTTCTTCGCAGGCGCCTTGGCGGGCGCGGCGCCGGCAGCCGGCGCCTTCTGCTTAGTGGCTTCCACCGGGCCAGCGGCTGCGACAGGCGCGCTATCATCCACCACGGTCGGCGCCGCGATGGACGCCACCATGAAGTCACGGCCCGCGATCACCGGCTTCGTGCCGAACTGATCCTTCACCGCAGACCAACGCAGGCCCGCGCCAATTTGCGCTTCGGCCAGATCAAGTTCGAACTTCTCCGGCACCGCATCCGGGTCCGCCAGCACTTCGATTTCGCGGCGCACCACGTTCAGCACGCCACCCGCCTTGATGCCAGGGCAGGTTTCTTCATGCAGGAAGGCCACCGGCACTTTCACGCGAATGCGCGCACCAGGCGCCAGGCGCTGAAAATCCACATGCAACGGGCGATCCGTCACAGGATGGAATTGCACATCGCGCATCAGGCAGCGTTCCGTAGCGCCGCCCTTCACCGCAACCTCATACAAATGCGATTGCCAGCCGGATTTGTGCAATTCCTTCATCACATCGCGCGGGTCGAGGGCGATCAAGGCCGCCTCACGCTTCGCACCGTAAATGACAGCGGGGACATGCCCCTCACGCCGAGTTGCGCGTGCCGCCCCCTTACCGGCCCGCCCGCGCGCTTCGGCTTCGATCCGTACAGTTTGGACCATTGTCCGTGCTCCTTCGGGTTGAATTCTGATGCCGCTGCAATGGCCTATTGGTCTTTGCAGGACAGGCTTGGCCTCCAGGGGTGCCAAAGCCAGTCGCGGCTTCTAGGGGATGCGGGCCAGGGGCGCAAGCGATGGATTGATCCGGCGCAAGACAAATCCACAGAACGGCTGGTTTTTAAGTCGCCAGCAAAGGAGCGCTGAGATGATCTCGCCCAATATGAACAATATTGATCGCGGCTTGCGGCTTTTGGCCGGGCTGGCGTTGCTGGCGCTGGGCGGTTTTGGACCGCTCGGGTGGTGGGGGGCGGTTGGGCTTATCCCAATCGCCACCGCGCTGATCGGCTGGTGCCCGGCCTATCGGCTATTGGGCATCAATACCTGCGCCCGCCCCAGCGGCTGACGCCGCTTTAGCCGAGCGATGGCAAATGGCTCGGCGTAATGGACCAGACCTTGCCGGCTGCCGGGGGTTCGCACCAAAGCGGCAAGGCATTGGGCGTGCGCACATTCGGCACATGGCCAAGCGCCAAGCGCAGCGCACGAAATAGCGCGCCATGCGCCACCACCAGCACCGGGCCGGGCTTCGCGGTGGCGCGGTTCACCGCCGCCACGGCGCGGTCATGCAGGGTTTGAAAGCTTTCCGCGCCTTCCGGCGTGAAGCTGCCTTCGATCCAGCTATCATACCAATCGCCCATGGGTCGGCCTTCTTCCACGCCAAAGCCCACTTCCATCAGCCCCGCATCGGTTGCCACCGGCAGGGAAAGCGCTTCCGCCACAATCTCTGCCGTGCGCAAAGCGCGGCTGAGCGGGGAGGCGATGATGGTCGCAATCCCGCGATCCACCAGCGCCAGCGCCGCGCGCCGGGCTTGCGAAAGCCCCACCGCATTCAACGGAATATCCGTATGCCCCTGGCTCAGCCCTTCGGCGTTCCAATCGGTTTCGCCGTGGCGGAGGAACCAGAAGGCGGTCGGATTCAGGCTCACGAAAGCCCTTCCGCCTTCATGGTGCGCTGCACGGCAGGCCGCGCATTCATGCGCGCATAATGCGCCGCGACATTGGCCGGTAGCGCCTTGTTCAGCCGCGCCGCCCACCAGAAGCTCACATAAAACAGCGCGGTATCGGCGAAGGAATAAGTGCCGGCCAGCCATTCCCGGCCTTCCAGCGCCTTATCCATGACGCCCAGGCCCTTTTGGAAAATTTCCTCGCCACGCGCCTTCACCGCTTCATGATCCGCTTCTGACGGCGCGAAATTCGCCGGGCGGAACATGCGCGAAAAACCCTGCATATGCATGGTGGCGACGCAATAATCGGTTGCTTCCAGGGCGCGCGCCTGCGCATCCGTGCCGGATGGCATCAAGCCCGCCGACGGGAAGCGCGACGCCAGCCAGAAGGCAATCGCCGGATATTCGGTCAACACCGAACCATCCTCGCGCTGAAGTGTCGGCACCTTGGATTTCGGATTGACCGAGGTGAAGCCCGGCTGGAACTGCGCCCCTTCCCGCAGGTTCACGGCCACCGCTTCATAAGGCGCGCCAATTTCTTCCAGCAGCACGTGAATACCGATGGAACAAGCGCCAGGCGCATAAAACAGCTTCATGATCGCAAACCCTCCGATGATTATTCTAATTGAACAGAGACGAAACCGAGCTTTCTTCACTGATCCGCTTCATCGCTTCCGCGATCAGCGGCGCAATGGTCAATTGGCGGATATTGCGCGAAACGCGCACCGCTTCCGTTGCCTGGATGCTATCCGTCACGGTCATCATTTCAATCGGCGCCGCGCCAATCCGCGCCACCGCGCCGCCTGAAAACACGCCATGCGTCACATAAACACCGGCCGAGCGCGCGCCATTCTTCAGCAGCGCTTCGGCAGCGTTGCAAAGCGTGCCGCCGGAATCGACAATATCATCCACCAGCAGGCAATCGCGGCCTTCGACTTCACCGATCACATTCATCACTTCGGAAACACCGGCGCGCGGGCGGCGCTTGTCAATAATCGCCAAATCCACGCCAAGCCGGGCCGCAATCGCGCGCGCGCGCACCACGCCGCCCACATCGGGGGAGACGATCATCAATTCGCGCCCCGCATAGCGTTCCTGAATGTCGCGGGAATAGAGTGGTGCTGCGAAAAGATTATCCACCGGAATGTCAAAAAACCCCTGAATCTGCGCCGCGTGCAAATCCATGGTCAGCACGCGGTTCGCCCCAGCGGCGGTGATCAGGTTCGCCACCAGCTTGGCGCTGATGGGCGTACGCGGGCCGGATTTCCGATCCTGCCGCGCATAACCGAAATAGGGGATCACGGCGGTGACGCGCCGCGCGCTGCCGCGCTTCAACGCATCCAGCGTGATCAGCAATTCCATCAGATTGTCATTAGTGGGGTAGGATGTGGATTGGATGACGAAAACATCCTCACCACGCACATTTTCATGAATTTCAACAAAAACTTCCATATCCGCAAACCGCCGGATGGAAGCGTTGGTCAGCGGAATGCCGCAAGCGGCGGCTACAGCTTCAGCCAAGGGGCGGTTGCTGTTGCAGGCAACAATCTTCATGCCGGGAAACTCCGCACGCCAGAGGTCAATTTCTTGTGAGGGACCGATACCTAGCAATGTGACGCTTTGGTGTAAATCAGGGCTGAGCATTTTCAAGCTAAGTGGAGACACTTGGCGGTCAGGAAAATGCGATCAAACAAAGTTTTGGAGAATGGCTGCCGCGAGGCTTCGCGGCGGCCCCCCTGACATTACGCTTCCTCCAGCTTTGCCGAAAGCTCCAGCCATTCTTCCTCCAAACCCGCCACTTCCTTGGTTATGGCGGCGCGGCGGGTATTGGCCCAGGCGATATCCTCAGGCTTGAAGCGGGCATAGGTATCGGGGTCGCCGAGCCGCTTTTCGATCAGCGCCGCTTCCTTGCCGAGCTTTTCCAGCGCCGCTTCCACCGCCTTCAGCCGCGCACGCAGCGGTTGCAAAGCCGCGCGGTTTTCCGCCCTTTCGCGCCGGGCTTCGGCCCGCATGCCGCCGGGCTCACCCCGCGGCGCCGTGCCGCGCGCGGCTTCGGCCAGCAGGGCGCGATAATCATCCAAATCACCATCGAAAGGCGTCACGCTGCCATTCGCCACCAGCCATAGCCGGTCCGCCATCAATTCCACCAAATGCGGGTCATGCGTAATCAGCACCACCGCGCCGGGGAAATCCGTCAGCGCCTTCACCAGCGCATCACGCGCATCAATATCCAAATGGTTGGTTGGTTCATCCAGAATAAGCATATGCGGCGCATCACGCGTGGTCAGCGCCAATAACAGCCGCGCTTTTTCGCCGCCCGAAAGCTGCGTGACGCGGGTTTCGGCGCGATCCGCATCCAGCCCGAACCGCGCCAATTGCGCGCGGCAGGCGGTTTCAGTCGCCTTCGGCAGCGCGGCTTGCATGTGCGACAAGGGCGTACCGGCCAAATCCAGTTCTTCCGCCTGGTGCTGCGCGAAATACCCCACGCGCAGGCGCTGATTGCGAAACACATCGCCGCCTTCGGGCGAGAGCCTTCCCGCCAGCAGCTTCGCCAGCGTGGATTTGCCATTGCCATTGGCGCCGAGCAGCGCCACGCGATCTTCCTGATCCAGCCGCAAATCCAAATTGCGCAAAATCGGCGGCCCGCCATAACCAACCGAAGCGCGGCGCAGCGACAAAATGGGCGGTGCCAGCGCATCCGGCGCGGGGAAGGCGAAATGCACTGGCTGGTCTTCCACTAATGCCTCAACCGGCGGCAGGCGTTCCAAAGCTTTCAGGCGCGATTGCGCCTGGCGCGCCTTGGTGGCCTTGGCGCGGAAGCGATCCACAAAGGCTTGTATGCGCGCCCGTTCCGCCAGGCTTTTCGCATTCTGCGCCTGTTGCTGCGCCTGGCGTTCCGCGCGCACGCGCAGGAAATCCGCGAAATTGCCGGAATAAAGCGTGATCCCGCCGCGATCGAGATGCGCAATGGCATCCACGCAGCGTTCCAACAACCCGCGATCATGGCTGACGACAATCGCCGCCCCCGGAAACCGCGCGAGCCAGCCTTCAAGCCACAGCGTTGCTTCCAAATCCAGATGGTTGGTGGGTTCATCCAGCAACAACAAATCCGGTTCCAGAAACAGCGCGCGCGCCAGCGCCACGCGCATCCGCCAGCCACCAGAAAATTCCGTGAGCGCGCGGGCCTGCGCCGCGGCATCAAAACCAAGCCCGGAAAGCACCGCTGCCGCGCGGGCCGGCGCGCTATCGGCGCGAATGGCGATCAGCCTTTCATGAACTTCCGCAACGCGGGCGGGATCAGAGGCGGTTTCCGCTTCCGCGAGTAAGGCCGCGCGTTCTTCATCCGCCGCCAGTACGGCTTCCAGCAGGCTCGCCGCACCGGCCGGGGCTTCCTGCGCCACATGGCCCATGCGCGCGCGGGCAGAGAGGCGAATTTCCCCGCCATCAGGCTGCAATTCGCCGATAATGGCGCGCAGCAGCGTGGATTTGCCGGCGCCATTGCGCCCAATCAGGCCAATCTTGCGCCCATCATCCACCTGCAAGCCAGCGCCTTCCAACAAGGCGCGCCCGCCGAGGCGAATGGTGAGGTCTCGGATAGCCAGAACAGTCATGCG
>JBEDHL010000087.1:0-4710 GCA_041174145.1 Pseudomonadota bacterium
CGTATCAATGACGAAATCCGCGTTCCTCAGGTGCGCCTGATTGATGACGCCGGAGAGATGATCGGTATCATGAGCGCGCGTGAAGCGCTGATCCGCGCCTATGATGTGGGCCTTGATCTGGTCGAAATCTCACCCAATGCGGTGCCGCCTGTCTGCAAGATCCTGGATTACGGGAAATACAAATACGAACAGCAGAAAAAGGCGAACGAGGCGCGCAAGAAGCAGAAGGTCGTCGAAATCAAGGAAATCAAGGTTCGCCCGAATATTGATGACCATGATTACGAAGTGAAGATGAAGCAAATGAAAAACTTCATCGGCGAAGGCGACAAGGTGAAGGTGACTTTGCGCTTCCGGGGCCGTGAAATGGCGCACCAGGAATTGGGCGTGAAGGTGCTGGAACGTATTCGCGGCGACCTGATCGAATTGGTGAAGGTTGAACAAATGCCAAAGCTGGAAAACCGCCAGATGGTGATGGTGGTGGCGCCGAAATAACCAAGGCAGTCTGGTCAGCCAGCCGCCTCTCCCCCCAGCGCCCTGCCAAGCGGCAGGGCGATGATGGCGGAAAAGCCCCCTTCCTGCCATTCGGGCATAAAGCTGCCTTGCAGTTGTTTTTCGATGGTGGTGCGGATCAGCGTGCCACCGACTGACCAACTTGCAGGGGGCAGAGCTGCGGGACCGCCGGTTTCTTGCCAGAAAATCCGTAAAAGCCCGGCTTGATCATCCACCTGCCACCTGATGGCAACTTGGCCCTGCGGCATGGTGAAGGCGCCATGGTCGCGCGCATTGCTGGCCAATTCATGCGCGGCCAAGGTCAAAGGCTGCACGAATTGCGGCGCCAGACGCAGCGGCGGACCCTGCAAGCTGAAGCGCGGCGCTTCCGCTTCTGGCCCCGCACAGGCTGCTACCTCCCCCCCCAGCACGCTTGCCAATTCCGCGCCAGACCAGGCTTCGGCTGAAAGCAGTGCCTGGGCGCGAGAGAGTGCCGCAATGCGCCCATCCACGCGGGCGGCATAGCGCGCGGGGTCTTCCTTGGCGCTCAGGCGCACAATGGATTGGATCACCGCCAGAATATTTTTGGCGCGGTGATCCAATTCGCGGATCATCAATTCGCGTCGCGCTTCGGCTTCCTTGCGGTCGGTAATATCACGCGTAATGCCGGTGAAAATCTGCGCGGTCCCCGTTCCCGGATCACGCCGCACAACGCGGCCGAATGTTTCCATCCAGCGCCATTCACCCGATGGCGCGCGGAAGCGCAGTTCCATGTGAAGGTCATTGATCTCACCGCTCATCACGCGGCGATGGTTTGCCTGCAATCTTGGCAGATCATCCGGATGAATGGCCGGATTCTCACCAGGGTAATTGGTGTTGGTCAGGGCTTCGGGCACACCCAAAATTTCGCGCATGCGCTTGGAACGCCAAATGGTGCCGCGCACCATATCCATCTCCCAAGTGCCCAGCTTGGTGGCTTCCAACACCATAGCTAGGCGCTGGCCCTCATCGGCCAATTGGGCGGTCCGCTCCGCCACGCGCATTTCCAACTCGGCCTTGGCGGCCAGTAGTGAAGCCTGTTGCTGTGCCGCCCGCCAGGCCAGCCCCGCCAGGGCCAGCATGGCCGGCAGGCCAAAGGCCAGCACATGCCAGATATCATGCCACCATTGCCGGATGATCAGGGCGCGGGGCATGGCCGTGACGGCATAAAGCGATGGGTATTCCGCTAGGCGGCAAAAGGCGACCAAGATCGGCTCACCGGTTGCGGGCAAATTGGCCTGGAAGCTGCCGCTGCCCTGGCCTTGCGCCATGAATTGCCGGATCGGAGCATTAGGCGGTAGTCGTAGCAGGGCACCTGGCACGGCAGGGTAACGCACCAATACCTCGCCATCGCGGCGGAACAGGGCAACAGTCTCCCCGCTGCCAATGGCAACCCGCGCCAGGCCCGCGCCAAACGCCGCCTGATCAATGGCCAGCGCGACCACACCGGCATCGGGCAGGTGCCGGGCGCGGCTCACGACAAAAAAGCGCTTGCTATCGCCTGCCCTTTCGTAAACCCGGCTGATCCAGGGCGTGCCTTCCGGAATGCTTGCCAACGCCGTGAAATGCTCACGCGAAGCCATATTGGCCGCGGGCGGCGGGGAGGCATTGGCCGCGGCCAAAACATCACCATCCGCGCCAATCAGCTTGGCTTCCAGGACCAGGCGCAGCCGGGCGATCTGCCCCTGCAAATGGCGATGCCAATGCGCTTCATCAGTGCGAATTTGCGCTTCCGTCACGCCGCGCGCCGCTTCACTGATGCGGTCAGTCACCAAGATATTGGTGTTCAGAACCCGAGAGGCGTATTCTGCCGCACCTTCAGCCGCTTGCTTGGCGCGGTTCTCCGCCTGCGCCCATTGATGCTGCCACGCCATCCATAAGGAAAGCCCAAGCATGGCGCCAGGCAGGGTCAAGCCCAGAAGGATCAGCCAATGCGCTGCCCTGAGGCGCCAGGGGCGGCCCTGCGGGCTGGATGCTGCCTCAGACATGATCTCGCCCCCAGATCATGGACCCAGCCTTACCGCAGCGCGGTAACCAGGCTGGCTTTTGTTCGAAGGTCACCCCTAAAACCCCATCTTCCCCGATCGAGCACATCACGAATCACAGAGGATGGTTATTGCGGGTTTTCGTAAAGCAATCACCTTCTGGCGCGCCTTATCGCCATCACAAACGCGTCATGCAGGCGGGATAAGGGCGCGGAGGGCGCTCGGGCGCTGCCACCCTTGCAGCCAGGGGGAGCTACAGCGATAAAGCCACGTTCAATTTATTAGACGGTGTCTTTATGCCTCTCAGCGCCCTTGCCAGCCTGGAAACCGCCGCCATCCATAATCCGGCTGGCGCGATGGGGACGCTGCTGCAAACACTGAGGCGCCTTGCCGCCGGCACCCATCTTAATGAACTCGCCGCGCCAGAACCCGACCAGGATATCGAAATCCTGGCCACAAGGCTGACCGCCACCATGGCACGCATCATGACTAACCCGGCCATCCGCTTCGATGGTGATGCGGCGCTGCGCTTTGCCGCCATCGCCCGGGTCAGTGACAATTTGCACGCGGTCAGCGGCTTTGGGTGTTCGGATCACATCCTGCGGATGCTTGGCGCGGGCGATACAGAAGGGCTGCTGCGCCTGGGGCGGGAAGATCGTGAGGCCTTCGCCAAGGCTTGGCTGTTGTTTTCGGTCGATTCTGGCCTGCCGATAGATGTGGCGGCGCTGCTCAATACCCCGCCACCGCTCGCGCTACTGGCGGCGATGTCGCTGATTTCGCAGAAACCCATCCTGACCGAGGCCGGACACAAAAGGCGCGAAGCGCTGGTGAGCCTGGCCGCGCGGCTCAAGCCCGTGCATTTGCCCCTTTCGGTTGATCATCTGGTGTTGCTGTCTGCCGCCTGGATGCTTTGTTCCTATGCCGGGGCGCGCGACAAGCATGGCATCAAGCCGGTTCTGAACAAGGTATTGCGCGATTGGGGCGGCGGGATTGGCATCAGCGATGCCACCATGCCGGCGCCTCGCCCGCGCCTTGATCGCCCCACGCTGCTGATCGCGGCTGAGATCATGCATTCCAACCATGTGCAGTATCGCTATTTCGGCCAATATCTGCGCCAGCTGCGCCAGCGCTTCCGGCTGGTGCTGCTGACCGAAGAAAGCCAAGCCGACGCCCCGGTGCGGAGCCTTTATGATGAAGTGCATGTCTTCAAGCGCGAAGCTGAGGCCGGGTATCTGACCAAGGTGGCGGCGATTATTAAGTCGATCGCCCCCGATATGATTTTCTGGCTGAGTGTTGGCATGCGCCATTGGGGCCCGGTTTTGGCCAATTTCCGCTTGGCCCCCATTCAATTCGCTGGGCTTGGCCATTCGGCTTCCACCTTTTGCGACACCATCGATTACTATTTCACCGAAGAAGGCTATGTCGGGGATCCCAGCCTGCTGTCAGAGCAATTGGTGCTTTTGCCTGACGATAGCTTGATTTTTGAAAAATCACCGCATTACGAACCTCTGGCGCCTTCCATCCGCGAAACGGCGACACCCTTGCGTGTGGCGCTGCCTTCCAATCTGTTGAAGCTCAATCCGCATTTCATTGGGGTCTTGCGGCGTATTCGCGAAAAGGCCCGCAGGCCAATCCAGTTTCGCGTATTCCCCAATGTCTCAGGGCTTGAATTGATCGCAACCAAACGCGTCTTTGAACGGCATTTGCCGGGCAGCATCGTGCATCCGGTCATGCCCTATCCTGCCTATCTGGCGCGGCTGAATGAATGCGATGTCAATCTAAGCCCCTTCCCCTTCGGCGGGCTGCATAGCGTTGTTGATTCCCTCCGGCAGGGCGTGCCGGTGGTGGCGCTGGAAGGGCTTGATTTGCATGCGCGCACGGATTCCATGCTGCTGCGCCGGCTTGGTATGCCGGAATGGCTGATTGCGCAGGATGAGGAAGCCTATATCGCCGCGGCGCTGCGCGTGATTGACCATGACGCGGAACGGGTTGCCCTGAGCCGGCAGGCGCTGGCGCTGGATATTGACCGGGTGCTGTTTGGCGATGGCAGCACGGCGCTGCGCCGCGATGTGGTGGATGCGGTCTGGTGGATCTACCAGAATCATGAGGCCATCAAGGCATCCGGCCGCAAGGTATTTCACGCCGTGGATCGGGTGGATTTCCCCGCCACCTGAAACAAGTGCTTTCAGTGGCGGGG
>JBEDHL010000088.1:0-5150 GCA_041174145.1 Pseudomonadota bacterium
GGGCACGATCAACCTGATGGGCCGCGATGGCCAGGCGGGCGTTTGTGCGGAAGACGCGGCGGCCAAGGATAGGAAGGGCAGCGCCAATCCCAAGCGACGTGTGATCATTCCACTCTTACTCCTGCGCGGCGTACCACGGGCGCCCATTTTGCCTGATCGGCGGCATAGAAGGCGGCGAAAGCGGCGGGGCTTTCGCTGATTTCAACATCAATGCCGCCTTCTTCCAATTTGCGGCGTGTTTCAGCCTCGTTCACCGTGGCATTCAACGCGGCATGCAGGCGCTGCACGCGGTCCATCGGCGTGCCGCCAGTGGCCAAAATGCCGAACCAGGTCGCCGTTTGAATTTCAGGAAAACCGGCTTCACCGGTGGTGGGCAGGTCCGGCAGGGCGGCATTGCGGCGCGGCCCGGCAATGGCAAGCGCGCGCACCGTGCCGGCGCGGATTTGCGGCTGAAGCGGCGCCAGCGCATTGGTGAAAACCTGCAAACGCCCGGCGATCAAATCATTCAAGGCCGGTCCCGTGCCGCGATAGGGGATATGTTCCATCTCCACATCCAGCACCTGGGAAATCAGCGCGCCGGCGGCATGGCCCGTGCTGCCAACACCGGGCGAGCCATAGGTGAAGGGGTTTTGTGCTGCGCGTGCTGCCGCCTGCAGTTCGCGTAAATTCGTCGCCGCAACCGCCGGATGTACCACAATCACATTGGCGCCACTGCCAATCAGGCCAATGGGCGCAAAGGCGGTGGTGGGATCATAAGGCAGGTTGCGGCGGACCAATTGATTGATGGTGAGGCTGCCTGAACTGCCAAGGAGCAAGGTGTAACCATCGGGCGGCGTTTTGGCGACGACTTCAGCGCCCAAAGCCCCGCCGGCGCCGCCGCGATTTTCAATGACTACCGGCTGGCCGAGCCGCGCCGCCATGCCATCCGCAACCAGCCGCCCGACAATGTCATTGGTGCCGCCGGGCGGGAAGGGGATAACGAAGCGGATCGGGCGATCCGGAAATTGCGCCAGGGCGCTGGTGCCGGGCAGCGCTAGCGCAACAAGAACCGCCCAAAACCAGCACCAAAGCGCGCTCATGCGATCAGCCCTTCTTCTGGCGGGCTTCCCACTCATCCAAATCAATGCGCGGGATTTCGATGCGATCCGTGGTGCGCGCATACCAGCCACGCCCATGCATGCGCCCAACCAGGTCGAGCTTTGGCGTATCGATGTAGTATTTCGCCGGATCCATCACGCAATCATCCTGCACATACATGCCAACGACCTTGCCGAGCACGATGATGTGCCGACCCGCAGGCACGAATTGAAAAATTTCGCATTCCAAAGAAACCGGGCTTTGCGCAATGCGCGGCACGTCAACCTTGGTGGATGGCGCGGTGGAAAGCCCCGCTTCCGTGATTTCGCTGACACCGGGTGGGAAATCCACGGCCGTGATGTTCATCTTCTCCGCCAAATCGGCCGAGACCATATTCACCACGAATTGCCCCGTCGCTTCGATATTCGCGACTGTATCCTTCAGCGCGCCGGGCGCGCGCGGCCCGCAGCCAAAGCCCACCACCACGGGATTGTCGGAGAAGGCGTTGAAGAAAGAATAGGGCGCGGCATTCACCACGCCATCCTTATCCTTCGTCACCACCCAAGCGACAGGGCGGGGCACCACGGTGGACACCACCAGCTTATAGGCCTGTTCGAAGGGGATTTTGGCGAAATCGAAATTCATCGGGTGCTTCCTTGGTGTTGAAGGCGAAAAATTAAACCACGCGATGCGGGGGCGAAATGCCCTGGATCAGCACGGCGGAGAGGTTTTCAATGCAGCGCATGCCCATGGCATGCCGCGTTTCAATGGTCGCGGAACCGAGATGCGGCAGCAGCGCCACATTCTCAAGCGGCATATAGCCGGGATGCACGCGGGGTTCCCCATCATAAACATCCAAGCCAGCGGCGCGGATATGGCCAGATTTCAGCGCCGCGATCAGCGCTTCATCGTCCACGGAAGGCCCGCGCCCGGAATTGATGACAATGGCGCCCTTTTTCATCTGCGCGAGGCGTTCGGCATTCAGCCATTTGCGCGTGCCATCGCCGCCTGGGACATGCATGGAAAGCACATCAATGGCGCCAAGGAAGCCCGCATCGGTTTCGTGAAAAATGGCGCCCTGTTCCACCTCGGCTGGCAGCCGCTGCATGTCGCGATAGTGGATTTCCATCTGCACGCCGCGCGCCATTGCGGCCAATTCGCGGCCAATGCGGCCAAAGCCCAGCACGCCAAGCTTCTTGCCTTGCAGGGTCACGCCCATAAGCTGCGTGGGCGCCCAGCCCTCCCACTGCCCGGCGCGGACCATTCGCTCGCCCTCGCCAGCGCGGCGGGCGGCCATCAGCATCAGGGTAAAGGCGCATTCGGCGGTGGCGAAGGACAGCACCTCGGGCGTATTGGTGACAGCAATGCCGCGCGCGCGGGCGGCATCTATCGCTACATGGTCAAAGCCGACGCTGAAGGTCGCGATCACCTTCACACTCTCCGGCAGAGCGCCGATGGCGGCGGCGTTCATCGCATCGCCGGCGGCGCAGAGGATCCCCGCCGCCCCGCAGGCCTTGGCGCGGGCGGCGATTTCAGCGCCATCGCGGCCCCAAAGCGCGTCTTCGGGGTTCAGCCTGGCGTCAAATACCTCGGTCAGCCTTGCCTCAACGGCTTCGGGCAGTTTCCGGGTGACGAGAAGGATTGGCTTGGCCATTGGGGGAAGCGCTCCGCTGGATTAAAACGGGCCGCACCATGGCCCGACTTCAGCCGTCTTGCCAGAGGGCGGGTGAGGGGGCAGGGTCGGGGCATCATTCTTTCGTGGAGAAACGGGTCATGGATTTGGGTTTGAAGGGCAAGCGGGCCTTGGTCATGGGCGGTTCCAAGGGGCTTGGGCGGTCCATCGCCGATGCCATCGCGGCCGAGGGGGCCATTGTCACCGTCAGCGGGCGCGAACAGGCGAGCCTGGATAAGGTTGCGGCGGAATTGAAGGCGCATGGCGCCAAGGCGGCCTATGGCATTCAGGCGGATGTCTCATCCGGGGCGGAGATGGATAAGCTGGCCGATGCCGCAATCGCGGCCATGGGGGGCGTGGATATTCTGGTGCTGAACCATGGCGGGCCGCCAGTTTGCACTGCTTCCCAGATGAAGGAAGAAGATCTGCTCAAGTGGTTCCAGAATATCGTGGTCTCCCCCATTCGCATCACCAATCGGCTGATGCCGGCGATGCGCGCCCAAAAATGGGGCCGCGTTATCGTGGTGGGCAGCACGGGCATGCAGCACCCGATCCCCACCCTTGCACTTTCCAATACGCTGCGCGCTTCGATCTGGGGGTGGCTCAAGACACTGGCGGCGGAAGTGGCCGCCGATGGCGTGACCATGAATGTGCTGGCGCCGGGCAGCATCCTGACTGATCGCATCACTACCAATACGGCCATTCGCGCGAAGCAAACGGGCGTGAGCGAGGATGAAATCCTGGCGCAGACCGCTAAGGAAATTCCCGCAGGTCGCATCGGCATGCCTGCCGAATATGGGCCGATGGGTGCCTTCCTGGCGGGTGAGACCGGCGCTTATATCACCTCTTCCATGATCCGCGTGGATGGCGGGCGCGTGCGGAGCATGTTGTAAGCCCGCGCCATGCTGCCCAATTTGAATCCTGATGTGGCCCTCGCCGCGCGGTTGTTTGACGCGCTGCGAGAGGCAACGCGCGATGGCGAAGGTGTCACGCGCGAAGCCTATGGGCGCGGAGAGCGCATCGCGCATGAATTGCTGCGCCAGGCTGCGGAAGAACTTGGCCTGGAATGCCGCAATGATGTCGCGGGCAATCTGTACATGACCCTGCCCGGTACGGATCGCGCTGCCAAGCGGATCATCATGGGCAGTCATTTGGATTCGGTGCGTGAGGGCGGCAATTTTGATGGCGCCGCCGGGGTTCTGGCGGGGCTGGCGGCGGTGGCCGGCATGAAGCGCGCCGGGTTTCAGCCTGCGCGCGACATGACGGTGATGGCCATTCGTGCCGAGGAAGCGGGGCAATGGTTCCCCACTTCCTACCCCGGCAGCAAGGCTGCGCTTGGTTTGCTGGCGCCAGAAATTTTGCAGGTGAAGCGCACGGATAGCGGCAGGACTCTCGCCGAGCATATGCGCGAAGAAGGTTTTGATCCCGATGCAGTGGCGCGCGGTGAGCATCTGCTCGGGCCGGAAAATACTGCTGCGTTTCTGGAAGTGCATATCGAACAAGGGCCGAGCCTTGATTCGGAAGGACTGCCGATTGGTATCGTGACCGGCATCCCCGGATCGCGGCGGCTGCGTGCGGCCCGCGTGCTGGGTGAATATAATCATTCGGGGGCGACGGCGCGGCGTTATAGGCGCGATGCGGCGGTGGCCTTGGCGGAGCTTGTGCATCGGCTGGATGAGGAATGGTGCCTGCTGGAAGCCGAGGGCCACGCCATGGTCTGTACCTTCTGCACCATGGCCACCACAGAAGAAGCGGGCTTTACGAAAATCGCCGGTGAGGCTCGGTTTCAGCTTGATGTGCGCAGCGTTGATCCCGCATCGCGTGATCTGCTTTTCGCCGCCATGGGGCGCATCATTGCGGAAATCGAGGCGCGGCGCGGTGTACGCTTTAACCTGGGCCCGGAAACCGGCAGTTCTTCCGCGCCGATGGACCAGGGCGTGCGGGCAGGGCTTGAAAGCGCGGCGAAGGCGCTTGGGATTTCGTATCGCCACATGGCATCGGGCGCGGGGCATGATGCAGCGGCCTTTGCCGAAGCGGGCGTGCCGGCGGCGATGCTTTTCGTTCGCAATCAGAATGGCAGTCATAATCCGAAGGAAAACATGCGCATGGAAGATTTTGCGGCCGCTTGCGCCGTGGTGACCCGTTGGGCCGCGGAGATGGGGCAATGAGTACATCAGCACATACGAATGCGCGCCTTGCCGTTGATATTGGCGGCACCTTCACGGATCTTGCCATCGAAAAGGATGGTCAGCGCTGGACCGCCAAGGTGCTGACCACCCCAACCGCGCCGGAAAAGGGCGTGCTGGAAGGGGTGCAGCAGGTGCTCGCCAAGGCGGGGATGAAGCCGGCTGATCTTGCGCTGGTGATCCATGGCACCACGCTTGCCACCAATGCGGTGATT
>JBEDHL010000089.1:0-6716 GCA_041174145.1 Pseudomonadota bacterium
CAGTTTTTCAATCGCGCGCAGCTTGTCGCGATCTTCACCCGAACACAGCGCAATCGCGATGCCTGCCGCGCCGGCGCGCGCGGTGCGGCCAATGCGATGCACATAAGTCTCTGGCACTTCCGGCAAATCAAACTGGATCACGTGGGTCACGCCATCCACATCAATGCCGCGCGCGGCGATATCAGTCGCGACCAGCACCGGCGCGCGGCCATCGCGGAAAGCAGCCAAAGCGGCTTCACGCGCATTCTGGGATTTATTGCCATGGATCGCATTGGCCTTGATGCCATCTTGATCCAGCTGATTAACAATCCGATCCGCCCCATGCTTGGTGCGGCTGAAAATCAAGGCGCGGCCAACGCCTTCCGCGCGCAGCAATTCCGCCAGCACACGGCGCTTATCTTGCCGATTGGCGTGAATGACGCGCTGCGCCACTTTTTCCGCCGTGCTGGCCACCGGGGCCACCGCCACGCGCACGGGGGATTTCAGCATCTCATCCGCCAGGCGATTGATTTCCGCCGGCATGGTGGCGCTGAAAAACAGCGTTTGGCGTTCCGCCGGCACGGCGCGGATCAGGCGACGAATGGCCGGCAGAAAGCCCTTATCGAGCATCTGGTCCGCCTCATCCAATACCAGCGCGCTCACATGATCCAACCGGGCAGAGCCCTGTTCCAGATGGTCCTGCAAGCGGCCGGGGGTTGCCACCAGCACATCTATGCCGCGCCCAAGCGCCTGGCGCTGACCGCCAAAGCCAACGCCGCCGAAAATCGTTGCGATGGAAAAGCCCAGATGCTTGCCATAGGCGCGGAAGCTTTCGGCGATTTGCGTCGCCAATTCGCGCGTTGGGCTCAGCACCAATACGCGGCAACCGCCACGCGGCGGGCGGCCCTTCATATTGGCAAGCTTATGCAGCAAGGGCAGCGCGAAGGCTGCGGTCTTGCCGGTGCCGGTCTGGGCGATGCCCAAAAGGTCTCGCCCTTCTAAAGCAGCCGGGATGGCCTGGGCCTGGATGGGGGTAGGGGTCTTGTAGCCCTCATCCTTCAAAGCTTGAAGAATCGAGGGGTTGAGGCGAAGCGCCTCGAAGCTATCGGTCACAGTGAATCCTAGTTCAGCCGCGCGTAGCCTTCCGGGCAAAGCGCGGCTTGGGGAAGAAAGCCCCGCGGGATTGGGACCGTCCTAGTGGGAAAAGCGATCTGGCCGACCCGGGCCCGCACCGCGCTTCCGGGGAAGCGGCGGGGACCGATCACGCAGCCGGCAGGGCGCGAGGCGCGCGGAGACGCGCGCTGACCTAACGCATATGGGCGCCCTTCAAGGCGAAAGCAAGGCGGGGTTACCCCCGCCAAGCTTTTATGCCGACATCTGGATTGGCGGTTCCACATCCGGCGGCAGCGGGCAGACATAAGGTGTCACGGCCATACGCTTTGCATGATCCGCCTTGGCGGCGGCGAGGATTTCCGGATTGGCAATGGCATCCACCGCCGTGCCGGCCATGATTTTGGCCACATGCACCAAGCCCTTATGGGCAATGCCAGATTTGCCCTGCGCCGTCAGTTGCCAGGAATGGCCCGGCGTGCCGATGGCACAAGTCGCACCCCGCGCCTGCACTGTCGGCACCGCCCAGGAAACATCGCCGACATCCGTGGACCCAACGCCACCGAAGCCCTTGTTTTCCAGCGGCACGATTTTGTCACAAAGCGGCAGTTCCATCTCCGCCGGCAAACCATGCCGACGGAAGGCGGAAACGATATCCTCGGGCTTCAGCGTTGCCTGGATTTCGCGCGCATAGCGGCGATCTTCCTCATCGAATTGCGGCGGGCCGAGGCGTTGGAAATTATCATACATCGCCTTTTCCAAAGGCGTATTGCCAAGCAGATTGGAAACCGCGCTGACCACCTTGGTGGAAACACTGGTTTCCGTCATCAGCGCGGCACCATCGGCAATCTTGCGCACGCGTGTGACCAGGCCATTCAGTTCCACCAAATCCCGCGCGCGGATCAGATAGCGCACCTTGGCCGTGCCCTGCACCACATTGGGCGCAATGCCGCCTGCATCGAGATAGGCGTAATGAATGCGCGCATCGGATGGCATGTGTTCGCGCATGTAATTGACGCCAACATTCATCAATTCCACGGCGTCCAAGGCGCTGCGGCCCAGATGCGGCGCGGCGGCGGCGTGCGACGACCGGCCGGTAAAGCTGAAATCAATGCGCGTATTGGCCAGCGACACCGGTTCATTCACAGCGGAGAACGCCGCCGGGTGCCAGCAAATCGCCATATCCACATCATCGAAGCAGCCGGCGCGCACCATGAAGCCCTTGGCGGCACCACCTTCTTCCGCCGGGCAGCCGTAATAGCGCACGCGGCCCTTGATGCCGTTCTCGGCCAACCAATCTTTCACCGCACTCGCGGCCAGCAGCGAAGCCGCGCCCAGCAGATTATGCCCACAGCCATGCCCGCTGCCATCGCCAGGCAAGGGGCGCGGTTCCGCGATGCCGGCTTCCTGGGAAAGCCCCGGCAGCGCATCATATTCGCCAAGGATCGCAATGACGGGGCCTTCTTCCCCGGCCTCACCCATCACCGCCGTTGGGATGCCCGCCACATTCTTCGTCACGCGGAAGCCATGGGCCTCCAGCATGGCGGTATGTTCGGCGCAGGAACGGTGTTCGGCGTAGCAGAGTTCCGGCATGCCCCAGACGCGGTCACTGAGTTCAATCGCCTCAGGCGCCTTGGCATCCACCAGCCGCCAGATTTCTTCCGTATTGCGCATTGCGTCGGGCTCCCAAAATCATCAGGCGGAGTTTCGCGCGGTGCCCCAGCCAAGTCCAGGGGTGGACGCGCGAAAGCCCGAGGCGCAAGCTTTGTGCCCGCAGGAAAGGAAACCGCCATGGCCCGTGTGCGTGAAGTCTCGCCCGAAGAATTGACACCGGAACTCCGCGATATCTGGCATCGCTACGTCACCGGCTATGGCCCGTTTGAGGAGCAATTGGCAGTCTTCGCCCATGTGCCGGCGGCGCTACGCCATTTGATGCCGATGCTGATGGAATTGCGCGCGGCCGGCACGCTGCCGCGGCGCTATCTGGAACTCGCCATCGTGGTCGTCTCCAAGCTCAATGCCTGTGATTACTGCGTGGATCATCACGGGCCATTCCTCGCGGTGGAAGGCATCCCGACCGAGGCTTTGGAAGGCCTCCCGGGGCGGATTGATCACCCTTCGCTGACGCCAATTGACCGGCTGGTGGCGGAATATTCAGTGGCGGCTTGGGAAAACAGCCATCGCGTACCGGAACGCCTGTTTCGCGGGCTGCGTGAACATTTTTCTGAAGCGCAGATTGTGGAACTGACGCTGCGCATCACGCTTTGCGGCTTTTTCAACCGCTTCACGGGCGCGTTGGGTATAGATGAGGCCCAGCATGCCAAGGCGGCGGCGGCGGAATAAGGGCAGGGATCAGGCCCCCTTCACGCCCCCCGCCGTCAGCCCGGCCACGATCTGCTTTTGCGCGAGTAGCGTCAGGATCAGCACCGGCGCCGTCACCAACAGCGCGGCGGCGGAAAGCGGGCCCCAGGAAATCTGCTCAAAGGTGAGCATATTATTCACCGCGACAGGCAAGGTGCGGGTTTCGCGCCCCGCCAGCACCATGGCGAAGATGAAATTATTCCAGGAGAAAATGAAAGATAGAATGGTGGCCACCGTAATGCCGGGCCGTGCCAAGGGCATCGCCACATAGCGGAATGCTTGCCAAATGGTGGCGCCATCCACCAAGGCGGCTTCTTCCAATTCCGGCGGCAGGCCTTCAAAGAAGGAAATCATCACCCAGACCACGATCGGCACGGTGATGACCAAATGCGTGATGACAATCGGCGTCAGTGTGCCGGTCAATTCCAGCCATTGGAACAGCAAGAAAAGCGGGATCAGATAGGAAAGCCCAGGCGTGATGCGCGCAATCAAAATCAAGGCCGCCGCGCGCATGGCATGCATTTTGGCAATGCCATACCCAGCCGGCACACCAATCAGCAGCGCAATGCCGGTGGCGCCAAAGGACACCACAATGGAATTCCAGGCAAAGCGCAGGAAATCATTGCGTTCAAAAACTTCGCGGTAATTATCCAGCGTCGGCGCTTCCGGGATGAAGACCGGCGGCCAATCCGTATTCTCCATCTCATTCTTAAAGGAAAGCGACAGCATCCACAGGAAGAACATGATGGCCGGGGAAATCAGCGCCAGCACGGAAAACCCAAAGCCAATATTGCCGATCAGACGGCGCAGCCGATATTGCCCGGCGCTACGCAGACGCAGATCACTCATGTCACTTTCACCCTTTGACGCGTCCACAATAACAACGCCGCCAGAGCCAAGATGATGATGAAAAATACCACCACCACGGCGGAAGCATAGCCCACATTGTAGAAAGCGAAGGCTTGCAGATAGAGGAAAATATTAATCGTCTCACTGGCGGAACCCGGCCCGCCCTGGGTGATGACGTAAATCGTATCAAAGGCTTTCAGCGCATCAATGCAACGAATGATCAGCGCCACCACAATAAAGGGCATCAGCAAGGGCAGCGTGATGTGGCGAAATGCCTGCCAGCCATTGGCGCCATCAATCTTAGCCGCCTCATAAGGATCAACAGGCAGGGAAGCGAGGCCGCCCAGGATCAGCAGCATCACCAGCGGCGTCCAATGCCAAACCTCAATCAGCACCAGGGTCGGGATAACCGTTTGGGTGCTATAGACCCACATGCTGGGTGGTAGCCCCACTTGCGCCAGCAGCCAATTCAAGACGCCAAGCTGCGGGTGGAACATCATGGTCCAAACGAGCGCGACCGCGACAGGTGTTGCCATCATGGGCAGAATGAAAATCGTACGCGCCAAGCCGCGCAGCGGGAATTTGCGGTGAAAGGCGAGCGCCGCGGCAATCCCCAGCATCATGGGGAAGATCACCGCAAGCACGGTATAAAATAGCGTGCGCAGCATGGCCCAGCCAAAGCGCGCATCGGTGAAAAGCTTGATGTAATTATCAAACCCCACCCATTGGCGCGCACCACCCAGGCGCCAATCATGCGCCGAAACATAAACAGTGAAAATCCAGGGGAAGATGATGACGGCAAGCACCACCACCGCCGCGGGCACAATGAACCAGCCATAGCGCCTGGCGTAATTACGGGGCCGCGCCACCGAAGCATCGGTGGCGGCGGCGGGGATGGTATTTGCCTGTTGCATGAGAGCGAAAGCGCCTCAGCCTTCCTTCTCACTCTGTTCCAGGATGGGGCGGAATTCCGCCGTGGCGCGCTTCAATTCCGTCGCCACATCGGACCCGCTGATGGTATTGGTCAGCGCCGCGCCGATGACATCGCGGAATTGCGTCACGGGCAGAATCTCCGGCAGGCCGGCACGTGCGATCTTGGCGCTGTCATTCAGCGTCTTGAAGAATTCGCGCGGGAAGGTGCTGCTGCTGATCGCTTCTTCATTGCTGAAGGGGCTGCTGCGCGCCGGCACACCCGCCCCCGTGGTCAGGAAGCGCAGCTGATTCTGCTTGCCCAAGGCCCATTGCAGATAGAGCCACGCTGCCCCCTTCTTGCGGGACGCTTCGGGAATGCCATAGCCCGCGCCGAACAGGCAGCAATGATGATTGGCGCCGCGGCCCTTTGGCACCAGCGCATAACCAACCTTGCCCGCCACGCGCGACCGGGCCTTATCTTCCAGCGGCGCGGCGAAGCCAATGCCATCCACCCACATGGCGGCGCGGCCCTGCATGAAATTCGTCTGGCATTCATTCCAATTGAAGCCGATGGATCCGGGCGGGGAAACATCACGCAGGAACTTCTTGTACATCTCACCGGCCCAGATCGCGTCATCCGTATCGGTGATCAGCTGGCGATTGGCGTTGATCATGTCGCGCTGCACGGTACCAAGCAGATAGCTGGACCACAGCACCACATTGGCATTCTTCAAGCCACGCCCGACATGGCCATAAATCTGGCGTGAAGGATCGGTCAGTGCCTTCGCAGCTTCATACATGCCATCCCAGGTGGTGGGCACGGCGATATTCTTCGCCGCCAGCAATTCCTTGTTGTAGTAAAGGATGAAGTAATCCGCGAAGGCCGGCAGCGTATCCATGCGGCCATCAGCCTGCGTCGCATATTCCACCATGCCAGCGCCGAAATCGGCGAAATCAAAATCAGGCGCGGTGATGGAAGTGTCCGCGATCAGCGACTTGATATCGGTATTCCATTTTGCCTTGCCGACCTGGCGCTTATTCACATGCAGGCTGACCTCAGCGACATCAAAGGAAGGCCTGCCAGAGGCATATTCCACGATCACCTTCTGGCGATGCTGCTGTTCCGGCACCACTTCAATGCCGCAGCGAATGCCGGTCAGGTCTTCGAATTCCTTGTTGAAGCGTTGCAGCAGCAAGCCGCGCGGTGATGTCTGGACTGAAACCTCAATGCGTTCACCCGCAAAGCGCTTCCAATCGAAGCTGCTTTGCGCATTGGCTTGCCGCACAATGGCGGGCGCGCCGAGCAAGGCAGCAGTTGCGCCAAGCGCCTGGCGGCGTGTGATTTGATTGGCCATTCAAGGACCCTCCCATTTGCGGGCGGCTTAGGTGCCGCCCTGCTCCTGGGATGATCCTTCCCGCAACTGCGCCGCGCTGCAAGCGGGTAATTAAGTTGCCTCGCGCCGCAGGGCCTCCAAAACGGCGGGATCGGTGATGGGGCTGGTATC
>JBEDHL010000090.1:0-27740 GCA_041174145.1 Pseudomonadota bacterium
GGCGGGGGCGGTGAATGCGGCGTTGCTCTCGGCCTCCATCCTCGCATTGGAAGATGCTGCCTTGGCCAAAAGGCTGATCGCTTGGCGTGCGGCACAAACCGAAAGCGTGCCGGAGAGCCCGGTATGAAGCCCCTGCCGCCGGGCGCCATGCTCGGCATTCTGGGCGGCGGGCAGCTTGGGCGCATGTCCGCCATGGCGGCGGCGCGGCTTGGCTATCGCTGCCATATCTATGCCCCCGGCGCCGACGAACCCGGCATGCAGGTGGCCACGGCGCGCAGCGTTGCTGCCTATGAAGACGCCGAAGCCCTGGCCCGCTTCGCCGATCAGGTGGATGTCGTCACCTTCGAATTTGAAAATGTCCCCGCCGAGACGGTGGAAATCCTCTCTCGCCGCGTCGCTTGCCGGCCTGGGCTGAAGGCACTTTCCATCTGTCAGGACCGCTTGCAGGAAAAGGCGTTTCTGGAAGGGATCGGTGTGCCTGTCGCGCCCTGGCGCGCGGTGCGCACGGAAGCGGAATTGCAGGCAGCGGTGGCCGAACTTGGTCTGCCCGCCGTGCTGAAGACCACGCGGCTTGGCTATGATGGGCGCGGCCAGGCGGTGCTGCGCCACCCCGATGATCTCGCTGCCGCCTGGGCCAGGTTGGCGCCGCGCCCGCTGATCTTGGAAGGTTTTGTGCCCTTCACGCTGGAAATCTCGGCGATTGCGGCGCGCGGCGCCGATGGTGCGCTTGCGGTGTTCGACGCGACCGAAAACGCGCATCGCCATCATATTCTGGATATCAGCTATGCGCCGGCGCGTGTGGCGCCTGAAGTGGCGCGGGCCGCGCAGGACCATGTGGCCGCTGTGGCGCGCGGGTTGGATCTGGTGGGGTTGGTGGCGCTTGAGATGTTCCTGCTGCCCGATGGTCGGTTGATTGGCAATGAAATCGCCCCGCGCCCGCATAATTCCGGGCATTGGACCATGGATGCCTGCACGGCTTCGCAATTCGAACAGCATATCCGTGCCGTGGTCGGCCTGCCCTTGGGCGTGCCGGATCGGCACCATGATGCGGTAATGCGCAATCTGATCGGGCCGGAAGGCATGGCCGCCTGGCCGGGCTTGCAGGGGCAGGCGGGCATTGCGCCGCATCTCTACGGCAAGGCGGAAGCCAGGCCTGGGCGGAAAATGGGCCATGCGAACCGGCTTTTGCCTTTGGGCGCGCTGGCTGGCCTTGGGGATGAGGCTGCGCTTGGTCCACTGCGCGCCATCGCTGAGCAGAATTTGTGAGCAAAGCGCGGGCGTGGTCTTCTTTTGTCCATCAAGCGCCGTTAAGTAGAAGGCCATGAAGTCTATTCGAGCCTCACGCTGGATTGCCCCTGCCGCTGCCCTATTGATCGGGCTTGGTGCGGCGGGTTCGGCGCGCGCCCAATTTATCGAAGGGCCGTATATTGCCGGCGCGCTTGGCGTGAATTCCCTGGATGATGCGAAATTCCGGCTGGATAGCAGCCTGAGCCAAGGCATGACCGCGCTTGGCCAGCCCAATGGCGGCCAGATGGGTTTTGACCTGGGCGGCGTGGGCGTGTTGAGCCTGGGCTGGGGGTTCAGAAATGGGATCCGGCTTGAAATCGAAGGTAGCTACCGCAGCAACGAGGTGGATAGCGCGAATGGCGCGGCGGGCCTCGCCAGCCCTGGGGCGCATGGCGGGCGGCAGGATAGCTACGGGCTCATGGGCAATGTCCTGCTGGATTTGATCCGGATTGGCCCCTTCACCCCCTATATCGGGCTTGGCGCGGGATATCTTGTCACCGGCTTTAATGATGTGAATGGCCGGCCCGGGGATGGCAGCTTGCGGCTGCGCGCGGATGACACGGGCGGCGCTTTTGCTTTTCAGGGCATGGCCGGCATTGGCTTTGCGATTGACCAGGTGCCGGGCCTGAGCGTGACGGCGGAATATCGCTATCTGGAAAGCCTGGGCGCGAGCATTCCTGTGAGTTACGTGAATGCCGCCGGCGCCACGGTGCTGACCGGCAAGGCGGATACGGAAAGCCGCAACCAATCCTTCCTGCTTGGGCTGCGCTATGCCTTCAATGCAGCCCCGGCCGCGCCTGCCGCTGTGGCAGCACCCGTTATGGCGCGCAGCTTTCTGGTGTTCTTTGATTGGGACCGCGCGGACCTGACCGCGCGCGCGCGCCAGATTATTGGCGAAGCGGCGGAAACTTCTCGCGCGCAACCGGCACGGATCGAAGTGGCGGGTCATGCGGATCGCAGCGGCACGCCGCAATATAATGTGGCGCTGTCACGCAGGCGGGCTGAAACGGTTGCGGAAGAACTGATCCGGCGCGGCATTGCGCGGCAGGATATCAGCATCACCGCCTTGGGTGAGACGCAGCCACTGGTCGCAACGGCAGAAGGCGTGCGCGAACCGCAGAACCGGCGTGTGGAAATTATCCTGAAATAATCTGGGCTTTCGGCGCTTTGGCACGCATGTGGCGCAGCCCCATCGCGCCCGCCACCGCAAGCCCGCCCAAACTGCCAATGACGCCCGCCGCATTCAGCGCAGCGTCATGGCCCAGCGCCATGGGTAGCGGCCCGGCCAGCGCATATCCAAGCGCGCCAAGCAGCGCGCCAAATACTGCCCCGCCCAGCACTTGCGCGCGATAGGAATCCGTCAGTAGCCGTATCGCCGCTGCGGGGCAGACCAGCATCGCCACCACAAGAATGCTGCCGACGGCGTCAAAAGCGGCGACCGCTGCTGCCGCCACCATTAGATTCAGCGCCAATTCCAGCCCGCGCGCCGGCAGGCCAATGGCGGCGGCGTAATCGGGATCGAAACACAGCAAATGCAAAGGCCGCCACAGCAGCGCGACCAGCCCCGCCAGCACTACCGCCACCGCCGCCAGCAGGAATAATTGGCGTGGCAGGGCGGCCAGTGCGGTAGGATCAAGCAATGATCCAAAACCCTGTGCTTCCAGCCAGACCAGCCCTTCCAATTGCCCGAACAGCACGCAATCCAAATCAAGATCAACGCTGCGCGCGCCGGTCGCTTCAATCAGCATCAGGCCAAGCGCGAAGAAGCTCGTGAACACCGCACCGGTAGCCGCGCCCGATTCCAGCCGCGCCACGCGCCGCACCAGACTGATCGCCACCACCGCCAATAAGGCGGCTGCGAGCGCACCAAGCAGCATCGGCAAACCCGCCCGCGCGCCGGTCAGCGCAAAGCCCGCGATAATGCCGGGCAGCACGGCATGGGACAGCGCATCACCCAAAAGACTATCGCGCCTGAGCACCAGAAAAGACCCCAGCAGCCCGCATATCCCGCAGGCGAGAATTGCCGTCAGCAAGGCCGGCAGATCGAGCCTTAAGAAATCCACGGCGCTCAAGGTTTGGTTCCGAGCGCATGGGGTGATTGCGGCAAAGCGGAAGGCTCCGCCAATAACCGCGTCGCCATTTCAGGCGGCAAGCCATGTTCCACCAAATCGGCCAGCCGATCCGCGCCCGCGATATCCGTCGCACCCAGCCCCAGCAGATGATGTTCCACAGCGCGATGTGCGCGCACAGCACGCCGCGCAGCAGCGGCGCCACGTGGCGTGAGATGAATTTCTCCTTCTGCCCGCGCCACCAGCCCGCGCAGCGAAAGCCAAAGCGCCAGCTGTGCCGCATAGGCTTCAGACCAGCCGCGCGCGGCGGCCAGCGCCGCAATCGGCGTCCAACGATCGCCCGCCGTGCCAGGGCCGGCGCCAGCGGCTTCCTGCGCTTCCCAGGCGGCGCGGAGGAAATGGGATTCGGTCGCGGCAATGCGTCGGCGAGCGCGGCGCCAGGCTTCCGGTAGCAGGCCTCGATCCGGCGCCAATAGCAGCGCGAGCAGAAAGAAAGCCGCGCCCGCCAGCACCACCGCGGCACCCGTTGGCCATTCCGGTTGAAATGCCGAAGCGGCCGCGCCCAAAGCCCCTGCCAGTGCGCCGAGCGAGGCCGAGACGAACA
The DNA here is from genome assembly GCA_041174145.1 of Pseudomonadota bacterium. Lineage (GTDB taxonomy): Bacteria > Pseudomonadota > Alphaproteobacteria > Acetobacterales > Acetobacteraceae > Neoroseomonas. The sequence goes on from JBEDHL010000090.1 coordinate 3,961, forward strand.
GCAAGACTGGCAGCCGATGCGTGAGCAATCTTGCCGTTGCCGCCGGTAAAATCAGCAAGGCCACCACCAGTACCAGCCCCACGGCCTGCAAGCCCGCCACCGCGACAATCACAATCAGCCCCAGCAGCAGAAGATCAACGCGCGCGACGGAAAGCCCCAGCACGCGCGCATAGTCTGGGTCAAAACACGCGGCGCGCAGGCGTTGGAACAGCACCAGGCAGGCCAGCACGGAAAACGCCGCAATGCCGCCCGCCCAAAGCGCATCTTCTGCGCGCATCGCCGCGGCCTGGCCCAGGATGAATTTGCCAAGCCCTGCTTGTGCTGCCTGCGGCATGGTCTGCACATAAGACAGCAGCGCAACGCCCAGCGCGTAAAAGCTTGAAAGCACAATGGCGATGGCCGCGTCTTCCCGGATGCGCCTGCCGCGCGTGATGGCCTGCACCGCCAGCACGCCAAGCACGCCGGCAATCACCGCACCGGCGAGCAAGGGCGGCAAGGCGCGCGGATTGCCGCCAAAGCTTGCCACCAGCATCGCCGCCAGCACCACGCCTGGCAAAGCGGCATGCCCCACCGCATCAGCGATCAGCGCGCGCCCGCGCAACAGCGCAAAAGCGCCCACCGTGCCAGAGGCAAGCCCCAGCAAGGCGCAGCCCGCCAGCACGACCAGCGTATTGTAGCCAAGCATCAGGCAAGCCCGCCTTCCGCCACCGCTTGTTCAAGCACATTCAGCCGCCCGCCATAGGCGCGCGCAATTGCATCCGGCGTGAAGGCGGCTTTGACGCTGCCCGCCGCAACGGCGCGGCCATTCAGCAGCAGCACCTGATCGAAATAGGAAGGCACGGTGGCAAGATCATGATGCACGGCGATTACGCTGCGCCCCGAAGCCACCACACGGCGCAACACGGCGATAATCGCCTGTTCCGTCGCTGCATCAACCGCAGCGAAGGGTTCATCCATCAAATACAGGTCCGCATCCTGCGCCAGCGCACGCGCCAAAAACACGCGCTGTTGCTGCCCACCGGAAAGCCGCCCGATCTGCCGATCCGCAAGATCAGCCAGCCCCACTTGTTCCAAAGCACCGAGTGCCGCTTCACGTTCGGCCTTGGGCACGCGGCCCCACCAGCGCATGCGCGGATAACGCGACATGCTGACGACATCGAGCGCGGTTGCCGGAAAATCCCAATCCACCGAAGCGCGCTGCGGCAGGTAGCCAACGCGGTTGCGCACCTCATCCAGCTTGCGGCCAAAGAAGCGCGCTTCGCCGGCGATGCTCGGGATCAGGCCAAGGGCGGCGCGCAGCAGCGTGGATTTGCCCGCGCCATTCGGCCCGATAATGGCGGTCAGCCCCGGCGCGGCATCCCAGGTGACATCCCAAAGCACGGTCTTGTCGCCGTAAGCGACGGTCAGATGCGTAATCGCAAGCGGCGCGGGGGTGGTCATGCTTTGGCTCATGCGGTGGCAAGCCGGCCGTGCATGCCGCGTGCCGGAGCGTCCCCGCCCAGGGCGCGGGCGATGGTGGTGAAGTTGTGATCCAACATGCCGATATAGCTGCCTTCATAAGTGCCAGGCTTGCCCATGGAATCCGAAAATAGCGTGCCCCCCAGCGCGACGCGCTGCCCGCGCGCCCCGGCGCCTTCAATCAAGGCGCGCACGGCGCGGTCGGGCACCGAGCTTTCCGAGAATACGGCAGGGATGCGCCGCTCCACCATGCTGCGTACCAGCGCCTCAATGCGCGCCAGATTGGCTTCCGATTCGGTGGAAAGCCCCTGGATGCTATCCACTTCCAGCCCATAGCGCGCGGCGAAATAGCCAAAGGCATCATGCGCCGTGACCAGCAGGCGTTGGCGGGGCGGGATGCTCGCCATCACCCGCGCGCCATAATCGTGCAGGGCGGCCAGCCGGGCCCGCAGCGCGGCCAGATTGGCTTCAAAAAGGTTGGCCTGGTCGGGCAGCAGGCGGGCTAGGGCAGGAGCGATACTGCCGGCAGCTTCGGCCCAAAGCACCGGGTCCATCCAAAGATGCGGGTCGGCGACATCGGGATATTCAGGATTGGCGCGCAGCCGGGCGCGCGGCAGGCTTTCGGCCACCATGACCACCGGCTTGCCATTGGCCGCGGCGCGGGCAAGCACATCGCCCATGCGGCCTTCCAGGCGGTGACCATTGGCGAAGATGATATCGGCGCCGAGCAGCCGGGCGATATCAGCGCGCGTCGGGCGGAACAGATGCGGGTCCACGCCTTCGCCGATCAGGGTTTCGGCGCGAATGCGGTCCCCGCCGATTTCCCGCACCAGATCGCCCACCATGGCAACCGTCGCAAGCGCGCGGGGCGCTGCGCGTGTCTGGGCCAGGACGGAGGCCGGTGTCAGCGCCAAAAGCCCAAGACCGAGGCTGCGGCGGCTGAAGCCGGCCGGCCGCGCTCGCTCACCGCTAACGGGCTTCCCCTTATGCTTTGGTCGCATTTTCTGAGCCGCCTTGTGTTGCCAATTGGCTTGAAAATGCTGCGATTGCTGAATAGCTGTTCATTTCTGCATATATTCTCGTTTTTTCAGAGACTTACGCTGTGGACAAGCTTGGCCTTCAATCCCGCCGCGTCAAGTCCCTTGGTGCCGCCGCCCTTGCCGAAACGCGCCTGCGGGGACCATTCTAGGCCTGCAACAGGGCGATGGACGCATGCGCGGGCGGTTTCGGATTGGCGATGATCTGGTGGTCGAATTGGCCGAAACCTTTCGGTTGATGAGCGACCCGACGCGGCTCAAGATCATCCTGGCCTGCCGGGATGCGCCGGCGGCGGTGAATGAAATGGCGGAAAGGCTCGGGATTTCGCCTTCACTGGTTTCTCACCATCTCAGGCTCTTGCGGGCTGCCCGGCTTTTGCAGGCGGATCGGCGCGGGCGGCAGGTGTTTTATGTGGTCGGCGATGAACATATCCGGTCCATGCTGGCCGATATGGTGGAACATATTAGCGAGGAAGAAGCCGCTGAGGGTGAGGGCTGAGGGGCCGTGGCGCGGATTATGCCACTTTTCAGCATTGGCGCCCTTGTGCGGTGCGGGGGGCGCGATTATGGTCCGGCCGAGTTTGGGACTCGTGGGTCTCGGATTTCGGTGGTTCGAAGGTTAAAATCTTGAAACGGCGTGGTTTTCACGACCGATAAGGGATGGGTTGATGAAGGTTTTCATGGCAAAGCGCCGCGCATTCGGCCTTGGCCGGCTGATGGCCGGTCTGGCAGTGGTGGCGATGGGCTTGGTGCTGACGGTGCCTGCCCTGGCAGAAAGCGTGATTGGCGCGCCAGCCCCTTGGGGTGTGGGCTTGCAGCCATCGGGCGGGCCAATCAAGGATCGCATTTCATCCTTCAATGATATGGTTTTCGCCATCATCACCGTGATCACGATTTTCGTGCTGGTGTTGCTGGCCTATTGCGTGTGGCGCTTTAGCGCCAATCGCAACCCGAACCCTTCCACGACCAGCCACCACACTGGCCTTGAAATCGCCTGGACAGTGATCCCGGTGCTGATCCTGATTGTGATTGCGATCCCATCCTTCCGGCTGATCTATTATCAGGATCGCGCCGTGGATGCTGACCTGACGATCAATGTGCAGGGCCGTCAGTGGTATTGGAATTACACCTATGTCGATCAGGGCAATTTCACCTTTGACAGCTACCCGATCCAGACCGCTGATCTGAAGCCAGGCCAGCTGCGCAATCTGGAAGTGGATAATGAATTGGTGATCCCGGTTGGGGCCAATATTCGCATCATGACCACGGGGCATGATGTGATCCATTCCTTCTTCGTGCCGGCGCTTGGCGTACAGAAATACACCATCCCGGGCCGCAGCATGGAAACCTGGATGCGTGCTGATCGCGCCGGTATCTATTATGGGCAGTGCAATCAGATTTGCGGCACGAATCACTGGTTCATGCCGATTGCCGTGCGCGCCGTGCCGCGCGCGGAATTCGATGCCTGGGTTGCCGATGCGCGCAAGCGTTTCGCTCAGGCTGATGGCAGCGCGCCGGCGATTGCCGCTGCGCCTGCTGCCCAAGGAACACTTCAGATCGCGGAGGCCCGCCGGTAAGGCGCGGCTCAAGGAAGGCAATCATGGCAACCGCTTCGCACGCGCATCACGACGATCATCACGATCACAAGCCGGGCTTCGTGTCCCGCTGGTTCTTCTCAACGAACCATAAGGATATCGGCACACTCTACATCATCTTCTCGCTTTTTGCGGCGGTGGTGGGGATTGGCATTTCGCTGCTGATGCGCCTGGAATTGATGTATCCCGGCATGCAGATCTTTGCCGATGGCCAGATGTGGAATGCCTATGTTTCAGCCCATGGGCTGATCATGGTGTTCTTTGTGGTCATGCCCGCGCTGATTGGTGGCTTTGGCAATTGGTTCGTGCCGATCATGATCGGGGCGCCGGATATGGCTTTCCCGCGCATGAACAATATTTCCTTCTGGTTGCTGGTGCCGGCCTTCCTTCTGCTTGGTGCAAGCATGTTCGTGGGCGAAGGCGCTGGCGCGGGCTGGACCATCTATACGCCGCTGTCCGATAGCCAGTTCCATTCCAGCCCATCTATGGATTTGGCGCTGTTTTCGCTTCACCTGGCGGGTGCTTCATCCATCATGGGCGCGGCGAATTTCATCACCACCATCTTCAACATGCGCGCCCCTGGCATGACGCTGCACCGGATGCCGCTGTTTGTTTGGTCCATGCTGGTGACAGCCTTCTTGCTGCTGCTGGCGGTGCCGGTGCTGGCGGGTGCCATCACCATGCTGATCACGGACCGCAATTTCGGCACGGCCTTCTTCAAGCCTGAAGGCGGTGGGGACCCGGTTCTGTTCCAGCATCTGTTCTGGTTCTTCGGCCATCCGGAAGTCTACATCATGATTCTGCCGGGCTTTGGCATTGTCAGCCATGTGATTTCTACCTTCAGTCGTAAGCCGGTGTTCGGCTACCTAGGCATGGCTTACGCCATGGTGGCGATTGGCTTTGTGGGCTTCATCGTCTGGGCGCACCACATGTACACATCGGGTATGGATGTGGACACGCGCGCTTACTTCATGGCGGCCACCATGGTGATCGCGGTGCCGACAGGCGTGAAGATCTTCTCCTGGATTGCGACCATGTGGGGCGGGTCCATCAAGATGGATACACCGATGCTTTTTGCCGTCGGCTTCATCTTCCTTTTCACCGTGGGTGGTGTGACCGGTGTGGTGCTGTCCAATGCCGGCATCGACCAAGTGCTGCACAACACCTACTACGTGGTGGCGCATTTCCATTACGTGCTTTCGCTTGGTGCCGTGTTCTCTATCTATGCTGGCTTCTATTATTGGATCGCCAAGATGTGCGGCCGGCAATATCCGGAAATGCTCGGCAAGATCCATTTCTGGCTGACCTTTATTGGCGTGAACCTGACCTTCTTCCCGATGCATTTCTCGGGAAATCAGGGCATGCCGCGCCGCTACCCGGATTATCCAGATGCCTTCTGGGGGTGGAATTTCATTGCCTCCATCGGCTCCTTGATTTCGGTCGCGTCTTTCTTGTTCTTCTTCTATGTGGTTTGGGCAACCTTCCGTTCTGGCGCCAAGGCTGCGGCCAATCCCTGGGGCGAAGGTGCGACGACTCTGGAATGGCAGGTGTCTTCTCCGCCGCCCTTCCATACCTTTGAGGAACTTCCGCGCATGCGTTGAGCATGCGTAAAGAACGGGCTGCTGATGAGCGATTCGGTCATCGAAAACGGTAAGGGGGGCGCGGCCCCCCTTCCTGTTTCCTACAATATCTCCGAAGTGCGGGATTGGATCGCGCTGCTGAAGCCGCGCGTCATGTCGCTGGTGGTATTCAGCGCCGTGGCCGGGCTTTTGGTGGCGCCGGGGCATTTGCATCCGGTCTTGGCCGTGATTGCCATTCTTTGCATCGCTGTTGCCGCTGGTGCCTCCGGCGCCATCAATATGTGGTACGATCGTGATATTGATGCGGTGATGCGGCGCACGGCGCGCCGACCCATTCCCGCCGGCCGTATCGCCCCTGATGCGGCGCTTGGCTTTGGTATTCTGCTTGGCGTTGGCTCCGTTCTGGTGATGGCCTTTGCCACAAATTATTTGGCGGCGGCAGCGCTGGCCTTTTCCATCCTGTTTTATGTGCTGATCTACACCATGTGGCTGAAGCGCCGCACGCCGCAGAATATCGTCATTGGCGGCGCGGCGGGCGCTTTCCCGCCCGTGATCGGCTGGGCTGCGGTGACCGGGGATATCACCCTGGTGCCGATTATTTTGTTCGCCATCATCTTCATCTGGACGCCGCCGCATTTCTGGGCGCTGTCACTTTGGGCGCATGAGGATTACGCCAAAGCCGGCGTGCCGATGCTGCCCGTGACCGCGGGTGCGCGCGAAACCCGCAAGCAAATTCTGGTCTACACGCTGGCCCTTGCCCCGCTTGGGATGGCGCCCTGGTTTGTTGGTTTTTCTGGGCCCGTATATGGCGCAGTGGCAGCGCTACTGGGGCTGAATTTCATTCGCCATGCCGTGCTGGTTTTGCGTGAAGCGCAGGATGAAGCGGGCCGCAGCCTTACGGGCGATAAGGCAGCGAAGAAATGCTTCCGCTTTTCGCTGACCTATCTTTTCGCGCTTTTCGCTGTTTTGGCGGCGGAAAAGCTGCTGTTGACGCCATGACCCCGGAAGAGCGCGCCATTTTCGAAAAGCGTCGGCGCGGGCGTAATATTGCGCTGTTGCTGCTGCTCGTTGGGTTTTCGGTATTGTTTTATTTCATTGGTATCGCGCGGCTGCTCCGGACTTGAGCGGCAGCGCAACGCTTCCCAAATAACGGCCATGGATCAGGAACAGCCCAAGGCAGCATTGGCGCGACGCAACCGGCGCACCGGCATGGCCGTGGCGGGGCTGGTGACTTTTATGGTTGGGCTGTCTTTCGCGGCAGTGCCTCTTTATGATTTGTTCTGCCGTGTGACTGGCTATGGCGGCACCACGCAAAGAAGCGCTGCGGCCCCTGGCGCGGTGGGTGAGCGGCAAATCACCATTCGTTTCAACGCCACCACGCATCCCAACCTGCCCTGGCGCTTCATCCCGGAACAGCCGAGCGTCACGCTGCGCCTGGGTGAGGAAGGCTTGGCCTTCTATTCCGCCACGAATCGGGCGGAGACACCGGTCAGGGGCGTGTCACTTTACAACGTCACGCCCGAAAAGGTGGGGCGCTATTTCCACAAGATCGCCTGTTTTTGTTTTGAGGAACAAACCCTCAATCCTGGCGAGAGGGCGGATATGCCCGTCACCTTCTGGGTGGATCCGAAAATCGCCGAGGATCCCAATACGCGGGATGTCACCACCATTACGCTTTCCTATAGCTTCTTCCGCACCATGGAAGATGCGCAAAAGGCGGGCGCGGTGGCGAATGCGGGGCCGCATGTTGGCCGCGGCGGCGCCCGGCAAAATTGAAGCGCGTCAATTCAGGGTTTTTCCGCCCATGGGCTTGATTTTGGGGGCGGTTTCAGGATTGATGCAAGCGTTCGGTTAGGGCATAGACCCGGGGACCGAGGAAGGCACCAGGACTGACAATGGCAAGCACATCTCACGCGCAAGCACATACGGCGGATGGCGAAGCGCCGCCACTGCACAAGCACCCCTATCACCTTGTGGACCCCTCACCTTGGCCCTTAGTTGGGTCATTTGCTGGTGGCGCCTTGGTGCTTGGGATTATCCTGTGGGCGCATTACGGCAATAAATTTGTCTTCTTGCTTGGCTTGGCGGGCATGCTGGCCACCATGTTCTTCTGGTGGCGCGATGTGGTGAAGGAAAGCCGCACGCCGGGGCTGCATACGCCGATTGTGCGGATCGGGCTGCGTTACGGCATGACGCTGTTCATTGCATCAGAGGTCATGTTCTTCGTGGCCTTCTTCTGGGCCTATTTCCATTACGCGCTTTATCCCGGCCATGTTTCGGGCGCCGAGGTCGCGATCTGGCCGCCCAAGGGGACCTTGACCTTCGATCCCTTCGATTTGCCCTTCCTCAACACCATGATCCTGCTGCTGTCGGGCTGCACCGTCACCTGGGCGCACCATGCCTTGTTGCACAATGACCGCAAGGGGCTGATCAATGGTCTGACCATCACCGTATTGCTGGGGTTGCTTTTCACAAGCCTGCAAGTTTGGGAATACAGCATGGCGCCGTTCAAGTTTAACGGCGGCGGCGTTTATTCTTCGACCTTCTTCCTGGCCACCGGCTTCCATGGCTTCCATGTCATGGTCGGTACCACCTTCCTGTTTGTCTGCCTGATCCGCGCGATCAAGGGGCATTTCTCACCGGAACGCCATTTCGGCTTTGAAGCGGCTGCCTGGTACTGGCATTTCGTGGACGTGGTTTGGCTGTTCCTGTTTGTTTGCATCTATTGGTGGGGCGCGGGCGAAATCGCGCATCACTGAACCGCGCCGGGCGTTTCCGGCGTGCTGAAATCAGCCTTGCTTGGCCGCTGCCCGCAATGCGGGCGCGGCCATCTTTTCTCGGGCCTTTTGGATATTCGGCCTGCCTGCAGCGTTTGCGGGCTTGATCTCAGCGCCCATGATGCGGGGGATGGGCCGGCAATGGCAGGGATTTTCGTGATTGGCGCCATTGCCGTGATCCTGGCGCTTTGGGTGGATGCGCGGTTTGAACCTGATTTATGGGTTCATGCTGTCATCTGGCCGACGGTGGTGCTGCCGCTTTCTGTGCTCGTGATGCGCTTCGCTAAAGCCATGCTGCTTGGCTTGCAGTGGCGTTATCGTGGCGCGCGGTGAAGCTGGTTGCCATCCCGAGCCCATGCCGCGCTTGACCTATCCACATTATGATGACCGCTGTGGCTTCAATGCGCTGCTTCCGCCGCGGAGCTCACGCCCATGCGCAGAGGGCGATATTGCCGCTGATTATGCGGTGATTGGCGCCGGATATACTGGGCTTGCTGCCGCGCGTCGTCTTGGCCAATTGCAGCCTGATGCCCGCATTGTGCTGATTGAGGCGACTGAGGTTGGTGAAGGCTCTTCGGGCCGCAATTCAGGATTTGCCAGCCCACGCGATTTGCCCGCAGGCGCCGCAGCATCTGACCGTGCCCGTGCTGAGACCTTGAACCGTTTCACGGAAGAAGGCTGGGCCTGGCTGATGGAGCAGGTCGAGGCACATAAGATCGACTGCGCCCTGCAAGCTTCCGGGCGCATTAAAGCGGCGGCGACTGCGCTTGGGGCCGAACAGGTTCACGCCCTTCACAAGGCGGTCCAGGCGGCTGAGTTGCCGCATCAATTCCTGGATCAAGCGGCGCTGGAAGAACGCATTGGCACTTCTTACTACCAATGCGGCCTTTATACGCATGAAGGTTTCTTGCTTGATCCTGCGGCATTGATCCGCGGCCTTGCTGAAGCGCTGCCGCCGAATGTGACCCTTTACGAAAAGACGCCTTTGCTTTCCCTGCAACGCAAGGGGCAATGGTATTTGGAAACACCTTCCGCGCAGATAACAGCGCCAATTGTCATCATGGCGACCAATGCTGCCATTCGTCACTTCGGCTATCTGCGCGACAGGTTGGTGACGATCTACACCTACGCGGCCCTTACTGAATCGCTGGGCCTGGCTGAGGCCGCGCAACTGGGATCCATGCCGGTATGGGGCTTATTGCCATCGCATCGTTTGGGCACCACGGTTCGCCGCTTCGGGGCAGATCGGTTGATGGTGCGGTCCTTATACGCGCATGAACGCCCGGTGCCGTTTGAAGATGTGAAAGCGACATTGCTTTCCTGCTTTCATCGGCGTTACCCGGCGCTGCGGCATATTGGCTTGGAACATGTCTGGGGCGGCACCACGGCGCTGACCTTGAATGGCGCCCCGTGGTGGGGGCGGGTTGCTGAAGGGCTTTACACCTCAGCGGGATGTAATGGTGCAGGCATCGTCAAGGGCAGTGTGCTGGGCAAGCGTTTGGCCGAATATAGTTCTGGCCATGGGGCTCAGCAGGATGTCACCGCAAGCTGGGGCACCGCCAAATGGGTGGCACCCGAACCCTTCCGTTCGATTGGCTTCAACTTCATCGCCGCGCGTGAACGCCGGCTGGCCGGCCTGGAAACGTGATGCGCCGCGCCACGCCAAGGCGCGTGGGGTATCAAGCGCATCAAGCCTGATGGTGTCGCGTATTATGACCAGTGAAAACTTGGCGGCGCGATTTTTTCGGCCTGGCGATGCGCCCAATCTTGCTTTGGGACATTGGCAATAACGCGCTTTTGGGCTTCATGCAGATGTTCGGCAGCCTGGCGATAATCGATCGTCAAAACCTCTCCGTCATCCACAACCTTGTGGCCATCGACGTAAATCGCTTTCAGCGCACGGTCACCGGCCGCGTAAATCAGGCTCCGAATGGGATCATAGGCCGGGCGGATCATGGGGTGGGTGATATCCACCAAGGAAAAATCCGCCTTGCACCCCACGGCCAGGCGCCCGATATCATCCCGCCCCAGCGCGATGGCGCCACCGATTGTCGCGGCATTGAATAGATCTGTGGTGCGTAATGTGCGGGGTGAACCCGCTTGGGTGCGCGCGATATGCGCCGCCAGCCGCATTTCATCCAGCATATTATGCGGATAGGTGTCCGTGCCGATGCCCATATTGACGCCGGCGCGCATGTAACGCCCCAGATCACGCAATGCGATGCCGCGCCGCGCAAAGACCGTTGGGCAATGCGCAACTGTGGTGCCGGTTTCAGCGAGGCGATTGAGGTCTGTTTCGGTGTGCCAGCGCGTGGAGGGATGATCATCCAGGAAAATACCGTGCCCAATAATGGCGCGGTCCCCAAGCAGCCCAAGTGAATCGAGCCACCCGATGGGGGTCATGCCATGACGGCGCGTGATTTCGTGGAATTCAACGACGGATTGCGCCGCATGCACCTGCCAGGAAAGCCCGCGCTTATTGGCTTCCGCGCGACTATCCTTGAGCAAGCCCGCCGAACAAGTATCAATTTGCGCCGGCACCACCATACCAAAAAGCCTGCCGGATTCATGCTGCTCGGCGCGCTCCACAAGCCTGAGCGCTTCTTCCATCGCCTTCTCGCCGGCCTTTTCATCCCATTCATATTCAACCACATGGCCGTTCTTGGTGAACCAGCGGGCCGAACGAAACATGGGCGCCACACAAACCCGCATGCCGGATTCCGCCAGCAGATCCAGCCAGCCGGGATGCGCCATGGAAAGATCTGCAAGCGTTGTCACCCCTGAGAGCAGCAATTCGGAAATCGCAACCCGCACGCAATGCGGAATGGCTTCCGAATCAGCGCGAAAGATCGGCATATATTCGTAGAGTGAGGAATTATAGAGACCGGGTGAGCCGATCTCATCCAGGAAGCCCTTATTCATGGGCTCGCTTGATGGGTGGGAATGAATATTGACCAAGCCGGGCATGACCATCAGGCCCTTGCCATCAATCACGTTATCGGCGGGGCCTTCGTAATTGCGCCCGACAAAGCTCAGCGTGCCATCGGTGAAGGCCATATCTGCATCGGGCAGGTAGGTGTGCGATTTCTCGCTTTCATCCCAGGCTACGATCAGTTCGGCGTTGCGGATCAGCGTTGTTGTCATTGGTCTCTCTCCCCGCTTTGGCAAGCGATAGGCGTTATCAATTGGGCTGCGTTACAAGCGTTCCATCGCGCGCTGAACTTTCGCAAGGAAAGCCTGGCGCGTGGCGGGTGTGGCGCGGTTCATATCATAATGTGCAAGCCAACTGCGCCGGGCACGACCACCTGTGAGTAGCCGGAAATAATTCATGATCTGTCGCTTTGGCGGATTGCCCATGAGGAATGTTGCCACCCACCAAGGCCGCCCATAGCTGGTAATGCCCACCACGCGCTTCATATGCGTCAGGGCTGGCCGTGCCACACCATCTGTCCCTAATTTGAAGGTCACGCCCGGCAGGAAGACGCGATCAAAAAAGCCCTTCAGAATGGCCGGCAGCCCATAGCACCAGACAGGAAAAACAAAGACCAATCCTTCGGCCGCCTGCAGCCGGGTGACGTATGTTTCAACCGGGATCCGGTTGGAAGGCACTTCATGGTAGCCCAGGCGTTCTTCCCGGCCCAGAACGGGGTCGAAGCCTTCCGCGTAAAGATCCAGGTGATCAACTTCATGTCCTGAGCGCAAAAGCGCCTCCAGCGCTGTTTGGCGCAAGGCGGCGTTGTAGGAATCCTCGACGGGATGCGCAGAGATGAGCAGGATTTTCATGGCGTCTTGCGAAATCTTGCCGAACTCGGTGGAGAGGGGCAAGCCCTGACGGCGGTTTTGCAATGCAAGCGGCATTCGGGCCTGGTCCAAACTCTCTGACCGCCATTGCGGAGCATAAAGCCTGATGCAAAGCGAAAAATCCTGCGCTAAGCTTCGCAAAACCCAGAAGGAAGCTGTTCCATGGCCGATATTGTGATTCGTGGTGGGGTAGTGGTGGATGGCACCGGGGCCGCGCCGTTTGAGGCTGATGTGGCCATGGCGGGCGGGCGCATTACCGCCATTGGCCAGGTCCCCGAACGAGGTGCCACGGAAATTGACGCGCACGGCAAACTGGTGACGCCAGGCTTTGTTGATATCCATACGCATTATGATGGGCAGGCTGTTTGGGATTCGCATCTTGCGCCATCTGCCTGGCATGGCGTGACAACCGCGGTGATGGGCAATTGCGGCGTTGGCTTCGCGCCCTGCCGTGCGGCGGATCGTGATAAGCTGATCGAATTGATGGAAGGTGTGGAAGACATCCCCGGCCCCATCCTGCATGAAGGCTTGAAGTGGTCCTGGGAAAGCTTCCCCGAATATCTGGATGCTTTGGCTGCACGCCCCCGCGATATGGATATTTGCGCGCTGCTGCCGCACGGCGCGGTGCGCGTGAATGTGATGGGCGAACGCGCGCTCAATCTGGAAAACGCCAATCAGGCAGATATCGCCGCCATGCGTGCCATCACCGCCGATGCGGTGCGTGCGGGTGCCTTTGGTGTTTCCACTTCGCGCACCATCAGCCACAAGACATTGAAGGGCGACCCGACGCCAACACTCCGCGCGCAGGAAGATGAATTGCGCGGCCTGGCGCAGGGCTTGCGTGATGGTGGCGGCGGCTTGCTGGAATTGGTGTCGGATTGGAATACGCCCGACCCCGCGACCGAATTCGCCATGGTGCGCCGCGTGGTTGAAGCCACCAATCAGCCAGTCGTATTCTCCTTAACCGCGCGGCATGACCGTACGGAAGCCTGGAAGGAATTACTGGCACTTTCAGACGGCGCGGCCGCTTCGGGCCTGCCAATCCGCCCCGTATTTCCGCCGCGCCCGATTGGTATTTTGCTGGGATTGGAAGGCAGCCAAAATCCCTTCTCCGGCTGCCCGAGCTATAAGGAAATCGCCCATCTGCCCGCCGCTGATCGTGCAGCCGCCATGGCGGACCCTGCGCGGCGCGCGCGCATCCTTTCGGAAGACCGCATTGCGGGCAGCAATTTCCCGCTGATTTCCAGGCTTGCCTTTGAACGCATGTTCCCCTTCGGCGATCCGCCGGATTACGCGCCGCCGGCTTCTGCTTCCATCGCGGCCATGGCGGCGCGGGAAGGATGGAAGGCGGAAGAAGTGGCTTACGATCTGCTGATTGCAGATGCCGGGCGCGGCTTCATCTTTGCGCCGCTCACGAATTTCGCCGATTACACGCTTTCCGCCAGCGCGGAGTGCCTGCGTCACCCCAACGCCATTGCCGGGCTTTCCGATGGCGGGGCGCATGTTGGATTTATCTCCGACGGATCCTTCCCGACCTTCCTGCTTTCCTATTGGGCGCGGGATGCCAAGGAAGCGGTCTTCCCCGTTCAGGAAATGATCCGCCGCCTGACATCTGACACTGCGCGCGCGGCGGGCCTGCATGACCGTGGCGTTTTGCGCGCGGGCATGAAGGCGGATCTGAATGTGATTGATTTCGCCGCGCTCAAACTGAATGCGCCGCGCATGGTGCGCGATTTGCCAGCGGGCGGGCGGCGCCTGCTCCAAAAGCCCGATGGTTACATCGCCACCATCATGAATGGCGAAGTCACCTATCGTGATGGAGTGGCAACGGGCGCGCTGCCGGGGCGGTTGTTGCGCTCAGCGGGGCGGGCGGCATAGCGTCTGGTCGCATTTTCCGAGCCGCCAAGTGATTCCACTTGGCTTGAAAATGCTCAACCGCCCTCCTTCCCCCGCGCTTCCAGCAGCCGTACCAAAGCCGCGTCCCGCCAAGCGGCAAGGTCACGCGTGGAGGCACCCTTGGTGCCTTCCGCGACACCTTGGGCCAGCACCCGCTGCAAATCTGCATCCACGCTGGGATGGCCCAGATCATCCCACCAGCTTGTCACCGCCGGCAGCAAATGGTGCAGGAAATGCGCCATGCCGCCTTCACCACCTGCAAGATGGAAGGTGGTATGCGGCCCCATCAGCGCCCAGCGCAGCCCAGGGCCTTCGCTAATGGCGGCATCCACATCGGCAACACTCGCCACACCTTCCGCCACCAGATGCACCGCTTCGCGCCATAGCGCGGCCTGCAAGCGGTTCGCCAAATGGCCCGGCACTTCCTTCTTGATTTCGATCGGGTATTTGCCAATGGCGCGATAAAATTCCATCGCCGCCTGCACTGCCTCTGGGCTGCCCTTGGCGCCGCCTACCACCTCAACCAAGGGGATCAGATGCGGGGGGTTGAACGGGTGGCCAATCACAATGCGTTCTGGATGCGCGCAATGTTCTGATAAGCGGCTCGCCAGAAGGCCGGAAGTGGAAGACGCGATCACCACATCGGCGGGCAGCGCCGCATCAATGCGCGCAAGTAGCGGCTGCTTCACATCCAGTCGTTCCGGCGCGCTTTCCTGCACGAAATCAGCCCCCGCCACGGCGGCGGCGGGGTCTGCTTCAAAGCGCCAGGCATTGGGGTCGGCGTCGGGGTTGCCGCCCAGGCGCATCAGAATCGGCCAGGCATTTTCCACCATGCGGCGGATCAAATCAGGCGCGCTGGGGGAGGGGTCGCTTGCCGTCACGCTCAAACCGCGGCTCAAGAAATAGGCCGCCCAGGAGGCGCCAATAGTGCCGGCGCCAATCACTGCGACATGCTTGATATCCTGCCTCATGCTTCGTTCCCCCTGACAGAAAGGGGTAGCCTAACCAGAAAAACCTGCCCTGGCCATGCTGGCCGGCCAGGGTTAGCCTACAGCGTTTAGGAGAATGCCCATGCAGGAATTGATCGCGCGGATGAATGCGCTGTGTGACGCGCAGCCCTTCACCACAAGCTGGTATGTGAAGGATCTGGCAACGGGACAAGAAGCGGATCGTGATGGCGATATGGTGCTGCCATCGGCCAGCACGCGCAAAACCTCGATCCTGATGCATGCGCTATCGAAGGTACATGAAGGCGTACTGAAACTCGATGAGCCCTGCACCATTGAAGCGCGCCTACAGGAAGGTGTGGATAGCGGCACCTATCAATACATGACGCCTGGCTGTGTCATTCCTTTGCGCGATGCCTTCGTAAATATGATCATCACCAGCGATAATGTCTGCACGCAGCTTGTACTTGAACGGCTGGACCGCGATGCGCTGAATGCCTGGTGCCAGCGCATTGGCATGAAGGGCACCACTCATCGGGTGAATTTCCCGCCGCCGGGGCTTGCGTGGGACCATCCGATTGAAGCCGTGGCCAGCACCACCACGCGCGATCAGGGCCTATTGCTGGACCGCATGCAGCAGGGCGCCAGTGATGCCAAAGCGGCAGCGGCGCTCGGCGCCAGCCCCGCGCTGTGCCAGCTTGGTCTTGATATTCTGTCCTGGCAGCGGTTGCGGAACCTGATCCCCTCGATGCTGCCGGGCAAGACCAAGGTCGCGCATAAAACCGGGCGCGGACCGCGCGGGCGGATGGATGCGGGGATTGTCTATCGCCATGATAAGCCGCGCTTCATCATCAGCGTCTTCACAGACAGGGTGCCAGAGACCTTGCCGGATGGCATGCCGGGCTATACCGCTGCTTTTGCCACCGCCGGGCGGCTTACTCGTATGTGCTGGGATGCAATGCCATGACCGATGCTGAATTTGATGCGGCGATTGCCGCGCTGGCCCCTTGGGTGGGGCGCACCCGTATTGTGGAAGATGAAATCGGGCTTTCTTCCGCGCGCCGCATTGCGGGCATGTTGGATATGGACCCCGCCAGCATTACCCAGGGCATGGCGCTGCCGCCGCATTGGTTCACCATGTTCTTCCCCGATATCGCCAAGCAAAGCGATATCGGCCCGGATGGCCACCCGAATAAGGGCGTGTTCCTGCCGCCCATCCCGCTGCCACGCCGCATGGGTGCGGGGCGCCGCGTGACCATCAAGAGCAATCTTGTGGTGGGTGAACCTGCCATCAAAAAAGCGGAAGTCGCCGCCATTGTGCCAAAGCATGGCCGTACCGGGCGCATGGCGGTGCTGACCATGCGCCACACCATCGAAAGCCGTGGCCAAGTGATTGCGGTGGATGAGTTCGACGCGATGTATCGCGATGCCACACCACCCGGCCAGAAAACCACCGCGACCCCGCCAGTGCCAGCACCTGAAGGCGCCGCTTGGGCAGATAAGGTGTTGCTGTCTTCACCCTTGGTGTTCCGCTATTCTTCCGTGACCTGGAACGCGCATCGCATTCATTACGACGCAGATTATGCGCGGGATGGTGAGGGCTATCAGGCGGCAGTGCAGAATGGCGGCCTGACCATGCAGTTGATCCTGGATGCGGCTTTGAAGCGCGCGAAGGGGCGGCTGGTGGGCTTCACCGCGCGTCTCGCCCGCCCGCTTTGGGTCGGCGATACCGTGACACTTTGTGGCGCCGCGCAGGTGGATGGCAAAATGGAATGCTGGGCCGCCGATAAGGATGGTTACCTCTGCGCCAAGCTGGAAGCGGAGTTCGCCTGATGCCCGCATCCAACCCCAATAGCTGGCGTTCCCTGCTCTTCATCCCCGCGGTGGCTGAGCGCTTCGTCGCCAAGGCGCATACGCGTGGCGCTGACGTGATCATTCTCGATCTGGAAGATTCCATCCCGCCTAGTGAAAAGGAAGCTGCGCGCGCTGCGCTGCCGGCTGCAGCCAAGGCGATTGCCGCGCATGGGCAGGAAATCTGCGTGCGCATCAATCGCCCGATGGAATTGGCTGTGCCGGATATTACGGCGGCGATCATGCCGGAAGTGTCTTCTCTGATGCTGCCCAAGGTGATGGGGCCGGAACACATAAAGCTGCTTTCGGAAGTGGTGGCGGCGCGGGAAGCGGCACTTGGCATGCAAATCGGCCATACGCGCTTCATTGGCGTGGTGGAAACGCCCGATGCGCTGCCCGCGCTGCATGCCATTGCGCTGGCTGATCCGCGCATGGCAGCGCTTGGCGTGGGTTCCGAAGATCTTTCCACCGAGTTGGAAGCGGTGCCGGGCGCTGATTCGCTCTACGTCTATGGCATGATGGCGGTGGCGGCGGCGCGGGCCGCGCGCATCCTGCCGCTTGGGTCCATTGGTGTTTTTGCAGATTTTTCAGACCTCGACGCTTATCGCGCATCTTTGCGCCGATCCCGTGCTTTGGGCTTTGGCTGCGCCGCCTGCATCCATCCCGCGCAAGTCGCCGTGGTGAATGAGGAATATGGCCCAGCCCCGGCCGAGGTTGAACGTGCGCGCCGCCTGATTGCGGCCTTTGACGTGGCATTGGCCGAAGGCAAAGGCGCGGTCGCCTTTGAAGGGGCAATGATTGATCTGCCGGTGGTGGAACGCGCGCGGCGTTTGCTCGCGCGCGCCAGGTAAAACGCCCATGCCGCATCTCAACATCAATGGTTGCGACATGGCCTTCATCGAAGAAGGTCATGGGCGGCCCTTGGTGCTGATTCATGGCTCGCTTTACGATTACCGCTATTGGGCGCCGCAAATGCCGGCCTTTGCTGCGGCGGGTTTTCGCGTTGTCGCACCAAGCCTGCGCCATTACTGGCCGAATGACGCCAAGGGCGCGGCGCGGCTTTCGATTGAAGAACATATTGCGGATATCGCGACCTTCATTGCGGCGCTTGGGCTTGGGCCGGTTGATCTACTTGGCCATTCGCGCGGCGGCTATATCGCCTTTCGCGTGGCGGAACGCCGGCCGGAATTGCTCCGCCGCCTGGTGCTGGCGGAACCCGCCGGCGTATTGGGGGATGGCTTCATCGCGCCCGGCACGCCGCAACCAAGCTATACCGCACTGATCGCCGATGCAGTTGGCAAGGTGGCGCAAGGCGATATCGAAGCGGGGCTCAGCAGTTTCTATGATTACGCGCTGGGCCAAGGCGCCTGGGCGCGTCTCGGTGAAGCACGCCAGCGCATCTGCCGCGACAATGCGCTGACGCTGATCGGCCAAGGCCAGGAAGGGCGCGTGCCTTACGCACGCACCTCAGCCGAGGCACTTGCCATGCCCTGCCTTTTGCTGGATGGCGGCAAGGCGGAAGCGCATTTTCGCCGTGTTGCAGATGGTTTGGCCACTGCCATTCCTGGTCTGCGGCGCGTGACGCTGCCAGGCGCGGCGCATTTGCTGAATTGGGATGATGTGGAAGGCTTCAACGCGGCCGTGGTCGATTTTCTGCGCGACGCCTGAAGACCGCCACTTACGCCGCCAAATACCGCGCCCGCAAATGATCCATGAAATCCTGCGGGTCGAGCGGTTTGCCGGTGGCCGCGCGTAACAAATCCTGAAAGCCGAGCAACGATCCCTGGCCATGCACATTTTGGCGTAACCAACCAAGCAAGGGCGCCATATCGCCTTTGGCCAAAGCGTTATCCAAGCCAGGTTCCGCCACGCGCGCTGCCTTCATTAATTGCGCTGCCGCCATGGCGCCCAAGGTGTAGGATGGGAAATAGCCAAAAGCGCCATCATGCCAATGGATATCCTGCAAGCATCCCTTGGCGTCATTGGGCGGGCGAATGCCCAAAAGCTTTTCCAAGCCATCATTCCAGGCGCCGGGCAGATCAGCGACTTGAAGTGCGCCTTCGATCATCGCCTTCTCAAGCCTAAAGCGCAGAATGACATGGGCGGGATAGGTGATTTCATCCGCATCCACGCGAATGAAGCCGCGCGCCACGCGCCGCCATAGAAGCGCGAGATTCTCCGGCGCCACTTCTGTAGCTTCGCAGCCGAAACGCGCGCGCAATTCGCCGCCCAAAAAGCGCAAAAACGCATCTGAACGGCAGGCCTGCATTTCCACAATCAGGGATTGGCTTTCATGCGCTGCCATGCCCGCTGCCTCACCAACCGGCTGTCGCGCATAAGCCCCCGGCAGCCCGCGTTCATACAGCGCGTGCCCCGTTTCATGCAGCACGCCAAGCAAAGCCTTGGCTGCATCCGCCTCATCATAAAATGTTGTAATGCGCACATCTGAAGGCGTGCCACCGCAAAAGGGATGGAGCGATTCATCCAGCCGCGCGTGATCATATTCCAAACCAATGCGCGCTGAGAGCGCTTGGCAGAGCGCCTTCTGCGCCGCCACGGGAAAAGGGCCCGACAGCGGCAGGGCCGCACCACGCCGCGCCTGGATTTCCTCGGCGCGCGGCAGGGCATCTGCAAGAAATGCCTCATAAGCGGCGAAAACGGGTTCCACATCCGCGGCCGTGACACCGCGCTGATAGCCATCCATCAGCGCGTCATAAGGCGCCATGCCAAGGGCAGGCGAAAGCGCGGCGGCGGTTTCGCGTTGCAGGGCCACAACCTCGGTCAAGGCCCCGCGCACTATGGCGAAATCCGCCTGTGCTTTCGCTTCCCGCCAGATTTTCTCGCAAGCAGAATTGGCGCGGGTGGTCGCTTCCACCAGCGCGGTCGGCAACGCGGTGGCGCGCGCATGGGCGCGGCGCATCAGGGCAAGGTTTGCGGCATCCCATTCGCCTGCCGCTTCGGCCTTGGCCAAATCCTCAGCCACCACCGGCGCGGTCAGCAATTCATGCGCAAGACCGGCAAGGGTCGCCAATTGTTCGCCGCGCGCGGCACCGCCGCCAGCGGGCATCATCGCACTAGCATCCCAATGCAGCATGGCAGCGGCTTCATTCAGCGCGGCAATGCGGGCGAAGCGGGATTTCAGGCTTTCATAGGCGGAAGTGGACATCAGGCGGCCTTTCTCATGCGCCAGGCAAAGGCGGCGAAAACACCTATCAAGGATAGCGCCAATCCATACCAGGTGATGGCATAGCCAAGGTGGCTATTGCGTGGACGAGGCAGGCTTTGCGTGGGCTCTGGCAAGCTGCCTGGGGGACCCATCACCACCAGCCCATAGGGCGCCACCCCCGGCTGGCCGAGCGCGGCGCCAATCGCCACCGGGTCAAAGTGATAAAAGCGCCGCCCCGCCACATCATCCTGCGCGGCGAAGCGCCCGGCGGGCTCACCAAAGCGCACATAGCCCATGATGCGCTGAGCGCCTTCGGGGCGTGTGACCGCCGCTGCCTGTTCCAATGGCACCCAACCACGATCCACCAATAAGGGCGGGCCGTTATCGCGCAGGAAAGGCACAATCAGCCGCGCGCCCATCCTGTTGGCGCGGATTTCAACGCCCAGCAACGCTTCGCGCGCATGATCAAAGCGGCCCTGCACTTCCAACTTGGCAAAGGGTACGGGTGGGTCGCTGAAGGGCGCGGGCGGGGCGGCTTCGGCGGCGGCAATGCGCGCCAGAAGATCGGACTTCCAAATCAGCCGTTGTGCCTGCCAGGTGCCTAGTCCCAATAGGATCAGAAGAACGGGTAGCCCCGCCAAAATCGGCCAAAATAATCTGCGCTGCGCCATCGCGCCTTAATTCGTCCCAAGCAGCCCAGAATGCAAGCTGTAACGTGATCTGGTCGCGTCGGATAAAGGCGGTATGTCGCGTGTGCGGACACGCGGCCTTTCTGGCAATGCAAGTCGCGTGTCATACCTGCAGCCACGCATCACTTGGCGATTATTGCGGCGCCTTGTTGGGCTGCGTTGAGGGCTCCCTGTGATCGCGACAAACGCCAAAAAAATCTTGCTGCGTCATGATTTGGACCGAATTGAAGGTCAATTTCAGAATACTTCGTCTTCGACACTTCCTGGAGATGACAAATTCTACCCGTTCAGATGCCGCTTTGTCTTGCCTTGAAGGAAGGTTTAGGGTTTTGTTCTTCACGGGAAGATTTGAGTAAAGCCCCTGTAACTGAGGTCCCATGGCCGCGCCACGTTTGCTCCTGAAGACTGATCTCGCTGGGCTGCAACCGCTGATCTTGCGCGGCCAGCCCGTGCAGGCGCTGTATCAGCGCCTGGCCGACCAACTTGCCGCCAAGGGCGCCCCCGCCGCGCTTTTTGCGGAGCCCATCAGCGGTGCCGGGGCCATTTCCTGGTATGGCGAAGCTGCCGGTGAACCGCAGCCTTTGCCAAGCCTTTCCAGTGCGCGCCGGGCTGAAGCGGAAGCCGCGCTGATACGCCAATTGCAGGCCCTGGAACCGCTTTTGGATGATGCGGAAATCGGCCCGCTGCTGCGCCGCGCTTTGGTGCTGCCCAATGCCGATGCCATCCTGGTGCTGGATGGCCAGATTATCCTGACCGGCTGGGGCCTTGCCCCGCGCGATATCGCCGAAGACCAGGCCGCGCTGGCCGGCCAAATGCGCCGCGTTCTGGGGCCTTATTCCCAGCGCCTGGGGGCAGCGCCGGATAATTTCCTCGCGGCCGGGCCGATACCTGTCCAAGCGCCACCGCCCGCCGCAGCGCCGCCGGCCATGCCCGCCCGCGCTGCGCCGCCGACGCCACCTCCACCGCTACCGCCTGTGCCGGCCATGGCGCCCGCGCCGCGCCAGCCCATGGGTGGCAGCGCGGTTTGGCTATTGCCGCTTTTGGCCCTGGTGGCGTTGATATTCCTGGCCCTTGGCTTCTGGCTTGCCTGGACGCATCTGCAACGCGATGTGGCGGGGCGGGAGATTTCCGTCTCGGTCGTGGATGATGCCGCCACGCGCAACGCCATCCGCCTGCAACGCGACACCAATGAGGCGTTGGAGCGTGACCTGGAACGCATGCGCCGCCTTGCCGCGACCCCCAATGTCTGCACGCCCGAAGGCCCGCTTGGCCTGAACCCGCCGCCGGAACGCCAGCCCGTGCGGCCTGAAGCCGTGCCCCCCGCAGTGCCGCAACGCCAGGGCGAAGCGCCGCGGCCCTTCAACGGTTCACTCGCGCAATTACTGGAACATGCAACGGTGATGATTGCTTCGGCGGGTCCATCTGGGATTGGCCATGGCAGCGGGTTTTTCATTTCGGGCGATACCATCCTGACCAATGCGCATGTGGTGCAGCAGGCGGACCCGAACCAGATTTTTGTGATGTCGCGCGCCATGGGCCGGGCCGTGAAGGCGCAGCTTGTCAGCATGACACGCGGCGCAGGCGGCGGGCCGGTGGAACCAGGTGTGCCGGATTTCGCGCTGCTCAAGCTGCCGGAAGCTGTGGCGGGGGCGCAGCCACTCGCGCTGACGCCCACGGCCGATAAGCTGCTGGATGTGGTGGCGGCGGGGTATCCGGCTTCGGTCGTGCAGGTTGAACAGGGTATGCAGGAATTGCAGCAGGGCAGGCTGGGCACGCCGCCGGAATTGGTGCTGACGCGGGGTAGCATCAGCACCATCCAAAGGCTGGAAAATGGCTTGGTGGTCATGCCGCATTCCGCCGATATCTCACCGGGCAATTCCGGCGGGCCGCTGGTGGATAGCTGCGGGCGCGTGGTGGGCATCAATACCTTTGTCAGCTTCGCCACCCAGGTCGCGGATCGCGTGAAATACGCGCAAAAGACCGAAAGCCTGCTGCCCTGGCTGCAACAGCAGAATGTGCAGGCGGCGACCCAGGCCGAGGCCTGCCAGCCAGTGACCCCCGGCCTGCCGGCCACGCCGCAACCGCCTGCCAATGCGCCGGCCACGCCTGCGCCTGCTCCGGCTGCACCCGCACCGGCAGCGCCCGCACCCCCCGCGCCACCTGCTGGCGCCGGGGCACCGCGCTAAAGCGGCGCCGCGCTTATGTCGGGTTCCGGCGATAGCAGCCTGATTGCCTCCACCCGCAATGCGGAATTGCAGGTGCTGGGCACGGGCGGGCAGCTTGCGGTCCAGGCTTGGGATCAGATCTCAGGCTATTTGCGCCGTGCGCGCAGCCCGGCCCATGCCGCACTTTTCGCCGAACCCAACCCGGATGCGGATCGCGGCATCACGGATTGGTATGCGGCGGGGCAGGGGGAGGCACCGCCCCTAGAAACCCTGCCCGAAGCCGCGCAGGAAGCCGCACGCGCGGAATTCGCGCGGCTTTACGGCGATATCCGCGAAGAAGCTGATCGGCTGCGCGCCAGCACGCGCGAAAGTGAGCGCTTTCTTGGCGAATTGCTGGCGCTGGCGCTGATCACACCCGCGACCGATTGCCTGCGCGTGGTGGGTGGCCAGCCGGTGCTGGTCGCTTGGGGCCATGCCAAGCTGGGCGAGGCACCAAGCCCCGAATTGCTGATCGGCATGACGCGCCGGCGCGGCGGTGGGCTGGCGCCGATGCAGATTGTCGGGCCACCAGCAGCACCGCCGGAAAAGCGCCATTGGCTATTCTGGTTGCTGGGCCTGCTGGGACTTTTGTTGCTGTTGCTTCTGTTGCTGCTGCTTTGGCGCGACCCCTTTGGCTGGTTCAAGGCTGTCCCGCCGCAATGCGTGGTGCAGCCCGGTAATATGCAATTACTGGATGAACTGCGCGCCGCTGAGGCGCGGGAAGCGGCGCTACGGGCCGATATCGCGCGGGAGATGCTGCGCCTGGGGGATAGGCGCAC
>JBEDHL010000091.1:0-5129 GCA_041174145.1 Pseudomonadota bacterium
ACCCTGGACCGCCAGATTCTGGCGGAGCTTCAGGAAGATGGCCGCATGACGAATGTGGAGCTTGCCCGGCGGGTCAATCTTTCTGCGCCCCCCTGCCTGCGCCGTGTGCGCCGCCTGGAAGAAGAAGGCGTTATTCGCGGCTATCACGCGGATATCGACGCTGCGGCGCTGGGCTGGGAGGTGATGTTCTTCGCCCTGGTCGGCCTGGAATCGCAAAAGCAAAGCGTGCTGGATGCTTTTGAGGCGCTGGCGACTTCCTGGCCGGAGGTGCGCGAATGCCACATGATCCGGGGCGGCGGGGATTTCCTGCTGCGACTCGTGGCGCGCAATACGGCGCATGAGAATGAATTGACCGCGCGGCTGACCGGCGCGCCCAGCGTGCTGCGCGTGCAGACCTTGCAGACCATCAGAACCGCCAAGGATGCGGCGGGCGTGCCAATCGGCTGAAGGTCAGCGCGGGTTCAGCGGCAGGGCGGTTTGGCCCAGCACCCAGCCTTCCCAAGTGCGAATCATCGGGTCTGCCGGGATGAAATCCGGGCGTTTGCCATCCACCACGCCAATCAAGCCCAAAAGACCGATCAGGGAATCGAAGCGATCCTCCCCCGCGGCATCGGCACCGAAGCCGGCATGGATCATGTCATGTAGCGCCACATCCGGGGTAACGCTGAGCGCCGCCATGACATCGCGGAGCGCGGGGGCGAGCGCGCGGCGCGGCGCTTCGGCACGTTTCGACCCCGCAAGCTTTAAACCGAGATGGCGCAGCGCCTCCGCCGGATAAACCTCAGCCAAGGTGAGCTGACCGGGCCGGAGCAGATCATGCAGCGCACCGGCAAAAGGCCAAAGCCGGAGCGGCGCGCCGGCGGCAAGCGCGGGGGCGAGCCAATCGCGCCAGGCGCTAATCGCCGCCTTGCCGGATTGATTGGCGCCAAGCGTCCAAAATACCGGCGCGCCGGCGGGGCGTTCTGCTGTTGCACGGTCACATAGGCGTGAAAGGGCGGCGGCATCGGCCAGGCCAAGGGCGGCGGCATGGGCGGCGCGCGTCATGCCCTTGATGCCGCGCGCGGGGTAGAAAGGACGGCCGGGGCAGACCGATTCCAAGCCTGGCGATACGGTGAAAAAATCCAGATTTTGCGCAAGGCCCGCCAGAAAACCCGGGAAATCCGCTTCCTGGCGGCCTTCGGCAAAGCCGCGCGGCACGCCAAGCGGCAGATCAAGCCCAAGCGCGGCGGGGCCACCTTCCGCAATCAAGCCTGCCGCCAGCCTGGCGGGGTCGCCCACCAGGCGCGGCGCGCTTGCCTGCCACAGCGCGCCTTGGCGTCGCGCAATCGTCACCCAGCGCTTGCGCGCATCCATGCTCCAATCCGCATGGGCGGCGATCATGCTGCGAAAAGCCTCGCGCCACGCCACGCCGTCATGGCATGCTGAGCGTAACAAAACGGGAGAGCGTGATGGATGGCATGGCAGCTTTGCCCCCCAAAGGCGCGGATGCGGCGCATCCGGCGGGGCAATATGGCGCGATTGCGAAGCTGTTTCATTGGGTGACGCTTGGCCTGATGCTGGTGGCGCTGCCGCTTGGTTTCGTCATCCAGCATGTGAAGGATGCAAGCAAGATGGGCTTTTACGCGCTGCATGAAAGCGCGGGGCTGACCATTTTGTTTGTTGCGCTGGCCAGGCTGGCTTGGCGCAGGCTGAGCCCGCCGCCAAGCCAGCCCAATGACATGCCAAAGCTGATGCGCACCATTTCCACTGCCGTGCATCATGCGCTTTACGCCCTGCTGATTCTGCAACCCTTATTGGGGTTTCTGGCCACCAATGCCTGGGGCTTCCCGATGCAGGGTGCCACGGCTTATCTCGGCTTCATTGAATTGCCGAAATTCATGGAGGCTTGGGAAGGGCTCGCGAAAATCCTTTCCCTGCTGCACAGCATTGGGGGCTGGCTATTGGTGGTGCTGATTGCGCTGCATATTGCGGGCGCATTGTTCCATCACGCGATCCGGCGTGATGGAACCTTAATGCGTATGATTTGAAGGGCGCTGATCAGCCCGGGTCGCCGGAGAGGCCCGCAATCATTTGGTCGTTCATTTCGATCAAAAAGGCGAAATCCGGTTCCGGCGCATTCATTTCCCGCTGGATCAGGCGCCCAAGGCTTAGGATGGAAACGCGGGTCGCTTCCGGTAGCGCATTGGCGGCATTGGCCATGGCGCCTTCAATGGCCAACCAAAGCCGCCGATTATCGGCCAGGGCCCGCGCCCTTTCGATAGCATCGGCATGAATGGCGGCTTTCAGGGTGTAATTCACGCGGCGGAAGACATCAGCTTCCTGATCCCGCAGGCTACGCGCCCGCTGGGTTGCGCCGTAGCCGCGATTCCCGAACATCTGGTTCATGGCGTCTGCATCAATCCGCGGCGGTGGCAAACTGCGCGATGGGCGCCATGCCCAGCACTACTTCTTCATGGCGCATAACACGGCGGGCGAATTTCAACGCCTGATAGCACTGATCTTCTTCCGCCAAGCTCAGCGCACGATCAAGATATTCCCGCGCGAGGTTGGAGGTGGTGGCTTCCTTGAATTCCGTGATGAGCAGCCGGGCCTGATCAAGCCCTGCCTTTCTTTCATCATGATCGCCGATATAGGCGGTTTGCAGCGCAAAATAGATGCGCCGCGCCGGGGTATCGGCCATATCGGGTGTCATGAGCTGCTTGCCGAACAGGAAGCGCGCCTTGGCCGTGAGTTCAATGCGCGCGCGGTTGCGGAAGCGAATGGGTGCGCCATTGACGATCATCATGTCGCCTTGGCGAAGTTCAAGAACAAGCGTTGACATTTTTTGTCTCCGTCATGGTGGGGTGGCGACCCCGGCACTGGCCGGGATCGCCTTTTTCAACTTCAGCGGAAGAGGCTGAGCAGAACCTGCGGGCCCTGATTGGCAAGGCCGAGGGTTTGGATACCAAGCTGTTGGCGCACCTGAAGGGCTTGCAACTTGGCGCTTTCCTTCGCCAGATCAGCATCCACCAGCGCGCCAAGACCGCTATTCAAGGCATCGATCTTGTCGCTGTTAAACCCGATCTGGTTGTCAACATATTGCAGATCAGAACCGAACTGGTTGAGTGCGGTGGCAACATTCGTTTCCTGCTCTGTAAAGACAGTTGTCAAGAAGGTGGCAGCGCCCGACGCAGTACCAACCAGACCGCTCGTCGTAAGTGCTGTGCTGATTGCGGCACCATCTACCGCGGCAATATCGAAGGTATCCGCGTTTTCGTTGCGCAGCACCGCAATGTCGCCCCCGCCCAGCACAGAACTGGTTGAGAGCAAGGTTCGGCCGTTATACTTCGAATCCTGGATGAAGTTGGTGATCTGTGAGGTCAGCGCGCTGAATTGCGTTTCATACTGGGCGCGCTGATCTGTGCTGATGGAACTATCCGCAAGCCGCGTGACCACCTGACGCAGATTTTTCATGGTATCGGAAACCTTATTCAAGGCAGCAAAGGTGGTTTCCACAATGCCCTTCACGCCACCGAGTTGTTCATTCACCGCGGTCAGGCCGGCGACATCTGACCGAACCGACAATGCGGCGGCGAAGGCGCCACCATCATCACGGGCATCCGCGACGCGCAAGCCGGAAGAAACACGCTTCTGAACGACGCCCAATTCCTTGTCGGTCTTGGCGAGGCCTTGCAGCGCCAGAACAGCTTGGGTGTTGGTGTTAACTGAGAAACCCATGGGGTCTTCCCTTTCTAGTAAGGCGGAAGCTCTCAACCGAGTAGCGACCACCGGGTTTGCCTTCCGCTTTTTGCGGCGCATGGGGATGATGAAGGGATTATGGTTAACGAAAGCTAAATAAAAATGATGAATCGTCACTTCTGGTCAATTTTTCTTTCCCAAAGGTTAGCCATGCTGGCTTTCGGTAAAGATCAGGTAAGCCGATGCAGGTGGTCCATGCCCCCACCTGCATCGGGATTGGCTGCCAAATGGGCTGCGCGTCAGTTCAGCGGAACAGGCTGAGCAAAACCTGTGGGCCTTGATTGGCGATGCCGAGGGTTTGGACGCCCAATTGCTGGCGCACCTGCAAGGCCTGAAGCCGTGCGTTTTCCTTGGCAAGATCAGCATCCACCAGCGACCCAATGCCGGCATTGAGCGCATCCATCTTGTCTTTGTTAAAATTGATCTGTTTTTCGACGTATTGATCGGTAGTGCCCAATTGGTTCAGCGCAGACCCGATGGCGTCTTCAGTCGGTTGAAACTTGGTGGTCAACAAAATGACCGCGTCAGCAGCATCGGCCGGCGCAGGATCAATCAGCAGCGTGGCTTTTGCGATGGCGTTGATGGTGAGTTGCGCGCCGTCTTCATTTTGGATCGTAATAATATTATCAGGATTGCTTGGCCCAGCCGCGGTAGTGGATAGAAGCGACCTGCCATTATACTTCGCGTCGTTCAAAAACCCCGTAATCTGGCTCCGCAAGGCGGTATATTGGGTTTTGTATTGATTGAATTGCTCTGTGCTCAAGGCACTATCCGAAAGACGCGTCAGGGCAGCGCGTGCTTCACGCATCGCCTCCGAAACCTGGCTGAGCGCCGCGAAGGTCACTTGCAGCAAGCCCTTCGCACCACCCAATTGCTCATTCACGGCAGTCAGCCCAGCAACATCTGAACGGACGGATTGGGCGACCGCGAAGGCACCACCATCATCACGCGCATCAGACACACGGTAGCCGGTGGAAACGCGCTTCTGCACACCCGCCAATTCGGCATTGGTCCGGTTCAGGCTTTGCAAGGCCAGGATCGATTGCGCATTGGTATTGATGGAGTTGAATTGCATCGGAGTTTTTCCGTTCGCTCTGGCGTATTGGCCATGCGGACCAATGCGCTTTGGGTTCACCGCCTTTTGCGGCAAGGCGATTAAAATCACGCATTCGTTAA
Source organism: Pseudomonadota bacterium (assembly GCA_041174145.1). GTDB lineage: Bacteria > Pseudomonadota > Alphaproteobacteria > Acetobacterales > Acetobacteraceae > Neoroseomonas. The sequence continues at coordinate 4,915 of JBEDHL010000091.1, forward strand.
AAACTGATTAAGATTAATGGGTGCTATTCAGACCCGGGCAATGTTTTTTAAGGCGTGGAACCCAGCGCCAGGGCGCCCTGCCGCAGCCGCCGCGCCGCCGGGCGAAGATGATCAGAATAGGATGTTAAATAAAAACAAGAAGATTTCCCGCTAATACGTTCAAATATAAGTGAAAAGATAGTATTATGAACTTATATCCATGAAATTATTATAGT
>JBEDHL010000092.1:0-12599 GCA_041174145.1 Pseudomonadota bacterium
GACATGGGGCGCAATGTGGCGGTGCAGTGGCCGAAGGGCAAGCGCCCCTCCGGCTTGCCCGGTTCGGACCCCCCGTGCTAGCCCAAATCGAAGCTCATTTCGCAAGGGAAGCGCCGTGACCCCGCCTTTGATCGCCGTGCTGAACGGCCCGAACCTGAATATGCTGGGTGTGCGAGAGCCGGAGAAATACGGCACCGCGACGCTGGATGATGTGGAAGCGCTATGCGCCGAGGTGGCGGATGGGCTTGGGCTTGCCATTGATTTCCGCCAGACCAATAGCGAAGGCGAATTGGTGACCTGGGTGCAGGAATGCCGCGGGCGCGCTGCCGGTATCATCATGAATCCGGCGGGCTATACTACCACCTCCATCGCCGTGATGGATGCGCTTTTGGCTGTAGGTGTGCCGGTGATTGAAGTGCACATCACAAATATCCATCGCCGGGAGGAATTCCGGCATCACAGCTTCATCTCCAAAGCCGCGACGGGCGTGATTTGCGGGCTTGGGGTTGAAGGCTATGCGCTGGCGATCCGCGCCATGGCGGGGCTGATCGCACAGGATGAGGAAGCATGACCAAGGACCTGCAATTCGACCCGGCGACGATCCGGGAATTGGCGCAAATTCTGCGTGACAGCGACCTGACCGAGATTGAGCTGGTTGATAACGACATGCGCGTGAAGCTGGTGCGCCAGATCAGCGTGGCGCCCATGGCCATGCCGATGGCCGCACCTATTGCCATGCCTGCCGCTGGGGCACCTGCCGCAGTGGCGGCGGCGCCTGCGGCTGCGGCCGGCGTCGATGATGCGGACCATCCCGGCGCGGTGACCAGCCCCATGGTTGGCGTTGCCTATCTTTCGTCTGAACCCACAGCCGCGCCTTTCGTCACTGTGGGCAGCAAGGTAGCGCAGGGCCAGACGCTGCTGCTGATTGAGGCGATGAAGACCTATAACCAGATCAAGGCGCCGCGCGCCGGCACGGTGACACGCATTCTGGTTGAAAGTGGCACGCCGGTGGAATTCGGCGAACCGCTCATGATTGTTGAATAATGGCGCAAGACGCCGGGGTGCCATTCCATGTTCGGTAAGGTTCTGATCGCCAATCGCGGTGAGATCGCGCTGCGCGTCCATCGCGCTTGCCAGGAAATGGGCATTCGTACTGTCGCGGTGCATTCCACGGCAGATGCGACCGCGATGCATGTGCGCTTTGCCGATGAAAGCGTGTGTATCGGGCCCCCGCCCGCGCGGGATTCCTATCTGAACATGGCGGCGGTGATTTCGGCCGCCATGGTAACCGGGGCGGATGCGATTCATCCCGGCTATGGCTTTCTTTCGGAAAATGCGCGTTTCGCTGAAATGGTCGAAGCGCATGGGCTGAAATTCATTGGCCCCGCGCCCGAACATATCCGCATGATGGGCGACAAGATCGCGGCCAAGGATGCGATGCGCAGCCTTGGCGTGCCGCTGGTGCCGGGTTCCCTGGGTGCATTGGAAACCTTGGAACAGGCGCGCGAAGTGGCCGAGACGGTGAAATACCCCGTGCTGATCAAAGCCGCTGCCGGTGGCGGTGGGCGCGGCATGAAGGTGGCACGCAGCGCCGATGAGCTGGAAGAAGCCTGGAGTGTCGCGCGCACGGAGGCCAAGGCAGCCTTTGGCGATGATAGTGTTTATCTGGAAAAATACCTGGATCGCCCGCGCCATATTGAATTGCAGGTGTTGGCCGACACCCATGGCAATGTGGTGCATTTTGGCGAACGCGATTGTTCGCTGCAACGGCGCCACCAGAAGCTGGTGGAAGAAGCGGGCAGCCCGGCTTTGGATGCCGCCGCGCGTGATGCGCTGGGGGCCACTGTTACAGCGGGGCTATCAAGACTTGGCTATCGCAATGCCGGTACGCTGGAATTCCTGTGGCAGGATGGGCAATTCGCCTTCATTGAAATGAATACGCGGCTACAGGTGGAACATCCCGTAACGGAAATGGTCTGCGGGATTGATCTGGTAAAGGAACAAATCCGCATCGCCGCTGGTGAGCCTTTGGGCTATGGCCAGAAGGATATCCGCTTCTATGGCCATGCGATTGAATGCCGCATTACAGCGGAAGACCCGGAAAGTTTCGCGCCGAATCCCGGCAAGGTCACAACCTATCACGCGCCGGGCGGGCTTGGGGTGCGCGTGGATAGCGCGCTGTATTCCGGTTACGTGGTGCCGCCGCATTACGATAGCCTGGTGGCGAAGCTGATTGTCCATGCGCCAACGCGCGCCGAGGCGATTGGCCGGATGCGCCGCGCGCTTGGCGAAATGGTGGTGGCGGGCATCAAAACGACGCTGCCCTTGCATCAGGCGGTGATGGAAGCCCCGGAATTCCAGGATGGGGATTATACGATCCATTGGCTGGAGAAGTTTGTCGCGGGCAGGAATAGCGACGCGGGGGGGTAATCCCGCGCCGCGCTTTGCTCAATTCGCCGGCTTCACCGCCATCGCCGTTGTCCGTTCATCCATGCGTGGCGTATAGACAAAGCCACGACGCGTGGCCCAGACATTCACCAACTGGAACAGTGGGATCATCACCTGTTCATCTGTGGTGACCATCTTCACCGCTTCCCGCAGCAGTTTTTCGCGTTCCGCATCATCCAGCGTGGCGGCGGCGCGTTCCGTCAGCGCATCCAGCGCCGGGTTGGAATAGCGCGATGAATTGGCGGCACCGCGGCGCTTTTCCCGATCAAACGTGCCGAAGATATTGACCAGCATATAGGATGCTTCGCCGGTCACGCTGCCCCAGCCGCCCATGCGGGCATTGAATTCCTGACGAGCGGTCCGCGCGGCATAGGTGGTCCAGGGCAGGGTCTGCACTTCGGTGCGCAGCCCAACGCGTGTCCACATTTGCGCAACGGCCTGCGCGGTGCGCGCATCATTCGGGTAGCGGTCATTGGGCGCCATCAGCGTCAGGCGAAAGCCCTGTGGAAAGCCCGCTTCCGCCAGCAAGCGGCGCGCGCCGTCAGCGTCAAAGCGCGGCACGGGCACATCAGGATTATAGGAAAAGGCACCGGGGGGTAGCCATTGGCCGGTCGGCTTGGCAGTGCCTTCCATGACGCGTTCGGCCAAAGCATTGCGGTCTATCGCCATGGAAAGCGCGCGGCGCACCCGCACATCATGGAAGGGATTGCGCGCAAAGGGCTTGCCTTCATTATCGCTGACCAGAACGGGGTTTTCCGCCCGAGAATAATCGAAGGTCAGGTAGATCAAGCGCAGGCCCTGGATTTCATAAAGCGTAATGCGCTGATCGCGCCGGAGCCTTTCCAGATCGGATGACGGCACCTGGTCAATCACATCCACATCGCCCGCCAGCAAGGCCGCAGTGCGGGAGGCATCATTGGCAATGAAGCGATAGGAAACCCGCGCCCAGGGTTGTGGGCCGGCCCAGTAATTCTCGTTCCGAGTGAATTCCGTGCGGTCACCATGGCGGTAATTCGCCAGGCGATAAGGGCCGGTGCCGATGGCGGCACGGCCGGAATTGTAATCCTCAGTCTCCGCCCCGCCGCCGGCATGGCGGGAAATGATCTGCACCGAAGCCAATTCCGTCGGCAGCAGCGGATGGGGTGCGGCGGTGTGAAAGCGGATGGTGAGAGGGTCAATGATCTCGGCGCGGGTAATGGCGCGAATCATGCCTGCGAAAGTGCCGGGGCTATTGCGCACATTTGGCACGCGTTCGATGGTGAAAGCGACATCATCGGCGGTGAAATCCCGTCCATCATGCCATTTCACGCCGGGGCGGAGCTTGAATTCCCAAAGCGTATCCGAAATGGGTCGCCAGCTTTGCGCCAGCATGGGTTGCAGCCGGGCTTCGGCATCCTGCTCCACCAACCGGTCAAACATATGCTGCGTCAGGCTGATATTGGGGGATGCATTATAGAAATGCGGGTCAAGCGCGGTGGGGGAACCGCCGATACCAATGGTCAGATTCTGCGCTAAGGCGCCCGATGCGCCGATACCCGCCAGCAGCGCGGCGGCAAGCGAAAGGGCAGGGATGCGGGACGGGGAGGGGGACATGCCGGCATTCTCCTTCTAAGGGGTTGGGCGATGCTAGCGGTGCCGCGCGCTGGCTGCTAGAAGGAAGTGAGGTTTGGCTCAAGAACAATAGGGGGTCTGGGGTGATGGGTAATCTTCGCAAGCTGGCGCTGGCTGCCGGCACGGCTATCATCGGCCTTTCGGCGCAGGGCGCCATGGCGCAAAGTGTCACCATGGCGGTGGCGGCGCCGGTGACCTCGCTTGACCCGCATTATCACCAGCTTTCGCCCAATAACGCGGTGGCGGATACCATCTTCGACAAGCTGATCAATACCGATGCGAAGTCAAACAACCAGCCGGGCTTGGCGCTCAGCTGGCGCGCGGTTGAACCCAATGTTTGGGAATTCAAGCTGCGGCCCAATGTGCGCTTCCATAATGGCAATGAATTCACTGCCGAGGATGTCGCCTTCACGCTGCAGCGCCTGCCCAATGTGCCCAATAGCCCGTCATCCTTCGCGGCCTATTCGCGGCCCATCCAATCCATTGAGATTGTGGACCCGCTGACCATCCGCTTCCGTACCGCCGCCCCGCATCCGCTGATGCCCTTGGACATGACCAATGTCCGCATCCTGGACCGGGAGACGCATCAGAACGCGACGACTGAGGATTTCAACGCTGGCCGCGCGGCGATTGGCACCGGGCCTTATCGCGTTGTGTCGCATCGCAGTGGCGACCGTATTGAATTTGAACGCAACGATAATTACTGGGGCGATCGCGCACCTTTCCAGCGCGTGCTTTATCGCATGATCACCAATGATGCGGCGCGCACGGCGGCCTTGCTGGCGGGTGATGTGGAATTCATTGACCAGGTGCCGACATCGGATCTGGCGAAGCTGCGCCAGGATAATCGCATTGCGCTTTCGGAAATTGTCGGCCTGCGCTTGATTTTCCTGGGCCTGGATCATCTGCGTCAGGCCAATGAGAATTCACCCTTCATCACGGATAATGATGGCAAGCCTTTGGGTAAGAATCCGCTGCAGGATGTGCGGGTGCGGCGCGCGCTTTCTATCGCCATTGACCGTAAGGCGATTGTGGACCGGGTGATGGAAGGTGCCGCCGTGCCGGCGGGGCAATTCCTGCCTGAGGGTGTTTATACGCATGTGCCCGGCGTGACGCCCCCGCCCTTCGATCCCGATGCGGCGCGCCGCCTGCTGGCGGAAGCGGGCTATCCGCAAGGTTTCCGCATTCAGTTGAATGGCCCGAATGACCGCTATGTGAATGATGCGCGCATTATTCAGGCAGTGGGCCAGATGTGGACGCGCATTGGCGTGCGCACCACTGTGGAAGCGCAGCCTTGGACCACTTTTATCGGCCGCGCGGGCCGGGCGGATTTTTCCTCTCACCTGATTGGCTGGGGCTCCAACCCCGATGGGTCGCATCCGCTGCGCAATATTCTGGCGACCGTGACGCGGGAGAAGGGCTGGGGTTCTTCCAACCGTGGGCGCTATTCCAACCCGCGGTTGGATGCGCTGCTGGATCAGTCCTTGGTGGAGTTGGATGAAGCCAAGCGCGTGCAGTTGGTGATTGAAGCGCAGCGCATTGCGGCTGAAGATGTGGCGGTGATCCCGCTGCATATCCAAACCAATATCTGGGGTATGCGCCGGCATCTGGCACATGACGCGCGTAATGATGAGCTGACGCGCGCACAGGATGTGCGCCCCGCAGCGCGCTGAACCGGATAGGGAAAAATGACCGTCTATCTCGTTCGGCGCTTATTGCAGGCACTGCTTGTTGTGCTGGCGATGTCGGTGATTGTTTTCATCGGCGTCTTTGCCATTGGCGATCCGGTGGAAATCCTGATCAGCCCGGATGCGGACCAGATTGAGCGTGAACGCGCCGTGCAGGCGCTGGGGCTCGATCTGCCGCTCTGGCAGCAATATGCCGTGTTCCTGACCAAGGCGCTGCAGGGCGATTTGGGGCGGTCTTTTGTCTATAATGAACCGGCGTTGAAGCTGATTTTGCAGCGCATGCCGGCCACCATGGAACTGGCCTTTGGCGCCACCATTTTCGCGCTGATTATTGGCCTGCCCTTGGGGCTTTATGCTGGGCTCAGACCCAATAGCCGTTTCAGTCGCGTGATCATGGCCAGCTCCATTCTGGGCTTTTCGCTGCCCACCTTCTGGGTGGGGCTGATGCTGATCATGGTGTTTGCCGTCTATCTTGGTTGGCTTCCTTCCACCGGGCGGGGGGACACCGGCACGCTTTTGGGCATGCAATGGTCCTTCCTGACCTGGGATGGGCTGCGCCATATGGCCATGCCTGCACTGAACCTTTCACTGTTCAAGATCAGCCTGGTCATTCGCCTGACGCGCGCGGGTGTGCGCGAAACCATGCTGATGGATTACGTGAAATTTGCCCGCGCGAAGGGGCTTTCCCCAGCGCGCGTGACCTTTGTGCATGTCTTCAAGAATATCCTGATCCCGGTGGTCACTGTGGTGGGCTTGGAACTTGGCAGCACCATCGCCTTTTCGGTGGTAACGGAAAGCGTCTTCGCCTGGCCGGGTATGGGCAAGCTAATCATTGATTCGATCAATGTGCTGGATCGGCCTGTGATTGTCGCTTACCTGATGCTGATTGTGCTGATGTTCATCGCCATCAATCTGATTGTTGATCTGACCTATTCAATGCTTGACCCGCGCGTCCGGCTGGAGAGCAAAGGCACATGAGCGACGCCGTCATTCCAGGCAAAATCGCCGATAAGGTGGAAACACCCTTCCGGCGTTTTGTGTCCGAATTCGCTGAAAGCAAAGTGGCACTTGGCGCGCTGGTGGTGTTCATCATCATCACCTTGCTGGCCATTTTCGCGCCCTGGATCACACCGCAAAACCCTTATGATCTCGCCGAACTCGACATCATGGATGGCCGGATGGAACCGGGCACGGTGGGGGGCGCTGGCTTCACCTATTGGCTCGGCACGGATGATCAGGGGCGCGATATGCTGTCCGGCATCATCTACGGCTTGCGCATTTCGCTGACCGTGGGCGCGGGTTCGGCGCTGATTGCCTGCTTGATTGGTGCGTCCCTTGGTTTGCTTGCGGCCTATGCCGGCGGGCGGACCGATAGCGTGATCATGCGCTTGGTGGATTTGCAGCTTTCCTTCCCGACCATTCTGGCAGCGCTGATGATCCTGGCTTTCCTCGGCAAGGGCATCATGAATGTGGTGATCGCGCTGGTGCTGGTGGAATGGGCCTATTATGCGCGCACGGTGCGCGGCACGGCGCTGGTGGAACGCCGGCGCGAATATATTGAAGCAGCGCAATGCCTGGCTTTGCCCACGTATCGCGTGCTGTTTCGCCATTTGCTGCCCAATTGCCTGCCGCCGCTGATTGTGGTGGGTACCATGCAGGTGGCGCGCGCCATTGCGCTGGAAGCAACCCTGTCCTTCCTTGGCCTTGGCGTACCGATCACGGAACCATCGCTCGGCCTGCTGATTGCCAATGGCTATGAATATATGCTGTCCGGCAAATATTGGATTTCCTTCTATCCCGGCATTGCGCTGCTGATCACGATTGTCTCCATCAATCTGGTGGGTGATCAATTACGCGATGTGCTGAACCCGCGGTTGAAGAAATGAACATGACGGCGCCTACCTTAGAAGTTCGCGATCTCAAGACGCATTTCTTCACCCGCGCTGGCGTGGTGAAGGCGGTGGATGGCGTTTCCTTTTCCGTTGGCCGCGGCAAGGTGATGGGGCTGGTCGGCGAATCCGGTTCCGGCAAATCCGTCACGGGGTTTTCCATCATTGGCCTGGTTGATCCGCCCGGGCGCATTGCGGGCGGGTCCATCCTGTTTCAGGGGCGTGATCTGGCGAAGCTTTCCGAAGAAGAAATGCGCGATTTGCGGGGCAACCGCATCGCCATGATCTTCCAGGACCCGATGATGACGCTGAACCCGGTGCTGCGCATTGATACGCAGATGATCGAAACCGTGCTGGCGCATAAGAAGGTTTCCACCGAGGAAGCCCGCCAGCGCGCGCGGGATACACTCGGCATGGTGGGGATTCCTTCACCGGATGAACGGTTGAAATCCTACCCGCATCAATTCTCGGGCGGGATGCGCCAGCGTGTCGCGATCGCGATTGCGCTTTTGCATGAACCGCAATTGATCATTGCCGATGAACCGACCACGGCCTTGGATGTGACCATTCAGGGGCAGATTTTGGCCGAGGTGCAAAAGCTTTGCGCCACCACCGGCACGTCCATGATCTGGATCACGCATGATCTTTCGGTTGTGGCTGGCCTCGCGGATGATATTGCGGTGATGTATGCCGGGCGTATCGTGGAAAAGGGCGTCGTCGGCGAAGTGCTGGACAAGCCACTGCATCCTTACACGCATGGGCTGATTGGTTCCGTGCCCAGCCGCAACAAGCGTGGTGAGGCGCTCAGGCAAATCCCCGGCATGACGCCATCCTTGCTCAACCTGCCGCCGGGCTGTGCCTTCCGGTCGCGCTGCCCGCGTGCTTCCGAAGCCTGCCTGACGGAACCCTTGCTGGCGGAAATTCTGCCGGGGCGCGAAGCGCGCTGCGTACACCCCCATCTTGAAGCGCCGGAGGCCGCATGAACGCCGCACCGATGCTGGAACTGCGCGACATTACGCGCCGTTTTGAAAAGAAGCTGGATTTTGCCGGGCGCATCGCTCAGCGCCTGGGCGCGCCGGTGCGCGAAGAAGTGGTGCATGCGGTGGACCGCGTGAACCTGACCGTGCGCAAGGGCGAAGTGGTCGGGCTGGTTGGTGAATCCGGCTGTGGCAAATCCACGCTTGGGCGCATGGTGGCGGGCATTCTGCCACCTACCGAAGGCACCATTCTGCGTGATGGGCGCGATATCAAGGCGCTGACGGGGGCTGAGGCGCGGCAGATGAAACTCCGCACCCAGATGATTTTCCAGGACCCCTATGCCTCACTCAATCCCCGCATGCGCGTGCAGGATATTGTAGGCGAAGCGCCGCGCGTGCATGGGCTTTTGGATGGCGCGGCCTTTGATGATTATGTGGATGAGCAAATGCGCCGCGCCGGGCTCGATCCCGGTTTCAAGCGGCGCTATCCGCATCAATTTTCCGGCGGGCAGCGCCAACGCATCGGTATTGCGCGTGCGCTGGCGGTGAAGCCGGATTTCATTGTGTGTGATGAGGCGGTGGCGGCGCTGGATGTTTCCATTCAGGCGCAAATCCTGAACCTGTTTATGCGCCTGCGCCGCGAATTGGACCTGACTTATCTTTTCATCAGCCATGATCTTGGCGTGGTGGAGCATTTGTCTGATCGCGTGGTGATCATGTATTTGGGCCGCGTGGTGGAAGAAGCGGATACGGAAAGCGTCTTCCGCCGACCTAACCACCCCTATACGCGGTCCTTGCTGGATTCCGTGCCGCGGATTGAAAACCGTAAGCGCGCCTTCAGCGTTGTGAAGGGGGAAATCCCTTCACCGATCAACCCGCCAAGTGGCTGCCACTTCCATCCGCGCTGCCCGATGGCGACAGAACGCTGCCGGGTGGAGGTGCCAAGGCTGCGCGAAGTGGCGCCGGGCCAGCGCAGCGCCTGCCATTTGAATGATCAATGAGCATGCGCTTCTTCATCGCTGCGCTGCTGCTGATCGGGCTTGCCGCTTGTGAAGGCAGCGGTACCCGCGGTGGTTATGTTGGTGGCGGCGCTGGCGGCAATCGCTTGTCAAACTGAATTGGTGCTCGCCCCGCGCGGGCGCGACGCCGCGTAAAAACTCGCCATGGCGAAGAGCGCAATCCCGAGCAGTAGCCAGGGCACGGGGCCATAGCCGCCTGCTGCATCCCAAACCAGCGCCAGCGCCAAGGGTGCCGCCGTGCGCGGCAAAACCGCAAAGGCGGAAAGCGCGCCGGATGTCGCGCCAAAGCCATCGCGGCCCATGATCTCTGCCACGCCTGCCGCGCGCAAAATGGTCAGCAAACCATCCGCCACCGCCCAGGCGATGATGAAGGCAATCGTCAGCGCCAGGCTATTTGGCGCAAGCGCGAAAAGCGCCATGCCGATCGGCAGCAGCAGCAAGGCAAAGCGCCCGACATGGCGCATGGCGACCCCTCGGCCCAGCGTGAACAGCACCAGCCGCGCTGCCACCTGCCCAGGACCATGCGCGGCGGCCAGCAGCAGAACAGTCGCTTCCGGCCAGCCACGTTCGCGCAGCAGCAGCACCAGATGCGCGCCTAGCCCCGTGCCGATGAAGGCATGCGCTGCAAAGCAAAAGGCAAGCCCGAGAAACACCGGGTCGCGCAAGCGACGCATTAAAGACACTGGCGCCGCGCTTTCCGCCAGGCGCTTCGGCGGACCGGCATGGCGCAGCATGTAACCGGTCAGCGCGGCGGAACCCGTTTGGATCACCGCCAACACCAGCAACGCATCGCGCCAGCCGAAAAGCCCGATCAACGCTTCCACCAAGGGAATGAAGATGGTGCCGGTAAAACCGGTGATCAGCGTGATTGCCGTGATGCTGCGCGTCACATCACGCGCTTCCGCCACCACCACCGCCATGGCCGGCCCCCAAAGGCAGGTGGCATGCGCCGCACCCAGCAGGATCCAGAGCACAACGAAGGCGATGGGGTGAGACACGAAACTCCACCCCACCAGCAAAAGCGCGCCCAGCAGCGCGCCGCCTGTCATCATCGCGCGCGGGCCGTGGCGATCCTGCCAGCGCCCCGCCGGCACCGCGACCAGGCCCGAGACCAGCAAGCCGCAGGTGAAAGCGCCCGAGATCAGCACGCGAGACCAGCCAAGCTCGGCCTCCATCGGTGCGACCATCAATTGGAAGGGGGTGAAAAGGCAGCCCCAGCCGACAAGTTGCGTAATCGCCGTGCCCCAGAACAACAGGCGCGGCGGGATGCGCGGCGCGTCGCTCACACCGTGAATTGCTCGGCGATGATGCGCTCAGAAAGCCCGTGATCAGGGTCGAACATTAGGGTCAGGGAGACATCGCGCGCTTCGCGCACTTCAACGCGCGTCACATCGCGCACTTCCGTATAATCCGCGACTGCCGCGACCGGGCGCTTATCGGGTTCCAGAATATCGAACACCACTGTCGCCTCAGAAGGCAGCAGGGCGCCGCGCCAGCGCCGGGGGCGGAAGGCGGAAATCGGCGTCAGTGGCAGCAAATTGGCGCCGAGTGGCACAATCGGCCCATGCGCTGAAAGATTATAGGCGGTGCTGCCGGCGGGTGTACTGACCAGCACGCCATCGCAAATCAATTCCGGCAGCCGCGCCTTGCCATCCACCAGAATGCGTATCTTCGCCGCCTGCCGGCTTTCACGCAGCAGGGAGACTTCATTGATGGCGAGTGCTTCAACCGGCGCACCATGTTCATGGCTTGCCAGCATACGCAGCGGATGGACGGTGGCGGTTTGTGCGGCGGCCAGGCGCGCGGGCAGATCATCTTCCCGATAATCATTCATCAGAAAGCCAACACTACCCCGGTTCATGCCATAAACCGGCAGGCCACGACGCAAGAAACGGTGCAGCGTTTCCAGCATGAAGCCATCACCGCCAAGCGCCACCACCATATCGGCTTCGTCTTCACCGGCACTACCATAACGCGCCACCAGCGCGGCACGGGCTTTTTGTGCCTCGGCACTTTGCCCGGCCAGAATGACTACACGGCGCGGCGCGAAGGCGTTCATGCGCGCTGCCAGCCCTGCGCCGCAGCGCGGTGTTCCAGCAGCGGCATGTCACGCCGCACGCGGGCCGTCAGCGCCTGGTCTATCCGCGCGGTCGCATGGCCCTTCCCGTCGCTCGCCTTGGCAACAACATGGCCCCAGGGATCGGCAATCAGCGAATGGCCATAGACGCTGCGTTGCGCGCCGCGTTCTTCATATTGGCCGAAGGAAGCGGCGGCGATGATCCAGCATTGCGTATCAATCGCCCGCGCGCGCAGCAGCGCTTCCCAATGATCCTTGCCGGTTTGCAGCGTGAAATTGGACGGTACCAGAATCGCTTCCGCCCCCATGGCGCGCAGCGCGGAATAAAGCTCCGGAAAGCGCACATCATAGCAAATGGTGCAGGCAAAGCGGATGCCGCCCGCTTCAAACAGCGCCAAGTCTCGCCCGCCGCCATAAAGCGCGCTTTCACGATAGCCTGTGCCATCGGGCGCGGTAATGTCGAACAAATGGATTTTCCGATAGCGCGCAATTTCGGCGCCATCGGGCCCGAAAACCAGCGTGGTATTGAACAGCTTCTCGCCGCCATTTTCGATCATGGAACCGCCATGCACGGTAATGCCGTGCCGGCGCGCCAGGCCGCGCAGCATTTCATAGGCCGGGCCGCCTTGGGCCCCCGGTGTGGGCAGCACTTCGGCGGCGGCCATGCGGGCGTCTCGCCCGCCGCCCAGATTGGTCCAGGTTTCCGGCAGGCTGACCAAGCCGGGCCGATCCGCAGCCACCGCCGCTTCAATCAGGCTTTCCGCCTGCGCCAGATTGGCCGCCTTGTCGCTGCCCTGGTTCATCTGGATCACGCTGACGCGCATCCGCTTCACTCCTGACCTGTCAGGACCCCATCAAGCCGAGGCCGGGGGCATGCCGCAAGGGGGGGG
>JBEDHL010000093.1:0-9022 GCA_041174145.1 Pseudomonadota bacterium
ACCAGCCGCGAGCCTGTGTCATTCTTGCGCTGCCAGGGGTTCAAAACGCCCCCATAGGCGGAGGTCAAATTGGAAGACCCCATGGCGAATTCATCCAGATTGGCCTTACCCAAAAACACCGCGCCATCGCGCTTCAATTGCGCCGTCACGGTACTTTCATAAGGCGGGATGAAATTGCCGAGGATCTTCGATGCCGCCGTGGTGCGCACACCTTCCGTGCAGAACAAATCCTTGATGGCAAGGGGAATACCCTCAAGCGGCCCGGCTTCACCCCGCGCACGGCGCGCATCGGACGCACGCGCCGCGTCCAGCGCCTGTTCGCTTGTGGTGGTGATGAAGGCATTCAGCTTCGGGTTCAGCGCTTCAACGGCGGCCACATGGGCGCGCGTCAATTCCTCAGCGCTGATCGCGCCCTCATTGAGCGCGGCCAGCGCGCCGGAAAGGGTGAAATCGGTCGGATGCATTATTCCACCACCTTCGGCACGCCGAAATATTCGCCTTCACGATCCGGCGCATTGGCCAGCACGGCTTCCGCCTTGCCGCCATCGGTCACCACATCTTGGCGCATCGGCATGGCCGCCACGCCGCCGGGGGTGCCGCCGGCCATGGGTTCAACCCCATCGGTGTTCACGGCCTGAAGCTGTTCAATCCAGCCCAGAATGCCGTTCAGCTCGCCCTGCACGCGGGCGACATCCTGTTCTTCCAGGCGCAGGCGGGCCAAAGCCGCAACGCGCCTTACGGTGGCGGTGTCGAGGGACATAAATCAGTACTTCCCGGAAAAAGAGCGGCGGACCATAAGGCCCCCGATGCCACTCTTCAACCTGACAGATTTGCGCGCAGCGCTCCCCCGCCATTCCCGGCTAATCGGCCTTGATCCTGGGGAAAAGACCGTGGGCGTGGCGCTGAGCGATGTCTCGCTCATGCTGGCCAGCCCCTATGGCAGCCTCAAGCGCGGAAAATTGATGGCGCTGGCCGCCGAAATAAAGGCCATTGCCACGAAGGAAGGGGCGGGGGGGCTCGTGGTCGGCCTGCCGCTTGGCCTGGATGGGTCCTTTGGCCCGGCGGCCCAAGCAGCGCGGGATTGGGCAAAATCCTTGTCAGATGCTACGGGTCTTCCCGCAGCGCTCTGGGATGAAAGGCTTTCCTCGGCCGCGGTCAACCGCATGATGGTGGGGGAAGCCGATCTCAGCCGGGGCAAAAGGGCGGCTTCGGTCGATAAGGCCGCGGCGGCTTGGATGCTTCAGGCGGCGCTGGACGCGACCAGGGGATGAGGATGCGGTCATGGATCAGGTTTTGGTGGAAATCGCCCTAGATGGGCGCATCCGCTACGCGATAGGCGCTTTGGCGGGGCTTGGCTTTGCGATGGTGGGTTTTGCCCTGGTGCCGCAGTTTTTGGCCGAATGGCCCGCCATTACGCCGCGGCTTTTTGGCCTTGGCTTTCCCATCCTGGGCCTGGGGATGTTCCTGTTTCTGTCCTTCATCCCGGCCCCGCATAGCCTTGCGATTCGCGGTGATGGCAGCGCGGTTTTCACCCGTAGCGTCACGACCTGGTGGCGGTTTTTCGATATCCAGGAAATCCTGCCCCCTGGCGCCATTGCGGGCATTGCGGTGGAAGCCGCTGAGGCACCCGCTGGCACCACGCGCAGTGGAGAGACGGATTTTTCCGCCACATCAAAGGAATGGCGCTTGGTGCTGCGGCTTGCGGATGGCGCGGTGCGGGAGGTGCAACGCAGCCCCGGCCGTGCCTCGCTGGATGAAAAGGCCGCCGCACTGCGTGGGGCGCTCAAGCTACCCTAGCTTGCTCTGGCCATCACCGCCCGGGGGCGGCTAAACTACTCAGCGTGACCTATCCCCGCAAACACCTCCTCGCCATTGAGGGTCTTGAGCCGCCACATATCGCGGATTTGCTGGACCTGGCGGAATCCTACGCGCTGCTTAATCGCAGCGGCAAAACGCAGCGAGACCTGTTAAAGGGCCGCACGCTGATCAATCTGTTTTTTGAAGACAGCACCCGCACCCGCACGAGTTTTGAAATCGCGGGCAAGCGGTTGGGTGCGGATGTCATCAATATGTCGGTCAGTACCTCCAGCGTGAATAAGGGCGAAACCCTGCTGGATACGGCCAGCACGCTGAACGCCATGCATTGCGATTTGCTGGTGGTGCGCCATGCGCAATCCGGCGCGCCTTCGCTGCTGAGTCAGAAGGTGGATGCGGCGGTGATCAATGCCGGCGATGGCACGCATGAACACCCGACCCAGGCGCTATTGGATGCGCTGACCATCCGTCGCCATAAGGGGCGGCTTGAAGGGTTGGTGGTCGCGATTTGCGGCGATATCGCCCATTCCCGCGTGGCGCGTTCCAACATGCATTTGCTGACCACCATGGGCAGCCGCGTGCGCGTGGTGGGGCCGCCCACGCTGATCCCCGCCGAAGCGGCGCGGCTTGGCGTGGAAGTGTTCCACGACATGAAGGCCGGGCTGGCGGGCGCCGATGTTGTGATGATGCTCCGCCTGCAACGCGAACGCATGTCGGGCGGCATGGTGCCCTCCGCGCGGGAGTTCTTTCGCTTCTATGGGCTGGATGCGGAAAAGCTCGCCTTCGCTAAGCCGGATTCGATTGTGATGCACCCAGGCCCGATGAATCGCGGCGTTGAAATTGAAAGCGCCATTGCCGATCACCCAACGCGCAGCGTGATTGGTGAGCAGGTGGAAATGGGCGTGGCCTGCCGCATGGCGGTGCTTGATGTGCTTTCCCGCCAATTGCCGCGGAATCGTTGAGCATGGCCGATACAATCATCACCAACGCCCGCCTGCTCGATCCCGCCTCTGGCCTTGATGCGCCTGGCGCTTTGCTCATCCGTGATGGGCTGATTGCCGATTGCGGCGCTGGCCTGACAGCGCCCGAAGGCGCTGCCGTGGTGGATGCCGCAGGCGCCTGCCTCGCACCCGGCTTGATTGATCTTCGCGCCAATCTTGGTGAACCAGGGGCAGAGCATCGGGAAACCATCGCCTCTGCCGCGCAAGCCGCCGCCGCCGGGGGCATCACCACCATTTGCGTGCTGCCGGATACCGACCCGGCCTTGGATGACCCCGCGCTGATTTCCTTCATCGCCCGGCGGGGTGAGGCCACGGGTTCGGTCACGCTGCTGCCTTACGGCGCCGCGACGGCAGGCTGCGCGGGCAAGGAATTGGCCGAATATGGGCTGCTGCGCGAAGCCGGCGCCATTGCGTTTACTGATGGCGTGCGCGCCATTGCCTCCGCGCGCAGCATGCGGTTGGCGCTGTCTTACGCGCGGGCCTTTGGCAGTTTCATTGTGCAGCACCCAGAAGAACCGAGCCTTGCCGCAGGCGGCGCCGCGACGGAAGGCGAATTGGCGACACGCCTTGGCCTGCCTGGCATTACCCCGGCGGCGGAAGCGATGATGGTAGCGCGGGATATTGCACTCGCGCGCATCACCGGCGGGCACGTGCATTTCGCGCATATCTCCACCGCCGCCGCGCTTGATTTGATCCGCGCCGCCAAGGCTGAGGGGCTGGCCGTTACCTGCGATACTGCACCGCCCTATTTCGATTTGAACGAAACCGCGATTGGCGATTACCGCAGCTATGCGAAGCTTTCGCCGCCTTTGCGGACCGAGGCGGATCGGCAGGCGGTGGTGGCCGCACTCACGGATGGCACGATTGACGCCATCGCCTCAGACCATCAGCCGCGCGATGCGGATGACAAGCGGCTGCCCTTCGCGCAGGCCGAAGCGGGTGGGGCAGGGCTTGCCACGCTGCTGGGCGTGACTTTGGCGCGCGTGCATGCCGGCGATGTGCCGCTGCTGACTGCGCTGGGCCTGCTGACTGCGCGGCCCGCCAATTTGCTGGATTTGCCGCAGGGCAGGTTGGCCAAGGGCGCGCCGGCGGATTTGGTGTTGTTCCACCCCGATCGAGGCTGGAAGGTTGAAGCCGGCAAGCTGCCCGGCAAGGCGCAGAATTCCCCCTTTGATGGTCGTGCCCTGGAAGGCCGGGTGCTTGGCACCTGGAAAGCCGGGCGGCGCGTTTTCGGCGGCTGAACCATGGCGGAACATGCGGATAGCATCGCGTTTCTGATCGCGCTCGTCGGCGGCTATTTGATTGGCTCCGTCCCGTTCGGGTTGTTGCTGACCAAGGCGGCGGGGCTTGGCGATATCCGCCAGGTCGGTTCCGGCAATATCGGCGCGACCAATGTGCTGCGCACTGGCCGCAAGGGCCTGGCGGCGGCAACCCTGATCCTGGATGGGCTGAAGGGCGCGGTCGCGGTGCTGCTCGCGCGTCAGTTTCTGGGCGATCAGGATCTGGTGGTGGGCACGGCGGCGGTGCTGGGCCATCTTTTCCCGGTCTGGCTCGGCTTTCGTGGTGGTAAGGGCGTGGCGACAGGGCTTGGCGTGCTGTTGGCCGCCGCCTGGCCGGTTGGGCTGGCCTGCTGTGCTGTGTGGCTGGTGACAGCGAAACTCCTGAAAATGTCATCCGCCGCCGCGCTGACCGCCTTTGCGGCGGCGCCGCTTTTCGCCCTGGTCCTGTCCAGTGCGGATCACGCGCTGATGGCCTTGCTGATCGCCGTGCTGGTGTTCTGGCGGCATGAGGCGAATATCCGCCGCCTATTGGCCGGAACCGAACCACGCATCGGAAAGAGCACGAAATAGAAATACAATTTAGTATTTCCCGTATAGGTTGAATTATGGCATAGAATTTCGCCTATGCCCGATGGAACCCCCGGCCCCGCCGAAAGCCTCGCCCTATGGCGTATCGCCCAGACTGAGGGCATTGGCCCCATGGGGTTTCGCCGCCTGCTCACCCGCCATGGCAGCGGGGCGGCGGCGCTGGAGGCTTTGCCCCGCTTGCTGGCAAAGCGCGAAGCCCCGGCGCGCATCCCAAGCCTGGATGACGCACGGCGAGAAGCTGATGCCATGGCGAAGCTTGGCGCGCGCTTTATCTTTTGGGGCGATCCCGGCTACCCGCCCTTGCTCGCCCTTTTGGCCGACGCGCCGGCCATGCTGGCGGTGCAGGGCGATGCCGCGCTGCTGGCCCAGACGCCAAGCTTTGCCATTGTCGGTGCGCGCAATGCCTCGGCTGCCGGGCGGCGCATTGCCGAAGATATCGCAGAAGAATTGACCCGCGCCGGGGTGCTGGTGATCTCCGGCCTCGCGCGCGGGGTGGATACGGCGGCGCATCAGGGCGCTTTGCGTGCCGGGCGGACTTTGTCCGTGCTGCCAGGCGGCCTGGATGTCGCCTATCCGCCGGAAAACGCGGCACTTCAGGCGCGGATTGGCCGCGAAGGCGCTTTGGTGGCCGAACACGCGCTCGGCACCGCGCCACTTGCACGCCATTTCCCGAAGCGCAACCGCATCGTGGCCGGCTTGTGTCTTGGCGTGCTGGTGGTGGAAGCCGCCGAACGCTCCGGCACACTCATCACCGCGCGCCTTGCCTTGGAAGCGGGGCGAGAGGTCTTCGCCATCCCCGGCAGCCCGCTTGATCCGCGCTGCCGTGGCGCCAATGATTTGATCCGCCAGGGCGCGCATTTGGTGGAAAGTGCGGCCGATGTGCTGGCGCATCTGCCTGAAGCGCCGAACGATACCCCGCTTTTTGCCCTGGCCCATACCCCGGAAATTCCGAGCCCTGAGGATGTCCAGCCGGAAGCTACCCCCGGCGAATATGGTCAACTTATTGATTTAATTGGAATGGCACCGATATCTGTTGACGATCTGCTCCGGCGCTGTCACCTCTCACCCCCCGCGCTCCAGGCGGCGCTTGCCGATCTGGAACTGGAAGGCCGGGTGGATATGCTGCCCGGCCATCGGGTGGCGCTATCCGGCAAAGGGTGAATCGGGAAGGCATGAGCGACGTAGTCGTGGTGGAATCGCCGGCCAAGGCGAAGACGATTGAAAAATATCTCGGCCGGGATTTCACGGTTTTGGCCTCCTATGGCCATGTCCGCGATCTGGAAGAAAAGGATGGCGCGGTCCTGCCCGATCAGGATTTCGCGATGCTTTGGGGCAAGGACCCGCGCGGCGAACAACAGGTGGGTAAAATCGCCTCCGCCCTTAAGGGTGCGAAGCGGCTTTTCCTCGCCACCGACCCGGACCGCGAAGGGGAAGCGATTTCCTGGCATGTGAAGGATATGCTGGCCGAGCGCGGGGCGCTGAAGGGCAAGCATGTTCAGCGCATCACCTTCAATGAAATCACCAAGCGCGCCGTACAATATGCGGTGGCGCATCCGCGTGATTTGGATCAGCCGTTGATCGAAGCCTATCTGGCGCGGCGCGCGCTGGATTATCTGGTGGGCTATACGCTTTCGCCGGTGCTGTGGCGGAAGCTGCCGGGGTCTCGTTCCGCGGGGCGCGTGCAATCCGTGGCGCTGCGCCTGATTTGCGAACGCGAAGCGGAAATTGAAGCCTTCCGCGCGCGTGAATATTGGACCATTGAGGGCCGCTTCACCACTGCCGCCGGCGCGCCCTTCACAGCGCGGCTCACGCATCTTGAAGGCCGCAAGCTGGAGCAATTCGACCTTTCAGATGAAGCGTCGGCAATGCGCGCGAAGAAGCTGGCCGAAGGTGGCAGCTATAGCGTGGCGTCGGTCGAAAAGCGCCGTGTGCGGCGGAACCCTCCGCCGCCCTTCATGACCTCCACGTTGCAGATGGAAGCATCGCGCAAGCTTGGCATGGGCGCGCAGCAAACCATGCGCACGGCGCAGGCTTTGTATGAAGCCGGGCACATCACCTATATGCGGACCGATGGTGTGACCATGGCGCGCGAAGCCATTGCGGCCATTCGGGATCATGTGAAAAGTGAGTTCGGGCCGAACTACATGCCCGCCGCGCCGCGCGAATATGCCTCCAAGGCCAAGAACGCGCAGGAAGCGCATGAAGCGATCCGTCCCACCGATGTGACGCGCAGCCCCGATACCATGGGCCGCGAATTGGAAGGCGCGCAGGCCAGGCTTTATGACCTGATCTGGAAGCGCGCGGTGGCTTCGCAAATGGCGTCCGCAGAGATGGACCAGACCGCGGTGGATATCGCCGCCAAGGATGCCCGCGCGCAATTCCGCGCCACGGGTTCGGTGATTGCCTTTGACGGTTTCCTGAAGCTGTATCGCGAAGATGAGGATGACCGCGCCGCTGATGCGCGCGCTGGCATCCTGCCCGGTGCTGCGGCGGCGGAAGATGATGAAAGCCGCATCCTGCCGCCCATGCGCGAAAAAGAAGCGCTGAAGCACAGCGATATCGCGGCCAGCCAGCATTTCACCCAACCGCCGCCGCGCTATTCCGAAGCGTCATTGGTCAAGAAGCTGGAAGAATTGGGCATTGGCCGGCCTTCCACCTATGCTTCCATCCTGCAGCGCTTGCAGGATTTGAAATATGTCTCGCTCGAAAAACGGCGCTTTATTGCGCAGGATTTGGGGCGGATGGTCACCACCTTTCTGGTGCGCTTTTTCGAAAAATATGTGGATACCGGCTTCACCTCCGCCATGGAGGAAAGGCTTGATGAAATCTCCGGCGGGCGGGCGGAATGGCGTGCAGTGATGCATGCCTTCTGGGATGAATTCTCCCGCGCGGTGGAAGCGACCAAGGATCTGAAAGTGCGCGATGTGATCGACGCGCTGGATGAGGATTTGGGGCCGCATATCTTCCCTGCACGCGGCGATGGCACGGACCCGCGTGTCTGCCCGACCTGCGCTGCAGGCAGGCTGGGGCTGCGGCTTGGTCGCGGCGGCGCCTTTATCGGTTGCTCCAACTACCCCGAATGCCGCTACACGCGGCCCTTTGGTGTTGCGTCTGCCGAGGGTGATGGCGCGGGCGCCGACCGCGAATTGGGCAAAGACCCCGCAACCGGCCAGGCAGTGACGATGCGGCGCGGCCCTTACGGGGTTTATGTGCAACTTGGCGAACCGGGCACCGATGCCAAAGGCAAGCCGACCAAGCCGCGCCGTGCGAGCCTGGCTGCCGGGCAAAACCCGGATGGCATGACGCTGGAAGCGGCGCTTGGCTTGCTGTCCCTGCCGCGCGTGATTGGCATTGATCCGGAAAGTCAGGAAGAAATCACCGCGGGGCTTGGGCGTTTCGGTGCCTATGTGCGCTGTGGCAGCATCTTCAAATCGCTCGACAAGGATGATGATGTCCTGACCGTGGGGCTCAACCGCGCCATCGTGCTTTTGGCCGATGCGCGTTCGCGCATCCGCGAATTGGGGCCGCATCCGAAGGATGGGGAGATGGTGGTGGTGCGCAAGGGCCGCTTCGGGCCTTACGCGCAGCATGGCCGCGTGGTGGCGAATTTGCCGCGCGATCTGGCCATGGAAGACGCCATTTTGGCCGATATGGTCACGCTGCTTGCTGAAAAGGGCAAGGAGATGAAGGCGCGTGGTGCCGCCGCCCGCAAAGGTGCCAAGGGCGGCGCGCGCAAGGCTGCGGCCAGCGCGGCGCCAGCTAAAGCAGCGGTGAAGGCCAAACCAGCCGCCAAAGCCAAGCCTGCGGCGAAGGCAAAGCCCGCCGCCAAGGCGAAGCCTGCTGCCAAGCCAAAAGCCGCCGCCGTCAAGGCGAAACCGGCGGCCAAGGCCAAGCCCGCCGCGCGCAAGAGCAGCCGCTGAGATGCCGCGTCGCGGGCCGCCGGTGAAGGGCCATAAGGCCCGATCCCGCGCCGCTTCCGGCCCTGCCGCCAGCGCCAAACGTCGCGGTGCGGCGCGCCAAGCCACTGAAACCCCGGGCGAGCTTCCTTCCAAGGCAGCGCTGCGCGGGTTTCTGGCTGAAGCCAAGGGGCGCGTGACGAAATCCGAAATCGCCCGCGCCTTTGGCCTTAGCACTGATCAGCGCCCGGCCTTGCGCCACATGATGCGCGAATTGGCCGAAGAAGGTGGGTCAAACCCCGCCGGGAAACGCGCCATCATCGCGCCGGGCCGCTTGCCCGATATGGCACCGGTGGAAGTGACCGGCACAGACCCGGATGGCGACCCCATCGCCCGCCCGCTGCAATGGGAGGGCGAGGGCCGCCCGCCCATCATCTATATG
>JBEDHL010000094.1:0-14299 GCA_041174145.1 Pseudomonadota bacterium
CAAAAGCTGACGAAAGCCGCCGGCAAAGCTGAAGGCGCCGCGATAGAGTGTAAACCCAAGCGCTGCACCAAGCACCCAAAGCAAGGCATGATTGCTGCCATGGGCAAGCGCGAGCCAAAGCGCGCCTGCAAGCAGCAGGCTTACCGCCATCAGCGCGGGCAGGGCTTTGGTCACGGGTGATCGCCTCCGATACGCAACGATGCCTCCATATGGCGCAGCGCGGGTCTTTGGCTAGGGCCTCGCCAGGCCGCGCGCCCATCTTGGGGTGATTGGTTGGCGCGTCTATTCCAAATGCCGCAAAGGCAGCATAATCGCGCCAGTATCAGGAGCTACCGCATGATTCCCCGCCGTGTTTTGCCCGCCCTATTGGCCGCGCCATTCCTGGCGCAGGGAGTTATGGCGCAAGATGCTTTTCCGACGCGCGGCATTTCCATCATCGTGCCCTTTCCGCCTGGGGGCGGCACGGATGTGCTGGCGCGGATACTGGCGCAGCATTTTCAAGAAAGCTTCAAGCAGCCGGTGGTGGTGGAAAATCGCGGGGGTGGCGCGGGCCGCATCGGCATGCAGCAATTACAGCGCGGCGCCGCGGATGGGCATACGCTGATGGTGACTTCTACCGGCGGGATCATGGGGCTTGCCGGCGCGCATGACGCCTTCAAGGTGGAAGCGGCCCTGACGCCGGTCACGCTACTCGCCGCACCGGCCTATGTGGTGGCGGTGCATCCAAGCCTTGGTGTTAAGGATGTGGCGGGGCTGATTGCACTCGCGAAGCAAAGGCCGGGTGATTTTACTTTTGGCAGTTCTGGCACAGGCGCCGCGAGCCATTTGGCCGCGGAGCTTTTCGCCTCCATGGCTGGGATTGAAATGCTGCATGTGCCTTATCGCGGCACGGGGCCGGCATTGAATGATCTGATGGGCGGGCGCATTCAATTGATGTTTGCGCCACCGCAGACTGTCGCGGCGGCATCGGCATCGGGGCAAGTGCAAAGCATCGCCATGACAGCGGAGCGCCGTTCCGCCTTATTGCCTGGCATACCGACAGTGAATGAAAGCGGTCTGCCTGGCTATTCGGCGGTTGGGTGGTTTGGGCTATTCGGGCCGCGTGGCATGCCGGCGCCTGTTACGGCAAGAATCGCATCTGAGGCCGCGCAAGGCATCACAACCGATGCAACCCGCCAAAGGCTTGCTGCTTTGGGTGCGGAACCGGAACCCATGGCACCAGATGCCTTTGCGCGTTTCATTGATGCTGACATTGCCAAATGGCAGCAGGTTGTGCGAGAGCGCGGTATTACGCTGGAGTAGAAATCTTATGATCCGATTGGCAAGTTTCCTCGCCCCTGGTGATCTACGCCCAAGGCTTGGCGCGGCGGAAGGCGAGATGATGCGGGACCTGACCGCAGCGCATGGCGCGGATTGGGATATGCGCCGTGTGCTGGCGCTGCCGATTGAGGAATTGCGCGCTTTTGTGGCAGCGGGGAACATCATGCTGCCGGCGGCGCGTTGCCATTTGCTGCCCCCGATCCCGGACCCAGGCAAGATTTTTTGTGTAGGCAAGAACAGCAAAGTCCACCGCGCTGAATTGGTCGCGCAGGGCATGCTGAAGGAAGACCCGCAGGAGCCGACCAGCTTTGTGAAGCTGACCGAAACCCTGGTGGGCGATGGCGCGCGCGTGGCGCGGCCGGAAGGCATCACAACCTTCGATTACGAACCGGAATTGGCCTTCATCATCACGCGCCGCGCCTTTCAGGTCAGCCGCGAAAAGGCGCGCGATTATGTGGGCGCCGTTACGGTATTGAATGACCTGACAGCGCGAGAAATCCAGAAGCAGGAAGTGCAGTTGGGGACGAAATTCTGGGTCTCCAAAAACATGCCGCGCTTTACGCCGGTTGGGCCTTATGCGGTACCGCTCGCGGAAATTGCTGATCCCTATGATTTGTGGCTGACCTGCCATGTGAATGGGGAGCAGCGGCTGCGCGTGAATACGGATGAATATATCCATCGCATTGAAGGGATCATCGCGCACTTCTCACGCTTCATGCCGTTTGAAGTGGGCGATGTGATCGCAACCGGCGCGCCCCGCGGCACGGCTATTGGCCACCCAAATGCTGCGGAATTGTATTTGAAGCCGGGTGATACCTGTGTGGCGGGGCTGGAAGGGCTGATGCAAATCACCACCCATGTCGTTGCCCCTGGCGAGGTTTGAAGCACCCCGCCGCTTGACCTTCGCCCCGAACCGGGTTGCAGTTGCGTGCGAAAGATGCGCGCAAAGCAAGAAGGGTTGGGAAAATGAAGCGTCGGGATATTTTGCTTTCTGGGGCGGGCATGCTCGCGGCACCTGCGGTTTGGGCGCAAAGTCAGGCGCCTTGGCCGAATAGGGCGATTCGCATCATTGTTCCCTTCGGCCTGGGCGGTGCGGCGGATGTTGCGGCGCGCTTTATCGCGGAACCGCTTTCAGTGGCGCTTGGCGTGCCGGTGGTTATTGAAAATCGTACCGGCGCTGGTGGTTCGATTGGCACCAATATGGTCGCGAAATCGCCTGGTGACGGCTATACGCTGGTCGCACTTGGCAATACCGCGGCGGTGAATGAAACCTTGCAGCCTGGGCGCGGCTTTGTGCTGATGCGGGACCTGACGCCTGTGGCGCCGATCAATATCGCTGACAATGTTCTGGCGGTACATCCTTCCGTGCCGGCCAATACGCTGCCGGAGTTTCTGGAATTGCTGCGGCGCGAACCCGGCAAATGGAATTACGCCCATTCCGGCCCCGGCACGCCCTATCATCTGGCCGGCGAAATGCTGAAGGCCATGGCCAAGGTGGATATGGTGGCGGTGAGTTTCCGTGGTTCCAATGAGGCACGCACGGCGGTGATTTCCGGCCAGGTACCGATCATGTTTGATGGCATTCCCAGCATGGCGCCGCATATCAGTGCCGGCACGGTGCGCGGGCTTGCCACAACAGGCAAGCAGCGTGATGCAATGCTGGCCAATCTGCCGACCGTTGCGGAAACCGTGCCGGGCTTTGAATACCCAATCTGGATTGGGCTGATGATGCCTGCCACGACGCCCCGGCCCATTGTGGAAAGGCTGCATGCGGAAATCACCAAAATCATGCAAAGCGATACCGGCAGAACGGGCATGCAGCGCATGGGCGCGCGGCCCATGGTGATGACGCTGGCAGAATACGAAGCCTATTTGCGTAATGATGTGGACACGCTTGGCAAGCTGGTGCGCGATGCCGGCATTAAGGCGGAGTGACATGTGACCCGTTTCACCTTGAATGGCGCTGAAATCGCCTTGGATCTGCCGGATCACGCCACCTTATTGCAGGCGTTGCGCGGCCCTTTGGGGCTTTCCAGCCCGCGCTTTGGCTGCGGTGCTGAACAATGCGGTTCCTGCATGGTATTGCTTGATGGCACGCCTGCTTATGCCTGCGCGCTTGGCCTGGATGCGGTTGCCGGGCGCAAGGTGGTAACGGTTGAAGGGCTTGGTTCGGCCACGGCGCCGCATCCGCTGCAAGCGGCGTTTCTGGCGGAACAGGCCGGCCAATGCGGGTATTGCCTTTCGGGTATGTTGATTTCCGCCGCCGCATTGCTGGCCGCCAATCCTGACCCGGATGAGGATGCCATTCGCGTAGCTTTGGAGCCGCATTTATGCCGCTGCGGCAGCCATAATCGCATCATCCGCGCCATCAGGCGTGCCGCGCAGGAGATGGCGCAATGAGTCATGGTTTCGGCGCTGCGCTCAAGGTTGATGATGGCAAGCCGCGTTTGCCGGGCAGCCTCCATCTCAATCGCCGGCTGTCGCAATGGCTGCATTTCCGCGCCGATGGGGTGGTGGAAGTCAAGCCAGGCAAGGTGGAATTGGGCCAGGGTATTCTGACCACGCTGGCGCAGATTGCCGCTGATGAATTGGACGTGGCTTTGGAACGCATCCGCGTGGTGAGTGTGGTCACGCCGGAAAGCCCGGATGAGGCTGTGACTTCAGGTAGCCTTTCCGTGCAGGATTCCGGCAGCGCTATTCGCCATGCCAGCGCCGATGCGCGGCGGATTTTTCTTTCCGTCGCCGCGCAACGCAGCGGTGTGGCGTTTGATGCGATTACCGTGCAGGACGGTGACTTCATTGGGCCACATGGCAAGGTCGGCAGCTATTGGCAGTTTGCTGATGCTGGCTTGCTGGAGGTTGAAGCATCGCCCGAAGCGCGTGCAAAGCCCGTTGCGGCACGTCGCCTGGTCGGGGTTTCCGCGCCTCGGCGGGATCTGCCGGGCAAGTTGCAGGGCGCACCTGCTTATGTGCATGATTTACGGCTGCCCGGCATGCTGCATGCGCGCGTCATCCGCCCCAGCGGGCGCGGCGCAAAGCTAGAAGCGCTTGCTGACGGCGCCTTGCCGGGTGATGCACGCTTGGTGCGCGATGGTGATTTCCTTGCAGTACTGGCCGGCACTGAATGGGATGCGGAAGGCGCCGCTGCCCGGATCGCCGCACGGGCACGCTGGCAGGAAACCGATACCTTGCCTGAACAGATGCAGCTTACCGCATGGCTGCGCGATGCTGCCGTGCGTGGTGAGCGCAAAATTACCGAAGAACGAGATGCGGAAGTTTCGGCGCCAGCGCATCGGCTAAAGCGTAGCTTTCATCGGCCTTATTTGGCGCATGCTTCCATCGGGCCGTCCTGCGCGGTGGCGCAATGGCAGGGCGATGTAGTTGAGGTCTTCAGCCATACGCAGGGGCCCTATAATCTGCGCGCCGATATCGCGAAAACCCTTCGCTGTTCTGCAGACAAAGTCATTATCCGCCATATGGAAGGCTCTGGCTGCTATGGCCATAATGGCGCGGATGATGTGGCGCTGGAAGCGGTGCTGATTGCGCGCGCTGCGGAAGGCAAACCGGTGCGGCTATTGTGGTCTCGCGCAGATGAACTTGGCTGGGCGCCGTTTTCGCCCGCAATGTTGGTGGATATTGAAGTCGCCGCTGCGGCCGATGGAACGCTGCTTGAATGGCATTCGGAAGTGATCAGTAATGGTCATACCGGGCGGCCTGGTCGTTCGCCCGTGCCTACACTTCTGGCGGCGTCTCAGCTTGCGGAACCCTTCCCGGTGCAGCCTTCCATCAACCCGCCCTTGGCGGCGGGGGGTGGGGCGGAACGCAATGCCATTCCGGGATATCGCGTTCCGAAACTTCATGTTGCAACCACAAGATTATTGGAAATGCCCATTCGCACTTCGGCGTTGCGTGGGCTTGGCGCCACACTGAATGTCTGGGCGGTGGAAAGCGTGATGGATGAAATGGCGGCGCTGGTGGGTGAAGACCCGCTTGCTTACCGCCTGCGGCATTTGGATGATGCGCGAGGCCGCGCCGTATTGGAAAAAGTAGCGGGCATGGCGGGCTGGCAGGGGCGCCAGCCGCGCGAAGGTTTTGGCTTTGGCATTGCCTATGCGCGCTACAAGAATACTGGTGCTTATGCCGCGGTGATCGCGGAAGTCGAAGCGCGTGAACGCATCTTCTGTCGGCGCATTTGGATTGCGGGCGATTGTGGGGAGGTCGTGAACCCTGACGGTGCCGCCAATCAACTTGAAGGTGGTGCCATTCATGGCGCTTCGATCGCGCTGGTCGAAGAAGTGCGCTTTGACCGCCGGCGCGTTACCTCTGATTCCTGGGAAAGCTTCCCAATTTTGCGTTTTTCCGAAGTGCCCAAGGTTGAGGTCGCGGTGATCAATCGGCCCGAAGCGCCCTTCCTTGGCGCGGGAGAGGCAAGCCTGGCGCCCAGCATCGCCGCCATTGCCGGGGGCATTCATGCGGCGCTTGGCGTGCGCCCACGCCAATTGCCTTTCTCGCCAGAGAATATCGCGAAGGCAGGGTAGTCTGGACGAAGCGGCGAAGCTGTATCAGGCTGTGCCAAAGGTTTCAGGTATCGGAGACGCCCATGGCTTCCTTGCTTTTCTCGCCACTCACCATTCGCGGTGTGACGATTCCCAATCGCGTGGTCATGCCGCCGCTGTGCCAATATTCCGCGATCGAGGGTTTGGCGAATGATTGGCATATGGTGCAGTTGGGTCGCTTCGCCGTCGGTGGCTTTGGGCTGATTTTCACCGAAGTGACATCCGTGATGCGCGAAGGGCGCATCACCCATGGTGATCTTGGCCTTTGGTCTGATGCGCATATTGAACCGGTGCAGCGGCTTGCGCGCTTCATCAAGGCACAGGGTGCGGTGCCGGCGATGCAGCTTGGCCATGCGGGGCGCAAGGGATCTTCGCAGCGTGCCTTTGAAGGTAATGGGCCGCTCGGCGCGCCGGAAATCGCCAAGGGCGAAAAGCCCTGGCCGCTTGTGGGGCCAACCGCAACGGCGATTGGTGAAGGCCATGTGCAGCCAGAGGCGCTGACCAAGGAAGGCATGGCGGATATTCGCGATGCCTTCGCCACTGCCGCGCGCCGGGCACTCGCCGCCGGATATGAGGCGATTGAGGTGCATTGCGCGCATGGCTATCTGCTGCATCAATTTCTCTCGCCACTCTGCAATACGCGCAATGATGAATATGGTGGCGATCTGGCCGGGCGCATGCGCTTCCCGCTGGAGATTGTGCGTGCGGTACGCGAAGCTTGGCCAGAACATCTGCCCTTGTTCGTGCGCATTTCCGCGGTGGATGGCGCCGATGGTGGCTGGGAAATGGAAGATAGCGTCGCCTATGCACGCGAATGCCAGAAGCTTGGCGTGGATGTGATGGATTGTTCATCCGGCGGCATTGGCGGCAGCGCTACCGGCAGCAAGCGCGTGCCGCGTGGTTATGGTTTTCAGATTCCCTATGCCGCGCAAATCCGCCGAGAGCTTGGCATGAAATCCATGGCGGTTGGCCTGATTATCGGCCCGCAACAGGCAGAAGCGGCTTTGGCGGTGGGCGATGCCGATCTGATCGCGATTGGACGCGAAGGCATGAATAATCCGAACTGGCCCTTGCATGCACGCGCCGTGTTGGAACCCGGCACAACCGAGGAAGTTTTTGGCTGCTGGCCGCCGCAACATGGTTGGTGGATGGAGAAGCGCGGCGCGGTGATGAATGCGCTTGGCACACCGCCGGCGTGATGATTTTGATCTGATACAAAGGAAGGAAACGCAGTATGAAACTCGCATATTCGCCCAACAGCCCTTATGTGCGCAAATGTGTCGCGCTCGCGATCCAACGCGGCATTGACAAGCAAGTGGAACTTTGGACGGTCGGCACCACCGATCCGGCGCTGGTTAAGTTTAATCCCTTGTCCAAGGTGCCGACGCTTATTCTGGATGACGGCACGGCGCTTTATGACAGCCCGGTGATCTGCGAATATCTGGACAGCATTGGCGATGGGCCGAAGATGTTTCCGCCTGCCGGGCCGGCGCGTTGGAAGGCTTTGCGCCAGGAAGCCTTGGGCGATGGGATTCTGGATGCAACCCAGCCACGCCGTCGTGAAATTGCGCTGCCGCAGGATGAAGGCCGCCAAACCTATATCGCGCTTCAGCAGGGCAAGGTGAAGGCCGCGCTCGCGGTGTTGGAAGCGGAAGCCGATGGCCTTGGCATGCTGACAACGATTGGTGAAATCACCATTGCTTGCGCGCTTGGCTATATGGATTTCCGCTACCCGAATGAACCATGGCGCCCTGGGCATCCGAAGCTGGAAGCCTGGTATGCGAAGGTATCAGCCATGCCTGCGATGGCGCGCACCGTTCCGCCGGGCTGAAGCAAAGCACTCGGCGCGCTGCCGCTTGCGTTCACGCGCGGGTGGCAGCGCGCCAGGCCTTGGCGATATCAATGCGGCGCGCGACCCACACCTGATCCCCAAGCGCGGCAAGCCGGGCCAGCACTTTTTCAAAAGCGGGGAAGCGCGCAGGGCGCCCGGCAATACGCAAATGATAGCCGATATTGAGCAAACGCGGCTTGCCGGCGGCCGCTTCTTCCAGCAGCACATCAAGCGCATCATTCACATATTCCACCATCTCTGCCGCGCGGACAAAGCCATTCGGGTGGAAGAACTTCATATCGTTGGTATCAAGCGCATAAGGCAGCACTGAAAGACCTGGATGCTGAGGATCATCATACGGCACGTCATCATCGAAGGCGTTAGATACCCAAGCGAAGCCGCGTTCCTGAAGCAGCCCCCGCGTCCAGATGCTTTCCGCGCCACGACAAAAAAATCCCTTGGGTGCTTCGCCGCAAGCATGCGCGATGGCAGCAATACAACGATCGAGATCGGCGGCTTCGGCTTCGCGTGATGTATAATCCGCCTGCGGGCGCCAAAGCCAACCATGTGCCGCGCCTTCATGGCCGCGTCTTGTAGCCTCCGCAGCAAGGGCAGGTGCCCTTTCGACAGCGCGGCCACACATCAGGAAGGTGGCGGGGATGGCGTGGCGGTCCAGCGCATCCAGCATGCGCCAAAAACCAGCACGCGTGCCATAGGCGAAAATCTGTTCCTGGCCCATATCGCGCACACCAGGCGCTACCACGCTGATGACTTCACCGATGCGTTCACATTGCGGATCGCCATCGCCCACCTGTTGTTCGGCACCTTCTTCGAAATTGACAGCCACGGAAACAGCAAGCCGTGCACCATTCGGCCAGCGCATATCGGGCCACTTGCCGCCATAGCCAACCATATCGCGCGTCATGTGAAATCTCCCCTACGGGCATGGCGCCCAAACCAGCATAACGCCGCACCGGCAAGCGGCAGCGTCGCCAAGACCGCGAAAGCATAGCGATAGCCGTGCAATTCCTGGCCCAATAGCGCAATCAGCGGCGGGCCAAGTACAGCGCCGGCAAAGCTGAGTGAAATCACCGCGCCAGATGCTGGCCCCGCTGCCCCGGGGGGCGCAAGGCGCACGCTTTCCGCCACCAATACACCATTCCAGCCGGCGGTACTGCCGCCAATAGCGATGAACAGCAGCACCAGCAGGAAAGTTTCGCTTCCGCCCACCAGCGGCAGCATCATCAGGAAAATACCTGATAGCGCGCCAATCAACATCAATACGCGCTGCCCACCCAGCCTGGTATCCGCGACCAAAGCCCAGCCGATGCGCGACAAGCCGCCGACAACTTGGCAAAGCCCAACCAGCGCGCCAGCGGAAACAGAATCCCAACCGTAATCGCCGATCAACATCGCGACCATATGCGCGCCAAGGCCAATCTGCACCAGCGCATAGCAGGCAGCTGCCAAGCCAATAACGCCAAGGGCCGGCGATTTGAGCAATAGTAGCGGCCCAGCCTGTAGCGCTGGCGCACCCCGATCATCATCCCAGGCAGCGCGCTTGAATTGCAGGCCGATCACCATCATCAGCAACATCGCCGCGGCGATCAGCATGGCGATACGCCAACCTAATATCTCTGCCGTACCGGGCAGCATCAGGCCCGCAAGCGCAACACCGAAAGGCACGCCCATTTGCTTCAGGCCAAAGACCATATTGCGCCGCGCTGGTGGTGCAAGCTTGCCCAGTAATTGCGATGCGGCTGGGTTTGTCAGCCCATAGGCCAGGCCAATCAACATTGTTGCTGGTACGGCAATGGCGATATGCGCGAAACTTAGCAACGCAACGCCCGCCGCCGCGGCACAAAGCGCGATTTGCGTGGTGCGCGCCGGGCCCCAAACCGCGAGCCAGCGCGGCCCATAGGCGGAAGCGAAAACGGCGCACAGATAAACCAAGCCCACCTGATAACCGATATTGGCGCGCGCAAGGCCAAAATCAGGCGCGGCATAAGCAACCAGCACCGGCAGCGCATAAACCGCCATGGTCGCCAAGGTTTGTGCGCCAGCCAGCAAAAAAAGCGCCAGCGCCAAACCGCTTTGAGTGCTCATGCGCGGCGCAGCCTCACGCCTGGTGCAGGCCCCGGCGATAGGTAGAAGGTTCCATATCCTTCACCGATTTTGCGCGTTTTTCCAGCCAATAGCTCTGCGCTGGCGGCATGGCATCAAAGGCTGTTTCGACACCAAGCTTACGTGCCGCATCTGTGGGCCAGTTCGGATTATAGAGAATCTCCCGCCCGATCGCGACCAAATCCGCATCACCCGATTGCAGAATGCCCTCGGCCTGGTCCGCGTGCACAATCAGCCCTACCGCCATGGTGGCGATATGCGCTTCATGGCGAAGCCGCCGTGCATAGGGCACTTGATAGCCATAGCTGGGGCGCGCCGCCTTGGGCGGGCCGCCGCTGATGCCGCCGGAAGAACAATCCACCACATCAACGCCGGCTGCGCCAACAAGCTGTGCCAGGCGAATGCTTTGTTCCACATCCCAACCTGAATCATCTTCCACGGAAAAGCGCATGAATAACGGCTTATGCGCAGGCCATACGGCGCGCACCGCTTCCACCACTTCAAGCGCGAAACGCATGCGGTTGCGCTCAGATCCACCATATTCATCATTACGCCGATTGGCGGATGGCGAGAGGAATTGATGAATCAAATAGCCATGCGCCCCATGAATTTCCAGCACATCAAAACCAGCGGCATCAGCGCGCCGCGCGGCATCTGCCCAATGCTGCACCACTTGCGGGATTTCATCGCGCGTCAGCGCGCGCGGCATGGGATCTCCTGCATCGCCAATCTCGGCGCTGGGGCCAACCAATTCCCAGGCTTCCCAATCCGTGATGGCCGGGCTTTGCACCAGCGGCGCGCCACCTTCCCAGGGGCGAAAGCGTCGTGCCTTGCGGCCGGAATGGCCGATTTGAATCGCGGGCACTGAGCCATTGGCGCGAATCAAATCCGCCACACGCTTCATGCCGGGGATGAAGGCATCATCCCAAAGTCCGGTATCGCCCAAAGTGCCGCAACCGCGCCGTTCTACCTTGGTGCTTTCCACCATCACCATGCCCGCACCGCCCGCGGCAAAGCGGCCAGCATTCATCAAATGCCAATCCGTGATGAAGCCGCGATCCGCCGCATATTGATGCATGGGCGCCACCACAACGCGGTTCTTCAGCGTGACGCCACGATTGTTCCATGGTGTGAAAAGCAAGGGCTGGGTCATGGTGAAATCCTCCGTCCCCGAAGCCTAGGCCAAGGAGGCATAGCTGGACAGAGGGGCTTCAGCCCTTCACATAACCAAGCGCCTGATCCGCGTTACGCCGCGCCGAAGGGCGCTTGGCAGGATCACCAAAGCCACCGCCGCCGGAGGTTTCAAGCCGCACGATATCGCCCTTCAGCAAACGCACGGCATCGCTTTTCGGTGCTATGGGTGTTTCCTGCCCGTCACGGATACGCAGCAAGCGCCCAAGGCTGGCTGGTTTGCCGCCCGCTAGGCCATAGGGCGGGAAGCGGAAGCGATCCATATTCGCAGTGAAAATCCCGGCAGGGCTATCCACGCGCCATTCGCGAATAAGGCCAAGCCCGCCGCGATATTCGCCATCTCCACCAGAATCGGGTTTCAGCCCGTAATGCGTAATGGTCAGCGGCATTTGGCTTTCAATCATTTCAATCGGGATATTGCTGTTATTGTGCATGCCGAAGGACCAGGCATTCACGCCATCCTTGGCTGGGCTGGCACCGGTGCCGCCGATTTCGATTTCTACCAGCACTTCACGCCCACCATCCGCCGCTTCGGTCTGGAAGGTGGCAACGTATGAACCGCCATAATAAGCTGCAGGCATCCGATCCGGCAGCGCCTGATGCAGGCAGCCGAACATGACATTGGCCAGCCGATGGCAAACGGCAACGCGATGCGCAACGGATGCCGGCGCGCGGCAGGAGGTTACACTGCCTTCCCGGTGACGAATGCGAATGGGGCGATAGCAGCCCGCATTGGCCGGCATGGCGCCATCAGTCGCGGCGATAATGCTGTAATAAACCGCACAATTGGACATTGCTGGTGTGCAATTGATGGGGCCGCGTTGTTGATCCGCACATTCTGTCAGATCAACCTCAATCTCATCACCCTTGATGGTGATGGAGGCATGCAAGCGTACCGGTTCACCCGATACACCATCATCATCAAGGAAATCTTCGAAAGCATAAGTGCCATCCGGCATCGCGCGGATGGCGGCGCGCATCGCGGCTTCACTTTGGTCCAGGATGCGTCCTGTTGCTTCTATCAGCGTCGCGGCACCATAGCGCGCGGCGATGCGGCGGATGGAAGCGGCACCAACTTCGAGGCTGGCCAATTGGGACTGCAAATCCCCCAGCATGAGGGCTGGCTTGCGCACATTCTGCCCGATCATGGCGTAGATGGCTTTGTTCAATACGCCGCCTTCAATGAGCTTCAGCGGTGGAATGCGCAGCCCTTCCTGGAACACTTCCGTGGCTGTAGCCGCATAGGAACCGGGCGCCATGCCGCCCATATCAATGTGATGGCAAAGCGCGCCCACGTAGGCCACGCGTTTGCCGTCATGGAAAACCGGCTTGAAGACCAAAATGTCGTTCAAATGCTGCGCGCCGCAATAGGGATCATTCGTGGCAACAACATCATCTTCGTGCCAATCCGCGGCATCCACGAAGCGGTCCAGCAATATGCGCAGCGCCGCCCCCATGGAATTCAAATGCTGCGGAATGCGCGCGGATTGGGCGACATTATTGCCTTCAGCGTCAAAGACCGCGGTGGAATAATCGAGCAATTCGCGCACTGTTGTGCTGCGGCTGGTGCGCCAGATGGTGATATCCATCTCGGCTGCCGCTGCGGTCAGCGCATTGCGAATGACTTCAATTTCGATGGGGCCGAGGCTCATGGCGCGATCCTCTTTGCAATCAAGGCGCCGCCAGCGGCAAGCCTTGCTTGCCAGGCGGGTGAAATCCAATGGGTGGCAAAAGCTTCTTCGATAATCGCGGGCCCCTGGATCAGATCATCGGCGCCAAGTGCTTCACGGTCCCAGACAATCACCTCACGCCATTGCTGGCCATCAAAGGCACGGCGTGTCGCTTTTTGCGCCGGGCGCGATGCGGGCGTGGGCTCACGCAAAACAGGTTTGGCAAGCTTGCCTTTGGCAATGGCGCGGAAGGTAACGATTTCCACCGCCTCATCTGGATTGGCGTAGGAAAAGCGTTGCTTATGTGTGGTGTGGAAGCGCTGGATGAATTCAGCCAATGCGGCGGCATCGGGCTGGTGAATCTGTCCCCAGGGTACAAGCAATTCGAAAGCCTGCCCCAGATAGCGCATATCAGCGGCGATGGTGATTTCACGTTGATCTGCTGGAATGCCATCCTGCGCCAAGCGCGCATCCGCGGCTTGGCGCAATTCACCGATCATGTCGCAAATCTGCGGTAGGTTGGCGGCTTCAGCGCGGGTAAGCCGCGTGCGTGCCAAATCCTGCACCAAATCAGAAAACAGGATGCCATAGGCGGAAAGTGTACCGGGTTCGCGCGGGAAAATCACTTCTGTGATCCCCATTTCATCGGCCACTTCAGTGGCGTGAAGCCCGCCGGCACCGCCGAAAGAAAGCAAGGCGAAATCGCGCGGGTCCAGCCCTTTTTCAAATAGTGAAAGCCTGACCGCTGCGCCAAGATTGGCATTGGTGACTGTCAGCATGCCGGCCGCTGCTTTTTCGAGGGGCAAGTTCAACGGCGCGCCAATCCGGGTTTCAATCGCGCTCCGCGTTGCGGGCATATCAAGCTTGATCGCGCCACCAAGGAAGAAATCAGGATCAAGCCTGCCGAGCGCCAGATTGGCATCCGTGACCGTGGGTTCCGTGCCGCCGCGCCCATAAGCGACAGGCCCGGGGCGTGCACCGGCGCTACGCGGGCCAACAGTCAGGCGCCCGGCCGCATCTACCGAGCCGATGGAGCCGCCACCCGCGCCGATGGTACGCATTTCCACCATGGGAAGGCGGACCGGCAGGCGGTCAATCTCGCCCTGCGTAATGACGGAAACGCGCCCGGCTTGCACCACGGAAACATCATAGGATGTGCCGCCCATATCCACGGCCACCAAATTCGGGTGGTCAAGCAATTCCGAAATGCGCCCCGCCGCCAGCGCGCCACCTGATGGACCAGAAAGCAATAGCCGCGCGGGCTGTTCGGCCGCCATGCGCAGGCTGCATACGCCGCCATTCGATTGCACCAGAAAGACAAGCGGCGAAAATCCATCCTCGCCAAGGCGTTTTTCAAGCCGATCCAGATAGGCCTTCACCACCGGCATCAATAGCGCATTCAACACGGTGGTTGAGCAGCGCTCATATTCCCGGATTTCAGGCGATATATCAGCGGAAAGCGAAATGGGCAGATCGGGTCGCGCCGCCTGGATCAACGCGGCGAGGCGCTTTTCATGAGCAGGATTGGCATAGGCGTGCAGCAGAGAAATTGCGATGGTCTCGGCGCCAAGATTCTGAAGGCGGTCCAGTAATGCTGGCAATTGTGC
>JBEDHL010000095.1:0-6504 GCA_041174145.1 Pseudomonadota bacterium
AAGCTGGCGCTAGGTTCAAGCGCCGGAGCAACGCGCGTTCTTCTTCCATCATCTGGCGCGTGGCATCACGATAGGCAGCGCCATCCAGCAGCATCAGTGGTTGATTGACGCGTTCCAGGAATTGCACATGCGCCGGGTCTTGTGCGGCGGCGGTGAAGGCTTCCGCCAATACGCGCACCACGCCGGCATCCATCCCGCGCGGGCCGATCAAGCCGCCCGGGCTATCCACCACAATATCCAGCCCCTGTTCCTTCAGGGTGGCAATTTGCGGAAAGCGCTTGGCGCGGGTGGAGGTGTAAATCGCCAGCAAGCGCA
Source organism: Pseudomonadota bacterium (assembly GCA_041174145.1). GTDB lineage: Bacteria > Pseudomonadota > Alphaproteobacteria > Acetobacterales > Acetobacteraceae > Neoroseomonas. The sequence goes on from JBEDHL010000095.1 coordinate 316, forward strand.
ATTGCCCCGCTTCCACCATGGGCGCCCAACCGGATGCTTCCGAGGCAAAATCAATCTCTCCGCCAAGCAATGCGCGCAGCGTATCGGATGTGCCGCGATAGGGTACATGAGTCCAACTCAGACCGCGCTGAAGCCCAATGCGTTCCACCACCAAATGTTGCGTGGACCCAATGCCGAGCGTGCCGAAATTGAGCTTGCCGGGATTGGCGCGCGCGTGATCCAGCAATTGGTCAAGGCTTTGCCAGGGCGAATCAGCGCGCACCACAAGCCCCATGATGAAGCCTGTGATTTGCAGGATATACGTCAGATCATTGATCGGATCATAAGGCGGGCGCGGGTTCAGGAGCATTTGCCGGAAGACGCCAACATGCATTTGCGAAATGCTATGCCCATCCGGGCGTGCTTCCTGCAAAGCCATGGCGCCCAGAATGCCCGCCGCGCCGCCGCGATTTTCCACCACCACCGGCTGGCCAAGGCTGCGTGAGGCGTGATCTGCCATGATGCGAAAGCCGATATCCGCCGGCCCGCCCGCCGCCCAGGGAATAATCAGCCTAATGGGCCGGTCCGGAAAGCGCGGCTGCGCCAAGGCGGGCATGGCAAGCAATGCTGAAGCGCCAAGCGCCGCGCGCCGGGTGAAATGCGCCATTATCCTGAGCCTCCGTATTTCGCGGCAGTTTGGACGCGGAATTCACACCACCGCAAGGCCCTGCCTTATGCCTTCTGGCGCAGTCCAAGCCTTTCCAGCCGCGGCAGCACTTCCTGCACGAAATACGGAATTTCCTTGAGGTAATTGAGGAAGGCGATGGTGCAGCCTGCCAATCCAGTCGCACTCATGCGCGCCATTTCATCAGCCACATCATCGGGCGTGCCGACAAAAGGGTAGGAACCGGGATAGGCGCCAGCAAATTTGAAGCGGCCTTCGCGGGTGAAGCGATTTTCAAAAGGCCGCGCCATTTGCTGCCCCGCCTTGCCTGCCATGGCGCCACGATTGCTGCGATAATAAGCCTGGCCGGCCGTATCGGCCATTTCTTCAGCAAAATAATGGAAGAATTCTTCCGCTTCGCGGCGCGTCGGGCGGCAGACCACATGGCCCATGGTAAAAACACTGATCTGGCGCTGATAGCGCCCCATGTGTTGGCGTACGTCTTCAAGCAGCGCTGCCGCCTGGTCCAATTCCGTCACATTCAGGAATAAAACATCGGCTGCCTGCGCGGCAAAATCCCGCCCCGCCGGGGAAAACCCCGCCGACATCACGGGCGGCCAGGGGCGCTGCACGGAAGGCGGATTGGTGTGGCAATTCTTCAGCTTGAAGAACTCCCCATCCCAATCAAATTCCGGCCCTCCGGCCAGCATTTTTGACCAGATACGAAACCATTCCAGCCCATGCTGGTAGCGCTTTTCTTGTTCAATCGTGACGCCATGCAGGTCAAATTCCGCCTGATTCCAGCCGCAGACAATGTTGAGCCCCGCGCGGCCATGGCTGACATGATCAATCGTCGCAATCGCCTTGGCCCCGAAAGCGGGTGTCACGATCGGCACGTGCACCGTGGAGAAAATTGCGATGCGTTCCGTAATGGCGGCCAGCGCCGCGCCATGGGTCAGGGTTTCGAAGGATTTGCCATAGATATTCGCATCCCCCTGATAGCCGCGCCATTTCGCCACCGGCAGGATGAATTCTATCCCTGCCGCATCCGCGATTTTCGTCATGGCGGCGATGTCATCCCAATTGGCGGGCCAGCGTTCGGGCGCGCGGCTCATGGTCAGGCCGCCATCGCAATTGGCGCTGAAAATGCCAAGCTTGAACTTATTCGGGCCAAAAAGCGGGTTTCGTGCCCGCGCATCCTGTTCCATGGCGTCTTCCCTTTTGGGGCAGTCTGCGGCGCAGGCTGCGGCACCGCAAGGCGTGCAAGATTATTGCATCCGCCAGAAGGATCGGGAATGATTTCGCAAACAGTAAGGGGAAATGCCATGACCGCTTGGCCCGATGCCACCCGCCTGGGGGAACCCGCTGATGCCTCACGCCCCTGGCATTGGCTGGCGCGCTTGGATGATGGCGGGCAGGCGCCGCTGCCACTCGGCTGGAATGCCGCCGCGCGGCAATGGCTTTCCTGGGATGGTAGCGCGTTGTCGCCGGCAGAAGCGGCGCGGCGTTTTCAATATCTGGGCCCAGCGCTGACACCGGCTGAGGTAGCAGCAGCGGTGCCTGAACCCGCTGCCATGGAACCCGCTGCGCCACCAATGCCACTTGATATGGTTCCGCGCCGCGCCGCGATGCGTAATCACATATTGATTTTCCTCGGCACGCTGGTGAGCGTGATATTCCTTGCCGAAAAAATCGTGCAGTGGCGCGGGCCGCATTAGGCCCTTTCTGCGCGAAAACCCTGCCTATGTGCGAAGCGCGGCGTTGATCGCATCGATCACGCCGTCCCAATCACCTGGGCTTTTTTGGCGAAACAAACGCATGCCCGGATACCAAGGTGAATCTTGCCGATCCAACAGCCAGCGAAAATCAGGCGCGAAGGGCAGCATGAGCCAGACAGGCTTGCCCATGGCAGCGGCCAGATGCGCAACGCTGGTATCAACAGCAATCACCAGATCAAGCGCTGCAATCAGGCCTGCCGTATCGGCAAAATCGCCAAGCGCGGCACCTGGGTAAAACTCCCGATTCCTGCAGAACACCCAGATCAGAAGCGCGCACTTCCTTTTGCAAAGAAACCCAAGCATCACCGTTGTCGATCAGCCGCATAAGCCGCGCCAGCGGGATGGAACGATTGGCGTCATTGCGATGCGTGGCACTACCGCTCCAGACCAGGCCGATGCGTCGGCGCCCTTGGGGTAATTGCGGCAGCCAGCGCGCCACATCTTCGGCCGAGGCCGAAAGATAGCCATTGGCAAAAGCGGGAATGGTTTCAAGCCTGGTGACGAAGGCCATGGGCAGGCTCATCAGCGGCGCGTGCAAATCGAAATCGGGCGGCGCTTCATTCTGGTCAAGAATGGTGATGGCGGGATCAAGCCCTTGCATAACGCGGCGTAGCGGTGCCTGCACGGATAAGAAAACCTGCGCCCCTGCTACTTTGGCCAGCAGCGCGTAACGCGCAAAATGGAGCGTATCCCCAAGCCCCTGTTCCCAATAAAGGTAAAGCCGCTGATCCTTCAGGCTTTGCTGTCCCCACCAAAGCGGTTGTGGGTATTTGCGCGCGGCCATAGTCTTGCGTCTTAGATTTCGGCTTTCGTAAGCAAGCCAACCTTCCTGGAAGCGCCCCAGCACCAGTAGCGCAAGCGCGCGGTGCCATTGAGCTTCGATGTGATTTGGCTGCAGTTGCAACGCCTCATCATAGGATAGCTGCGCTGCCTCAATACGGTTGCAGGCGGCCAGTGCAAAGCCATGGCTGATATGCGCTTCCGGGTCTTGCGGCGCGATCTGGCGCGCAACGGCCGTGGCTTCCAGCGCAGCATCCGGCATGCCCAGCAGAATAAGCACGCGCGCACGCCACAAATGGCCATTCAACACATGCGGATCGGCGGTAATGGCCGCATCAGCACTGGCGAGCGCTTCTGGCATCCGACCAAGGGCGAGTAGCACTTCCGCCCGCCCGATCAGCGCCGTTATCTGCCCGGGGTGCAATGCCAACGCCTGATCATAGGCAGCCAATGCCTCTACATGGCGGTCCAGCGCAAAAAGCGCGAGCGCGACATTGGAATGAAATTCTGCCGAGTTTGGCCTAAGCCTGAGCGCGGTTTCATGCGCGGTGAGCGATTCCTGCAGGTCATGCCGATCCGCCAGCGCATGGCCGCGATTGCTATGCGCTTCCGCATATTCTGGCCGCAACGCCAAGGCGCGATCATAGGCGGCAACCGCTTCGTCAAAGCGCTGAAGCTTGGCCAAGGCATAGCCGCGATTATTCTGCGCTTCCGCATGGTGCGGATCCAGTTTCAGCGCGCGGTCAAGGCTTGTCAGCGCTTCGGCAAAGCGGCCAAGTCGCAGCAAGCCGCTGCCCAGATTGCTATGCGCCGCCGCAGCGCGCGGGTTGATGGCGATGGCGCGGCGAATGCGTGTGATGCCTTCTTCCAGCCGGCCATTTTGTAGCGCGGCAACTCCGGAAAGATGCAGCCCATCAAAATGGCGCGGCTGGCGCTTGAGTAAGGCGGCATAGGCAGCTTCCGCCGCATCCAATTGGCCCTGCTGGTGCAGGCTGATGGCGGCGGCAAGCTGCGCTTCACGCGGGGCGGCGGGGTGCATCATGGCGGCCATATTGCCGCCAATGCTGCAAAAACATTGTTAACGCTGCGGATACGCCTTCACGCCCAATTTGCCATGAGCATAACCAGGCAGGCGCCTTCAGCCCCCGCGTCGCGCCAAAGCCGCTTCCAGCGTGTTTTCCAGTAAGCAGGCAATTGTCATGGGGCCAACACCGCCGGGCACGGGCGTAATGGCGCCGGCATGGGCTGCAGCTTCCGTGAAGGCCACATCGCCCACCAAGCGCCCATCCGCCAGCCGATTAATGCCGACATCAATCACCACCGCGCCGGGTGCAACCCAATCGCCCCGCACCATTTCAGGCTTGCCCGCCGCAGCAATCAGAATTTCGGCGCGGCGGCATTCAGCCGGCAGATCGCGTGTGCGGGAATGGGCGATGGTGACAGTGCAATCCGCCCCCAGCAGCAATTGCGCCATGGGCCGCCCGACAATCTGGGAACGCCCCAGCACCAGCGCCCGCGCGCCGGCCAGTTTCACGCCGGATTCGGCCAGCAAATGCATCACCCCGCGCGGCGTGCAGGGCACCAGGCCCGGCTGCCCCGCCGCAAGCCGTCCGGCATTGAGCGGATGGAACCCATCCACATCCTTGGCGGGATCCACCGCCGCAATGGCGGCTTCAGCGCGAATATGATCCGGCAGCGGGAGTTGCACCAAAATGCCATCCACTGCGGGATCCGCGTTGAGCCGGGCGATTTCAGCCAAAAGCGCCGCTTCGCTGGTGCTGGCGGGCAGGTGGATGGTGGCACTATCAAACCCCGCTTCAAGCGCGGCGCGATCCTTGTTACGCACATAAACGCCGCTGGCGGGATCCTCACCCACGCGCACCACGCGTAGCCCCGGCTTGAAAGCCAGCCCCGCAATGCGCGCCGCCAATCCGGCGCGCAGCCTGGCGCCGAGAGCCTTGCCATCAAGAATGCGTGCGGTCATGCCAATGCCTCTATCCTTGGGGCGAGAAGGGCCGGGTCGCCCGAAATACGTATGGTCTTTTCCCGCGCGGCAGCGCCCTGCGCGACCTCCACGGCGGAAGCGGGAACATCAAGCGCCGCGGCAAGTGTGGCGCAAACCGCGCGATTGGCGCGGCCATCTTCAGGCGCTTCAGTCACCGCCACGCGCAACCGTGGCCCATCAGCACTGGGGCGCAAGCCATCAAGCCCTGGGCGGCGGGATTTCGGCTGCACTTTCACGCGCACCAGCAAACCGGCGGCTTCCGCGCGCCAGAAGCTGCTCATCGGCCAAGGCTGCTGCCAAGCAGGCCAAACTGGATTTCGGCCAGCAGGATGCGTCCCGCCTGCAGCAGCAGGATCAGCGCGACAGGGGAGATATCAATGCCCCCCAGATTGGGCATGAAGCGCCGAATGGGGCGCAAGGCCGGTTCTGTCAGGCGATGGAAGAAATCCGCAATCGCCCAGACGCCGCGGTTGCGGGTATCAAGCACATTGAACGCGATCAGAAGCGAGACAACAGCGCTGATGATCAGCGCCCAGACAAATAGACTGAGAGCGGTATCCAGCAGCCAGAACAACGCGTGCATGAAGCCTCCTGCCTCCTCCGCCCCGGGCCTTGGACGGCGAGGGGAGGGAATGCGCTGATATATCTAAAAATTGGGCCTTGGCCGCAAGCCTTTTGGGCCCGGGGGCAGGCCCTGGCAAGGGTCCAGCGGCTTGGCCGCCTTGACTTTACGCTCGGCCTGGGGCACTCAGCGCCCCCTTGGTGCGGGGCTGTAGCTCAGTTGGGAGAGCGCGTCGTTCGCAATGACGAGGTCAGCGGTTCGATCCCGCTCAGCTCCACCATAGGTTTTCCCTTGGATCGCATGAAATTAGTAAGGTTCAACGTGGCTTGATAGGGCTCCGTGTGTTCGTGTTTATGAGGGTAGCATTTGGGCTAATTGTAGCAGTAGATTATTCGAGAGAGAGTTTCGGAAAGTAATCAAC
>JBEDHL010000096.1:0-10126 GCA_041174145.1 Pseudomonadota bacterium
TCATCTTCCTGATAGGGGTGATCATCATGATCATGATCATGGTCGTGGTCGTGATCATGGTCATGATGGTGGTGATGATGGCTGGGCGGGTCTTCCACCTTGTCTTCCCCGGCGGCGCGGAGCCTGGCTTCCTCAGCAACCAGATCGGCTTCCTGGAAAACGCCCTTTTCCTTCAGCAATGAAGAAAAGCCGTGAATCCAGCGCTCATAATAGGGCAGCTTCCAATAGGTCTCCGCATCGAGGGCTTCCTGCACGCGCCGGCTCTCATCCGTGGTGAAAATCTGGCGCTTTTTGTCGGCGAGCAGCAGGCGGATGGCGTCAGCCTCCTTCTCCCAATGCGCGGGCTCATGCGGGGTTTGGTCAATGGGCGCGGCGAAGCGGCCCGCGACATCATGGGTTGGCAATTCTTCCGGCTTTTGGGTCATAGGCTCTGCTCCATTTCCGGCATCTTGCCAGGGGTGCCAATTCAGGCAAAGCGTCCTTTGGGCTGAGGTGGCAAACTGCGCCTTGGTCCCAACCGGGAAGGAGCCTTCACCATGACAAAAATCTCTCGCCGCGCTGCGCTTGCCACCACCGCCGGCTTGCTCGCCGCGCCTGCCCTGCATGCCCAAGGCGCCTGGCCGAATAAGGATTTGCGCCTTGTGTGCCCCTTCCCGCCGGGCGGCACCACGGATGTGGTGGCGCGGCTTGTGGCGGCAGCGATGCGTGACAGGCTCGGGCGCAATGTCGTGGTGGAAAACCAGCCCGGCGCCGGCAGCACACTCGCCGCCGGGCGCTTTGCCCGTGAAGCCGATGATCACGCGCTGTTCCTGAGCCAAATCGCCTCCCACGCCATTGGCCCGGCGCTTTATCGGAACCTGCCCTATGATCCTGAGGCGGATTTCCGCGCCGTGACCCTGGTGGTGACCGTGCCCAATGTCTGGGTCGCCAATCCGCGCCGCGTGCCGGGGGGCGATCTGCGCGCCTTTTTGCGCGATGCCAAGGCCAAGCCGGGGGAGCGCAATTTCGCTTCCGCCGGCAATGGCACCTCGACGCATTTGAGTGGGGAGCTGATCAATCAGCTTGCCGGGGTGCGCGTGCAGCATGTGCCCTATCGCGGCGCCGGCCCGGCCATGACGGCGGTGATCGGTGGAGAGGTGGATAGCCTGATTGACAATCTGCCCACTGCCCTGCCGCAAATCCAGAATGGCAATGTGGTAGCACTTGCTGTGACATCGCGCGAACGCCTGCCCGATCTGCCCAATGTCCCCGCGCTGTCCGAATTGGGCGCTGAATTCAACCTGACAGGCTTTGAGGCGGAGGCCTGGTTCGGCCTGCACACGCATAAATCGGCCTCAGACGCCGTGGTGGCGCGCATGGCGGAAGTGGCACAGGCCGCGCTAAATGACCCGGCGCTGCGCCAGCAATTGGCCGCGCGCGGCACCACGCCCCGCGGCGGCCCGCCCGCCGATTACGCCGCGCTGGTCGCGAGCGAGCGCAAGCGCTGGTTCGATGTGGTGCGACAGGGCAATGTGCAGGCTGATTGAGCCAGTTTGACCAGAAGCCCGGGTAGCCCGATGCTGCACCCTTGGAGGAAACAGACACATGAGCAAATACCCCTTTACCGCCGCCGATCTGGAAGCACTGCGCGCCTGGGATACGCCCACCATCTGCAATGCGCTGGAAGTCGTCGCGCCGCACCGGCGCAATTACGGCTTCACCGTGCGCCCCATGGTGGCGGTGGACCGCAAGCTGCCGCCGATTTGCGGCCTGGCGCGCACCGGGACGCAGCGCGCGGCCTATCCCTCGGGCCGCAGCAAGGAAGCCGATAAGGCCATGCGTATCGGCTGGTATGAATATGTGGCCGATGCCTCGCTTCCCACCGTGGTCTGCCTGCAGGATTTGGACGACACCCCCGGCGTCGGCGCCTTTTGGGGTGAGGTGAATAGCGCCGTGCATAAGGGCCTCGGCGCCCTTGGCGTGGTGACGAATGGGTCGGTGCGCGACCTTGAAATGTTCGCGCCGGGCTTTCAGGGCATTGCCGGCGTGGTCAATCCGTCCCACGCCTTTGTCCATATCGTGGCGCTGAAATGCGAGGTCACCATCCATGGCATGCAGGTCTCGCATGATGATGTGATCCATGCCGATCATCACGGCGCGGTGGTGATCCCGCATGATGTGGTGACCAAAATCCCCGCCGCCATTGACCTTGGCGCGCGCAAGGAAGCGGTGATCCTGGATATGGCCCGCGCCCCCGGCTTCAATATCGCCAAGCTGCGCGAAGCCTTGGCGAAATCCGAAGATATCCACTGAACGGGACAGGGGCGGGCAACCGCCCCCTTTACCGCATGACCGAACGCCCTATCCTGACCCCGGTGAAGCCCGAATGGGTGGATCATTACGGGCATATGAACCTCGCCTATTACCTGGTCGTGTTTGATATGGCCTGTGATGTGCAGTGGCTGGATCTCGGTTTCGGCCCCGAATACCGCGCGCGCGGCATGGGCACTTTCGCGGCTGAAAGCTGGCAGGCCTATATCCGCGAAGTGCGCGAAGGCGCGCCCTTGGCCTGTGAAAGCGCGGTCTTGGATTTCGACGATAAGCGCCTGCTTTGCCGGCACATGATGTATCATGCCAAGGAAGGCTGGCAGGTCGCAGAAAATGAGGTGCTTTACCTCAGCATTGATCTTTCCAAGCGGCGCGTTGCGCCCTGGCCTGAGGATATTCTGGCGCGGCTTGCCGCCCACCGTTCCAGTGAAACCTCCAAACGGCTTTCACTCAAACCCCCAAAGCGTTGAATTTAGAAGAAAGGAAGCGCGCCATGGCACGCATTGGCTTTGTTGGTCTCGGCAATATGGGCGCGCATATGGTGCGCAACCTGTTGAAGGCCGGGCATGACGTCACAGTCTTTGACCTGGTGCCTGCGGCCATTGCCTCCGTCACCCCCAATGGCGCCAAAGCGGCGGCCAATGCGGCGGAAGCGGCGCACGGGGCGGAATATGTCATCACCATGCTGCCCGCCGGCCAGCATGTGCGCGATGCCTGGCTTGGCGCGGGCGCCATGGCGGCGGCCAGCGCCCCGGATGCGCTGCTGATTGATTGTTCCACCATTGATGTCGCGACCGCACGCCATGTCGCGGAGAAATCAGGCCGCGCCTTTGTGGATGCGCCGGTCTCCGGCGGGACCATGGGGGCCGAGGCCGGCACGCTGACCTTCATGGTCGGCGGCACGCCAGAACATTTCGCCCGGGCCGAGCCCATCCTGAAGCAGATGGGGCGCAATGTCATTCATTGCGGTGCGGCTGGCGCAGGGCAGGGCGTGAAGCTTTGCAATAACATGATGCTCGCGGCAACGATGATCGTCACCTCGGAAGCCTTTGTTCTTGCAGAAAAATTAGGCCTTTCGCACCAGGCGCTATTTGATGTGTGCTCCACCTCCACCAGTAATTCCTGGGCGCTGTCCAGCTACTGCCCGGTGCCGGGGCCGGTGCCGGCCAGCCCGGCCAATCGGGACTATAAGCCCGGTTTCGCGGCGGCCTTGATGGCGAAGGATTTGGGCCTGGCGCAGGAAGCGGTGGCGCAGACCGGCACGGCATCGCCTATCGGGGCGCAGGCGCTTTCGCTGTTCCGGCAATATCTGGAACGCGGCGGCGGCGATAAGGATTTCTCCGGCATCATCAATATGATCCGCGAAGGGGGCGTGAAGTGATCACAAATTTCGTCTCGCCCCGCCTATTGATGATGGGCGGCGGGTCCATCGGCCAGGCGGCGGCGGTGCTGGGGCAATTCGGTCTTTCGCGCCCGTTGGTGGTGACCGATCCATGGATGGTGTCCTCAGGCACTGTCGAAAAACTGCTCGGGCCGCTGAAGGCGGCGGGGATCGCTTATGGTGTTTTCAGCGATACCGTGCCGGACCCGACCGATACGGTGATCGCAACCGGTGTCACCGCCATGCAAGGCGGCGATTATGATTGCCTGATTGGCTTTGGCGGCGGCAGCCCGATGGATACCGCCAAGGCCATGACTATCCTGGCCGCGGCACCTGCCGGGGCCAAGATACGCGACTTCAAGGTGCCGGCGCAGGCGAACAGGGCCGCGCTGCCGGTGATCTGCATCCCAACCACGGCAGGCACGGGCAGTGAGGCGACGCGCTTCACCGTGATCACCGATACCGAAACCGATGAGAAAATGCTGATCGCCGGCCTTGGCGCGCTGCCTTTGGCCGCGATTGTGGATTACGAACTCACCTTCAGCGTGCCGCCGCGCACCACCGCCGATACGGGCATTGATAGCCTGACCCATGCGCTGGAGGCCCTGGTCTCTCGCCGTGCCAATCCGGAATCGGATGAATATGCGCTGCGCGCCATGCGCCTGATCGGGCCCAATCTGCGCACGGTTTATCACGACCCGAAAAACGCCGCGGCGCGGGAAGCGATGATGAAGGGTGCGACATTGGCGGGGCTTGCCTTCAGCAATAGCTCGGTCGCGCTTGTGCATGGCATGTCCCGCCCGATCGGGGCGCATTTCCACGTGCCGCATGGGCTTTCCAATGCGATGCTGCTGCCCGCTGTCACGGCCTATTCGCTCAATGCCGCTTTGCCGCGTTATGCCGAAGCCGCGCGCGCCATCGGCGTGGCTGGGCGGGATGAGGGCGACCAGAGCGCGGGCGCCAAGCTGCTTGAGGAGCTTTCGGCGCTGAACCGCGAACTGAATGTCCCAACCCCTGCCGCTTACGGCATTGATGCCGCGAAATGGGATGGCTTACTCCCCACCATGGCGGCGCAGGCTTTGGCTTCGGGCAGCCCGGCGAATAACCCGGCTGTGCCGGATGCGGAGGCGATCATGGCGCTCTACCGCCGCGCTTGGCAGGGCTGAGGCGCGTCTGCCCGCCGTGGTTTTGCCGCGGCGGTGCCGGCTCCCCAAGCAGAAAGCCTTGCGCGAAATCCACGCCAAGGCTGCGAGTGATGCGGCGAAGCAGCGGGTTTGAAACCCCCTCGGCAATCACATAGCGACCCTTGGTGTGGGAATCGGCCAGGATGGCGCGCAGGAAGCGCCGCGCGCGCATTTGGTGCGGTAGGGCCTCGGTCAGGCTGCGGTCTAGCTTGACCCCGGCGAAGGGTAAGCCCGTGACCCGCCAGCGATGATCACCAAGCGTCACATCATCCAGCAATACGGGAATACCAAGCCGCTTGAGCCGCAACATGGCCCGGCGCAGGCGCGATGGGTCGCGTATTGCCTCACTTTCCGTCAGTTCCAGGAATAGTGGCCCGCGCCGCTTACCATGCCGGCGGAGCGTTGCGGCGAGGCGCGTCGGCATGTCGGGCAGTAGCAGCACACTGAGCGGCATATTCACCGCAAGCCCCCCCTTGGGAGAAGCCATTCTTTGCCAATCATGCGCCACGCGTTCAAGCACGGCATGGGTCAGATCAAGCGCGAGGCCGAGCTTTTCCGCGAGGGGCACAAAGGCACCCGCCTGCAACAGGGCCTCATCACGTGGCCAGCGCACCAGCCCTTCCAGCGCGGCGATATGGCCATCGCGGAGCCTGATGATGGGCTGGTAGCGCAGCAGCAAGGCGCGGTCGGCGAGTGCGGACCGCAATTCCGCTTCTTCGTCCAGAAGGCTTTGGGTGCAGGCGAACCCGGGCAAATTACGCGCCCGAAGGTTCTTACCAATGTTGTCCTTTTCGCGCTGTAGCACGCGCCCCACCCTTTATGACCGGCTTCCCTGCGCTCGGAGTGTAACAGCAATCCCGTATGAGGAAACTATTAACCTACCGATTGGCGTTATCTGGGGGTGGCGACGACCTTTTCGGGCACGGCGGCATCGTTCAAGCGCAGCCGATTGCGCCCGGTAAAGAGCACAATGGGGGCCGCGATAAAGACCGAAGACCCGGCCGAAATCACAATGCCGACCACCATCACCCAGGCAAAGCCAGACAACGTATCCCCGCCAAAAAGTGCCAAGGGCAGCGCCGAAAGCAGCAAGGTCATGGAAGTGCCGAGAGATCGGTTCATCGTCTCATTGATCGAAAGATCAACCAGTTCTTCAAGCGGCATGGCTTTGAACTTGCGCAAATTCTCGCGCATGCGGTCAAACACCACCACCTTGTCATTCGCGGAAAAGCCAATGATGGTGAGGATCGCGGCGACAGTGGTCAGGTTAAATTCAATACCGAACAACACCATGAAGCCGATGGTCTTGGTGGCGTCCAGGATCAGCGTGGTGATGGCGGCAATACCAAACTGCCATTCAAACCGCACCCAAATATAGATCAGCATCGCGAGGAAACTGAGGCCAAGCGCCATCAACCCGCCCAGGAATAATTCATCCGATACGCGATTGCCGACAGCTTCAACACGCAGGATGCGGGTACCAGGCGCGGCTTTTTCCAAAGCCTCTCGAACTGTCACCACGGCGCGCTGTACTGCGCCTTCATCACCCTGCGCGGGCAGGCGGAGCGCGAAGGTGGAGGCGTCGCCGAATTGCAACAGCGTTGCATCACCAAGCCCAAGCCCGCCCACGGCGCCGCGCAAAAGGCCGATATCTGCCGCGGCCGGGGTGCGGATTTCCATCTCTACCCCGCCCTTGAAATCAATGCCCTTCTCAAGCCCAGGATGGAAGGCGATGGCCACCGAAAGGCTGGAAAGCACGGCCGAGATAATCAAGCCCATCTTGGCGCCACGCATGAAGGGAATGCGCGTACCATCGGGGAAAATACGAAACAGCGGGCGGCGCAGGCGTTCCCATAGCGAAAGCCCAGGGCGCTGGAAGACCGGCAATTCCTTGGGCCGCGTTGCGCGATACCACCAGGAAGCAAAAAGCCGCGTCAGCACCGTAGCGGTCCACATCTGCACAATGGTGCCAAGCGCCACCGTGACGGCAAAACCCTTCACCGGGCCAGAGCCAAAGCCATACAAGCAGGCCATGGCGATGAGGTTGGTCAGGTTGGAATCAAGGATGGTGCCGGATGCCTTGGTATAGCCCGCTTCCAGCGCGTTGATCGGCGTTCGGCCGTTTTTCACTTCCTCCCGGATGCGTTCATTGATCAGGATATTCGCATCAAGCGCGGTGCCTAGTGTCAGTACTATCCCCGCAATCCCGGGCAGCGTCAGCGTTGCTTCCAAGATGGAAAGCCCGGCCATCAGCAGGATAATATTGATGGCGAGTGCGATATTGGCGAACCAGCCCAATATCCCATAGGCAAAGCCCATGTAGAGAAACACGAAAAGCGTTCCTGCCGCCAAGGCAAGCATACCGGCGCGAATGGCATCGGCGCCTAATTCCGGCCCAACCGTGCGTTCTTCTACGATGGTCAGCGGCGCCGGCAATGCGCCAGCGCGCAGCAGCACGGCCAGATCATTCGCCGTGCGCACGGTAAAGGAACCGCTGATCTGCCCCTGACCGCCGGTGATGGGTTCCCGAATAACGGGCGCGCTGATCACCTTATCATCCAGTACAATGGCGAAGGGGCGCCCCACATTGGCTCGGGTGATATCGGCAAAGCGGCGCGTGCCCGTACCATCAAAGGTGAAATTCACCACCCATTCGCCGGTACGCGAATCCTGCCCGGCGCGCGCATTGGTCAGGTTTTTGCCATCAACGGCCACACTCCGACGAATGGCGATGCGTTCACCTGGGCGTTCGCTTGGCAGGAACATGACACCGGGCGGCGGGCTGCCGGCGAGATTGGCGCTTTCATCCACCAGGTGGAAGGTCATACGCGCGGTGCGGCCCAGCAAATCCTTGATGCGGTTCGGGTCTTCCACACCCGGCAGCGTCACCAGAATGCGCGCCTGGCCCTGGCGGGCAATCAACGCTTCCGCGACACCAGTTTCATCCACGCGGCGGCGAATGATTTCAATGGATTGCTCAACCGCGCCGGAGGCTTTGGCGCGCAGCCCGGCTTCACTCAATGTTGCGGTGACGGTGCCATCGGGGGCGGTGGAAACCTCAATATCCGGGACATTCTGGCCGGTGGGCAGCGTCACGGGTTCGGCCAATTCACGCAAAGCCGCCGCCGCCGCGCCAGCCTGCGCGGGGTCCAGCACGCGGAAGCCCATGCGGCGGTTCTGCGCATCGGCGGCCAAATTCACATAGCGGATATTGGCGGTGCGGAGCTTGCCACGCACGCCATCCACCACCGATTCCAGCCTTTCCCGCACAACGGTATTCAAATCCACTTCCAAAAGCAGATAGGAACCGCCGCGCAAATCAAGCCCAAGGCTGATCTGGCGCGGTTCCATCCAGGATGGAAAGGCCGAACGCGGCATGAGGTTGGGCAGGCACAGCACCACCCCGAGCAGGCAAACGCCCAGAATGACAGCCTGTTTCCAGCGCGCGAAATGAAGCATGGGCGGGTGGAATCCCCTGGTTGAGCGGGCGGACAATGGCGAGGCACCTCAGGGGATGCAAGCCCGCCCCGCTTAGGTGTAGCTTTGGCGCATGAATGTGAACCCATCAAAACTCCGTCTGGGCATTTTAGGGGTTGGTCATTTTGGCCGATTCCATGCCCTGAAGGCCGCCGCCAACCCCGCCATCCACCTGATCGGCCTGCATGACGCTTCGCCCGATAGGGCGGCCCAGATTGCCGCGGAGGTCGGCGCCCCGGCCCTTGCGCCCGAAGCCGTGATCGCGGCAGCGGAGGCCGTGATCATCGCCGCCCCCACCCGCTTTCACTATGCGCTGGCCGAACAGGCGCTGGCGGCAGGGCGGCATGTCTTTATCGAAAAGCCCATTGCGGCGAGCCTTGATCAGGCGGACCGGCTGATCGCGCTGGCCGCGCGCCAGGGCCGCGTGCTGCAAGTGGGCCATATTGAACGCTTTTCGGCGGCTTTCCGTACCGTGATGGCAGTCCCTTCCGGTGGCCGGGCGCTGTCCTTTGAGGCGGTGCGCGCCGCGCCCTTCCGCCCACGGAGCCTGGATGTCTCGGTGGTGCTGGACCTCATGATCCATGATCTGGACCTAGTCATGGAATTGGCCGGCGGGGAGCCTGAGGCGGTAGAGGCAGTGGGCGCTGCCATTGCCTCGGACCATCCGGATTTCGCCGTCGCGCGGCTCCGATTCCCGGGCGGGCGGGCTGCTTCCATCACGGCTTCCCGCGTATCGCTCGCGATGGAAAGGCGGCTGCGCGTGCTGGGGACCGAGGGCGAAATGGCGGTGGATTTCCTGACGCGCTCGCTCGCGGTGTTGCGGCGCGGTGGGGCGGAGGCCGTGGAGACCATGCCGGGCCATGGCGTGGATCGCGCCACCTGGACAGATCATGACAGTCTGGAAGCGGAACAGGCCGCCTTTATCGCCGCTTGCCAGGGGCGGGGGCCGGTTGTGGTGGATGGCGCGGCGGGCCGGCGCGCCTTGAAATGGGCGCTGGCGATTGAGGAGGCCATTCGCGCGAACGCCTGACCCCCTCTTGCCGTCGCGCGATTCCGGGCGGAGCATCGCGCCTGCTTGAAGTGAGGAAACGCGATGAAGCCAAGAATAGCGATTTTCGGTGCGGGTGCGGTTGGCGGCTATGCCGGCGCGCATATGGTCCAGGCGGGGGAGGATGTGACCTTCATTGACCCCTGGCCTGAGCATGTTGAAGCCATGCGGAATACGGGGCTGCGCATCACGCATTTGCGCGATGTGCCGGAATTCACCGTGAAGCCGCGCGCGCTGCATCTGACGGAAGTGCAGTCCCTGGCGAAAGAAAAGCCGATTGATATCGCCTTCATGTGCATGAAATCATATGACACGGCCTGGGCGACGACGATGATCGCGCAATATCTCTCGCCCGGCGGTTATGTGGTTTCACTACAAAATTGCATCAATGAGGAAGTGATCGCGGGCATTGTCGGCTGGGGTCGCGTGCTGGGCGCGATTGCGAGCCTGATCACGGTGGAGCTGGCCGAACCAGGCCATGTGCGCCGCGCGGCGGGCAAAAGCGGGGCGGCGCATACGGTGTTTCGCGTGGGCGAACCGCATGGGCGGATTTCGCCGCGGGCGGAACATATCACCAAGCTGGTGGGGCTGACGGATAGTGCTTTGACCACAAGCAATTTATGGGGTGAGCGCTGGTCCAAACTTGTCGCGAATGTCATGGGCAATGGGCTTTCCGCCTGCACGGGCCTGACGACACGCGACATGGTGGCGGATGATGCCATTCGTGCC
>JBEDHL010000097.1:0-8938 GCA_041174145.1 Pseudomonadota bacterium
GCCGCCCTGCCGCCGCTTGCCGCGCGCCATTATGGCCAATGGCCGGATGGGCGCTGCCGATACCCTGCCCGGCTAGTCCCGCAAGCGCATTTTCATCACCCAGCACCGGCAGGCCCAGCACTTGCGTGGCCTTGGGCGCAGCATCCAGGAAACCGACGACCTCAAAGCGCCCATCCGCCAACAGCAAATCGGCCACCGCCTTGCCATGCCCACCTGCCCCAAGGATCAGGATGCGGGGTTGCTTCACGGTGGCGCTTCCGGGCGCGGCAGTGCCGCAGCGCGCGGCGGCAAGGCCAGCCCCCCCGGCGCGGCATTGGGCTGGTTCCGCTGGTTACCTTCTGGCCGCGCGGGCATGCCGCCGGCATTTTCGATCACGCGCTGCACCCCACCCGCTGCCTCGGCCGCCACGGCAAAGGCGATATCGGCCCAGTGCCGGTCCAACAGCCCCGCCGGGATTTCATTCATTTGCAGCACGCGGCCCAATTCCTGCCCGTCGCGGCGGGAGACGATCCAAAGGATTTCAACCCTTTGCATGCGTTGCCGCGTAGGCACGACAGAAACCCTTCCATCGGCAGCGAAACCCGCGCCATCAGCCACATCCTGCGCCAATATGCCGTAATCACCCAGGGCTTCGCGCATCCGCGCCGTCAGGCTTTCATTGCCATCGCCGGGCGCGCCGCGCACCGGCAGCAGATAAAGCCTGGGCGGGCCCGCGTTAGCCAGCGCCGAGGGGCTTGAGGATTTGCGCGCTGCCTCAGCCCGCAGCAGCAAATCCGCCGCACGGCGCGCCGCGTCATTGGCGACCTCAGTGAACAGCGCCGCATCGGGGCGCGACCAGTCGCGGGCCGTAATGGCGCTGCCTTCGGCAAGCCCTTGCGGCGCGCCATCGGGGTCAAACAGGGCATAGCGCGGGATCACACGGGCGCCTTCAAGGCGCATGTCCACGGCCAGGCGCCAATCAAGCGGCAGGGGTTCCTCTGCCGCCGCGGGTACTTCGCGCCGCAGCAGGGCCTGGGCGATGGCCTTGGCGAAGGCTTCCGATTCGGCGCCATTCAGCAGGGCGGCTTCGGGTGTGGGGACTGCCACCCGGTATGGGGGCGGTGCCGCAAGCCGGCCCGCCATGCCGCCCGGATTGCCGCGATAAGGTTGGGGCAAATCGCCGCAGGCCGCCAAAAGCAGCGGCAGCAGGGCAAGCCAAGCGAAGGCGCGCCGCTTCACAGCATCACGCAGGTGGCCAGCAGCGTGAGGAAGCTCAGCACCATGAACATGAGGAGATAGGGCATAACCCTTCCATGCCATGGCCAGGGCAGCGCGGGAAGATCAGGGCCGATTTCCCCAGGGCGCTTTCTGTTCTAAGCAGGCCCTAGTTCCCCTTTCGCATTGGCCTTCGCTTGTCATGAACGATACCCCCGTAGCGGCAGAAAAAGCCGCCCCGCGTTATGATTTCCACAGCGCCGAGCCGCGCTGGCAAAAGGCGTGGCAGGACCGCGCCTGCTTTGTGGTGCCCGATGTGCCGCCGGCAGGGGCGCAGAAATACTATGTGCTGGAGATGTTCCCCTACCCCAGCGGCAAGATCCATATGGGCCATGTGCGCAATTACACGCTGGGCGATGTGGTGGCGCGGTATAAGCGCGCACGGGGGCATTTGGTGATGCACCCGATGGGCTGGGATGCCTTTGGCCTGCCGGCGGAAAACGCGGCACGCGAACGCGGTATCCACCCGGCGAAATGGACCTATGACAATATCGCCAATATGCGCGCGGAATTGCAGCGCATGGGGCTATCGCTGGATTGGGCGCGGGAATTCGCCACTTGCGACGTGGAATATTACGGGCGTCAGCAAAAACTTTTGATTGATTTCTGGCGTGCCGGGTTGGTGGAGCGCAAGGAATCCTGGGTGAATTGGGACCCGGTGGATGGCACGGTGCTCGCCAATGAACAGGTGATTGATGGGCGCGGCTGGCGGTCTGGCGCGCTGGTGGAAAAGAAGCAGCTCAGCCAATGGTTCTTGAGCATCACGAAATTCGCGCCGGATCTGCTGGAAGCGCTTGGCGGGCTGGATCGTTGGCCGGAACGCGTGAAGCTGATGCAGTCCAACTGGATCGGGCGCAGTGAAGGGGCGAAGGTTCGGTTCAAGCTGACCGAGGCGGTGGGCGATCTTTCTGAAGTTGAAGTATTCACAACGCGGCCCGACACCCTGTTCGGCATGTCATTCCTGGCCGTTGCCGCTGAGCACCCCTTGGCCGCTGCTGCCGGCGCGCGTGATCCCAAGGCGGCGGAGTTCATTGCCGAATGCCGCCGCATGGGCACATCCGAAGCCGCGATCGAACAGGCAGAAAAGCGCGGTTTTGATACGGGTTTCCGGGTGAAGCACCCCTTCACCGGACGTGAATACCCGGTTTGGATCGCGAATTTCGTGCTGATGGAATATGGCACGGGGGCAATTTTCGGCTGCCCGGCGCATGACCAGCGCGATTTGGATTTCGCCCGCAAATACGGGCTTTCCGTGACACCTGTGGTGCTTCCGGCGGGGGCGGATGCAGCCACATTCTCGGTCGGTGATGTCGCGCATACCGAAGATGGCGTCGCCTATAATTCCGGCTTTCTGGATGGGCTTGGCGTGGCTGCGGCCAAGCGGCGCGCCATTGATGAATTGGAAAAGCTGGCCAGCGGTCAGGGCATTGTGAATTGGCGCCTGCGCGATTGGGGCGTTTCGCGGCAACGCTATTGGGGCTGCCCCATTCCCTTCATCCATTGCGATGATTGCGGCGTGGTGCCGGTGCCGGATGATCAGCTTCCGGTGCGCCTGCCGGATGATGTGGATTTTGCGAAGCCCGGCAATCCTTTGGATAATCACCCAAGCTGGAAGCATGTGGCCTGCCCGAAATGCGCCAGGCAGGCGCGGCGGGAGACCGATACCTGCGACACTTTCGTTGATTCATCCTGGTATTACGCACGCTTCTGTTCGCCGCGCGCGGCGGAACCTGTCACGCGCGGCGCGGTGGATGGCTGGCTGCCGGTGGACCAATATATCGGCGGGATTGAGCATGCGATTTTGCATTTGCTCTATTCGCGCTTCTTCTCCCGCGCCATGAAGGAAGCGGGGCATCTTTCCGTGGATGAACCCTTCGCCGGGCTGTTCACGCAAGGCATGGTGCAGCATGAAAGCTATAAGGGTGCGGATGGCCGCTGGCTTTATCCGGAAGAAGTGGACTTCGCGATTGGCGCCGATGGCACGCGTAGCGCGACCGTGAAGGGCAGCACCGAAGCGGTGACGATTGGCCGGGTTGAGGCCATGTCCAAATCCAAGCGCAATACGGTGGATCCGGGCGCGATCATCGCCAAATACGGCGCCGATACCGCGCGCTGGTTCATCCTTTCCGACAATCCGCCCGAACGCGATATGGAATGGACGGAATCGGGTGTGGCAGGCGCTTATCGCTTCACGCAACGTGTGTTTCGCATTGTGGAAGCCGCACTCCCTGCCCTGCCGCCTGCTGGCAGCGCACCGGAAGAAGCGGGCAAGGCACTCCGCCGCGCCACGCATCGCGCCATAGCCACTGTGACCGAAGCGCTTGAAACCTTCGCCTTCAATGTCGCGGTCGCCAGGCTTTATGAATTTGCCAATGCCATTGAAGCGGCGAAGGATGCGCCTGGCGGGGCGCGGCGGGAAGCGTTCGAAATGCTGGCCCGTCTTGCCGCACCCATGATGCCGCATTTGGCCGAAGAAGTTTGGTCCCTACTGCGCCCCCAAGACACATCGCTGGTCGCGGAACTCCCTTGGCCAGAAGCTGACCCGGCGCTGCTGGTTGCCGAGAGCATCACCCTGGCCGTGCAGGTGCTGGGCAAGCTTCGTTCCACCATTGAAGTGCCTGTTGGCGCGACTGAAGCTGAGATTTTCGCCGCCGCCGAGGCGGAAGAAAACGTCAAGCGCGCGATTGGCGACAAGCCGATTAAGAAACGCATCCATGTGCCAGGCAGGGTGGTCAATTTTGTCATCTAGACGCGCCCTTCTCACGGCTTGCCTGCCGCTTTTGGCGGCGGGCTGCGGCTTTCGGCCCCTCCATGGCAGACGCGGCGGGCCCGAGGATGCGAAAGTGGTGGCTGATTTTGCCAGCGTGAAGGTGGGGCTGATCACCGAACGCCAAGGGCAATTGATGCGCCGGCGCCTGGAAGAAGGTCTTGCGCCAGCAGGGCGCGGCGTTGTCACAGCGAAATATGATCTACGCGTCGGGCTGAACTACGGCGTTGAGTTTCAGGGCTTTCGCACCGATGGCTTTCCCAGCCGCGCGCGCTTCAGCGCCACGGCGAATTGGTTCCTGTTTGATGTTGGTGCACCGCCGCGTGAAATCACGCGCGGCACCGAACGCGCCTCTGACGCCTATGACATCCCGGAAAACCAGTTCTTCGCTGCAGATGTCGCGCGCGATACGATGGAACGCCAATTGGTGGAAGAAATAGCGCAACATATTCTGGAAAAGCTCGCCATTCACTTCCGAACGGCGGCGCAGGGCGTGGCGCCGGCCTGAACATGGCCAAGCTGGATGCACGGCGGATTACCGGTTTTCTGGCCGACCCACCGGCGGCAACGCGCGTTGTGCTGATTTACGGCGATGATTTGGGGCTTGTGCGCGAAAGGGCGGAGATGCTGACCCGCTCGGTTGTTGGTGATGATCCTTTCGGTCTGGTGGAAGTGCCGCGTGATGCCGCGACGCGCGATGCTGGGTTGCTGGCCGCTGAAGCCGCACAACCAGCGCTGACCGGTGGGCGGCGCCTGGTGCGGGTGCGCGATGCCACCGATGGGCTGGCCAATGCCGCCAAGGCCGCACTGACAGGCCCAGGCCCCGGCCTGGTGGTGCTGGAGGCAGGCACGCTTGCCGGCAATAAGGGCCTGCGCCCTGCCTTGGAACGCGCCAATGAAGCGGCCGCCGTTATCGCCTGCTATCCCGAAAGCGGTGCTGAATTGGAAGCAAGCCTAGGGCGCATGTTGAAGGAACGCGGTGTCGCGGCAGATCCCGCAGCGCTTTCCTGGATGGCGGCGCGGCTTGGCGAAAACCGCCTGCAAATCCGCCAGGAAGTGGAAAAGCTGGCGCTCTATGTCGGCCCCACCAAACGCGTGACGGAAGAAGACGCGATGGCCTGCATCGCCGAAGGTTCAACGCTTGATCTTGACCAGGCGCTGCTGGCGGCGACCGCAGGCGATGCCGCGCTTGCGGATCGGGCATTGGATCAGGCTTTTGCCGAAGGGGCGGCGGCGGTGCAGGTGGTGCGCGCGGCGCTTCGCCATGTGCAGCGCTTGCATCTGGCCGCGCTTGCGGTGGCGAAGGGCTCAAGCCCCAGCGATGCGCTTTCCGCGCTGCGCCCACCCGTATTCTTCAAAAGCCGCCCCGCTTTTGAACGGGCGATCCGGATTTGGCCCGCGCCCGCCTTGGCGGCCGCTGGTGAGGCGCTTTTGGAAGCCGAACGTCAAACCAAAACCACCGGCATGCCGGATGATGCGATTGCCCGCGCGGCAGTCATGGCATTGGCGCGGGAAGCGGTCATGCGGCGGCGTTAAGCCTCGATCCGTTTGCCGCGAAACGTCTAAACCCGGATAAAATCGCCGATTTTGGTGTTTTGTCTCAGCGCCACAAGATCATCCGCATCCGGCAATTGCGGCCTGTCGCGGTCAGCCGCGACCAGACACAGAAAGCCAAGCGGCGCATCTTCTGCCGCGCGGAATTGATGCCACTGCATGGGCTGGATTTCCACCAGATCATGCTCGGCAATATCCGTGATGGCATCACCCACCAGGCATGCGCCGCGCCCGCGCAGGATCAGCACCCAATGGATATGCTGGTGGCGTTCCAAAGTGGAATGACCACCCGGCTGAACTTCAAAATACCGCCATTGAACCGGGAGAGTTTCCGCGCCTTCAAACAATATCTGGCGCGTCACATCCTTGTAGGGGCCGCCTTCCTTATAGGCCAGCAACGGGACATTTTCCCACGTATATGAATTGAAGCGACGCACCGTCATTCTGCGGCCTTTCCGCCTGAAACAGCCTGTTCAATCGCGGTGATAAAGGCACGCGCGCCGATTTCGGGGTCGGGCGAATGGCGCATCAGTGCACCGCCAATCAGGAATACGGCGTCATCGCCAAAGGCTGCAACCAGGCTATCTATTTTCTCGATCGTCATGCCGCCTGCAGGTGAGGGAAAACCGGGCTTCACATCGCCCAAGGGCTCCCGCATGGCACGTGCCAAATCTTGGCATTCGTCTGGGGTGAAGGTGAAGCGACCGCCGGCATTGGGAAACACCGAAATATCCGCGCCGAAAACACGAAACAGCCGCCCGAGCAGCATGGCCGGCGTAATGCCATGTTCAGGGTCATGGAAATGCGTGCCGGTGAAGCTTGGATGCGTCATCACCGCAAGCCCGTATTTGCGCGCCAGGTGAAAGCCCGTGTCAGGGCCGATCAACATGGGCGCAATCAACGCGCCCGCGCAGCCTTGGGCCTTGGCGAAGGCCATTTGCGCTTCAATCTGGTCGAACCGTCCGGCGATCATCGGAAAATAGAGCGTCTTGCGCCCGGTTTTGGCATTGGCGTTGCGGATCGCTTCCTGCACGCGGGCCACGCGTTCTTGGAAGGGGTGGAAGTGCTGATCCATCAGCCCGTGATCATCCTTGATCACATCAAGCCCACCCAGCGCGTAGCCACCAGCCAGCCGGGCCAATGCCTGCACTGATAGCCCTAAGGGTTTGATCGCGGTGGCGGCAAGCGGGCGGCCATGCACGCCAAGGGCCGCGCGAAGCCCGGCAACGCCGAAACGCGGTCCGCCAAAGGCGCGCAGCTGATCAGGGGTAAGGCGGATATCAATAATCTTGATGCCGCGCCGGATGGAGATATTGCCGAAGAGGATGTTCAGCAGATTGGGGATGGAATCATTGGCGATATCGGCGCGGTAGCTGATGGCCACATCAAAGGCGCGCGAAGGCGCCGCGTAGGGCGTGATGGCTTCCACCTGGCCGACAATGCCCGCATCCCAGATGGCCGGCGGCACGCAATCGCCTGGGATTTCGACCGTTTCCTCAAGGCAGATATCCTTGGCATGCGCTTCAATCGGCCGGGAGTCATCCGGGGTGATGCGATAGAGAATGTGAAACCGCGGCACGCTTGGCAAAACAGAAAGCTCCTCTCCCCAGCCCATAGACCGGCTGGCCCGTCAGATTCCCGTGCAAGGCTTTTATCGCGAAGCTTGGCGCTCGGATATTGGGGAAGCGGCATTTTCGGCGCGGGGTGTTGCAATACCACCCAGGCTGCGCGCCTAGTCGGCCCCAAAGGGGGCCACCGCCAGGCACAGTGCAGTCAGGATCAGCTTTTGATCCATTCAGGTTCTGCAACCGGCACCAGATCAGGCAGGTTCACCACCACTTCCTCAGTGCCGGAACGTACCAGCGCGCAATGCAGCACCTCGGTCGCCGAGGCATTGATTTCCTGATGCGGCACGTAAGGCGGCACCAGGAAAAAATCGCCCGCGCGCGCTTCGGTGATGAATTCCAGCCTATCGCCCCGGCGCATATGGGCGGTGCCGCTGATGATATAAATCACGCTTTCTAGGGGTCCGTGATGATGCGCGCCGGTGCGGGAATTGGGCTCGATCCGATTGGTGCCGGCCCATAGCGCGACCGAGCCATTGCGCGCGCCGCTGATGGCAACTTCGCGGTTCATGCCAAGGGTTTCCGGCGTGTCGGAACTTTTGGCGCTGGCGCGCACATGCTTGATGCCGCGGGTGCGCCAATCAATCGGGTTCAGGGAATCGGGCATTTGTCTTTTCCTATGCGTGGGGGGTTCAATCGGGCTGGGCGCCGGTGCGGCGGACCAAGGCGGGCCAGCGCCGCGCTTCGGCCTGGATCAGGTGCGCGAATTGCGCGGGGCCTTGGCTGGTCACCTCAAAACCCTGGGCGGTGAGTTGCTCCGCGACCTCGGGCTTCGCCAGGATGCGGTCAAGCGCGCCGGCCAGGCGGCGAATAGCGGCGGGCGGGGTTTGCGCCGGGGCCAGAATGCCCTGCCAGGTAATCACCTCAAATTCCGGGAAGCCTGATTCGGCGATACTCGGCACCTCCGGAAGGGCCGGGACGCGCTTGGTGCTGGTGACGGCGAGCGCGCGGAGCCGCCCGGCGCGGATATGTTCAATCGCGGCGGGCAAGGTCACGAACAGCGCCTGGATATGCCCGGCAACCAGATCAATCACGGCAGGCCCGCCGCCGCGATAGGGCACATGGGTGAAGCCAAGCCCCGCATCCTGCGCGAAAAGCGCGCCGGCCAAATGGCCAATGGATCCATTGCCCTGGGAAGCAAGCGTCAGCTTGCCATCCGCCGCCCGCGCCCAGGCGATGAAGCCCGCCACATCCCGCGCCGGGGCGGAAGGGTGGACCACCAGCACTTGCGGGGCGCGCACAGCCTCAATCACCGGGCTGAAATCCCGCACCGGGTCAAAGCCAACCCTCGGATAGAGCGCCGGGTTAATCGTGAGCGGGTCCGAGCCCACCAGCAGGGTCAGCCCATCCGGCGCGGCGCGGGCGACCAATTCAAAGGCGATATTGCTGCCGGCGCCGGGCTTGTTTTCTGTGACCACATTCTGGCCGAGCACTTCGGTCAAATGCTTGGCGAGCAAACGCCCGAGGATATCCAGGCTGCCACCAGGTGCCACGGGGACAATGATGCGCAGCGCCCGGTCCGGGTTCCAGGCGGTATCGGCGCGGGCGGGGGCGGCGGTGCAAAGCGCGGCGGAGGCGAACAGGGCGGAACGGAGAAGAAGGTCTCGGCGCAGGGTCATGGCGAAAAATCCTGGATGAATTGGAAATTTTTTCTCCTAATTCGCTATAAATTTCAAGAAAAAAGATTTTATTTTCTTTTATCGCCACCCGCGAAAGGCTTCCCTCGGACGGGGTGTGG
>JBEDHL010000098.1:0-15036 GCA_041174145.1 Pseudomonadota bacterium
TCATGCGCCAGCGCCTCAGCAATGCCGTGCAGGAGTTCCGTCGGCGAATGGGCCAGTTCCAGCCCCGCCGCCGCCCGGTCCCCAAAATTGCCAAACCCGTC
This sequence comes from Pseudomonadota bacterium, assembly GCA_041174145.1. Classification (GTDB taxonomy): domain Bacteria; phylum Pseudomonadota; class Alphaproteobacteria; order Acetobacterales; family Acetobacteraceae; genus Neoroseomonas. Next base: position 102 of record JBEDHL010000098.1, read on the forward strand.
GGTCATGCCCGCGCCCTCAATCGCTTGAGGGCGCATTAAACACCGGAACTACTTACGGGCTGGTTACCGCCGCCAGAAAGCGGCGGCCTGGCAAGGGTAAATTAGCCGACGATTTCGCTGCCGGCGAAGAAATAGGCGATTTCGATGGCGGCGTTTTCCGGGCTGTCCGAACCATGCACGGAATTGGCTTCAATGCTTTCGGCGAAAAGCTTGCGGATGGTGCCGGGCGCGGCGTTGGCCGGGTTGGTGGCACCCATCAGTTCACGATTGCGCGCGACGGCGTTTTCACCTTCCAGCACCTGCACCACCACGGGGCCGGAGATCATGAAGGACACCAGATCCTTGAAGAAGGGGCGTTCACGATGCACGCCATAGAAGCTTTCGGCCTGCGCTTGGGACATATGAATGCGCTTCTGCGCCACAATGCGCAGGCCAGCGTCTTCAAACACCGCATTGACCTTGCCGGTCAGGTTCCGGCGCGTGGCGTCCGGCTTGATAATGCTGAAGGTGCGTTCAATGGCCATGGTGACTATCCCTGAATGTCTGAAAATCGCTGGGGGCGGATAGGCGGGATGGGCCACTTGCGCAACCCCCTGACCCTCAGGCGCGCCGCGCGGCGATGAGGAATTCCTTATTTCCCTCAGGCCCGGTGATGGGGCTTTCAGTAATGCCAAGCACCTGCCAACCGGCCAGCCCCGCCCACCAATCATTGATCATGGCGCAGATGCTGCGATGGAGCGCGGGGTCTCTCACCACGCCGCCCTTGCCGACTTGGCCGGGCCCCGCTTCGAATTGCGGCTTGATCAATGCCACCGCAAAGGCACCCGGCGCGCAGAGCGTGAGCGGCGCGGGCAGGATGGTGCGCAAGCCGATGAAGGAAGCATCGCAGACCAAGGCGCCGATGGGTTCCGGAATCATGCTGGCATCCAGATACCTCGCATTGGTCTTTTCCAGCACCTGGACGCGGGGGTCCTGCCGAAGCTTCCAAGCCAATTGGCCATGGCCGACATCCACCGCGTAAACCCGCGCCGCCCCGTGCTGCAGCAGCACATCGGTAAAGCCCCCGGTGGAGGCCCCCAGATCGATGCAGATGCGCCCTTCAGGGTTCAGCCCAAAATGCGTGAGCGCATGGGCAAGCTTAAGCCCGCCGCGGGAGACCCAAGGATGGTCCTGACCGCGAACTTCAATCGGCACGCCTTCGGGCAGCAGATCCCCCGCTTTTTCGACCCGCTTGGCATCGGTGAAGACCTTGCCTGCCAGGATCAGCGCCTGGGCCTTGGCACGGCTCTCCGCGAGGCCAAGCGCCACCAGCAATAGGTCGGCGCGTTGCTTCGGCACGCGGGTCATGCGTCAGGCCTCAGGCTTGCTAGTGTGCCGCGGGGCGGCGGGCGCAGATCAGCCGACGCCGAGCAATTCAACTTCGAAAATCAGCGTCGCATTGGGCGGAATGACGCCACCCGCGCCGCGCGCGCCATAGCCGAGTTCCGGCGGGATGATCAGCGTGCGCTGCCCGCCCACCTTCATGCCGGCAAATCCCTGATCCCAGCCGCCAATCACATGGCCAGCGCCAAGCATGAAGGAAAAGGGTTCAGCACGGTCGCGCGAACTGTCGAATTTGCGGCCCTTATTTTCCGGCGCGGCGGCATCGAAAAGCCAGCCCGTGTAATGCACCGTGATGTGTTGGCCCGGCGTGGCTTCGGCACCGGTGCCGAGTTTTGTGTCGATCATGGTCTTCTCCTGTCGTGATGCGGCTTCCCTGAAGCGCTACGAACCAAAAAGCAAGGCCCGGAGGCTTGCGCCCCCGGGCCTGATAGGCAGTTCCGAAAGGCGGCTTATTCAGCCGCCTGTTCCAGCTTTTCCATCACGCGCGGCGGCGACATCGGCAGTGCGTAGAAGCGCTTATGCGTCGCGCGGTACATGGCGTTGGAAATCGCGCCCAGAGGCGGCACTAGCGGCACTTCACCCACGCCACGCACGCCTTGCGGGTGCTTCGGGTTCGGGATTTCGATCATCACCGCATCCAGCATCGGCAAGTCGGAACAGACCGGCATGCGGTAATCAAGGAAGGCGGGGTTATCCACCTGACCCTTGGCGTTGTAGATATATTCTTCATTCAGCGCCCAGCCGATGCCCTGCGCCGCACCGCCCTGCATCTGGCCTTCAACATAGGCCGGATGCACCGCGCGCCCGACATCCTGGAAGGATGTGTAGCGCAGCACCTTCACGGTGCCGAGTTCCGGGTCCACTTCCACATCGCAGATATGGGTCGCGAAACCGCCTTCGGCGCCGGTGGTGTTCAACTGCACGCCAGCGCCGATCGGCCCGCCGGTTTCCGTTGCCTTGGCAGCAATTTCCTTCAGGCTGAGCGGCGGGAATTGCCCCGCATTGGCACCCGCAGGGCGGGCTTCGCCATTGTCCCAAATCACCGCTTCGGGGTCGATCTTCCAGATCTTCGCCGCGCGTTCCTTGAGTTGCGTGATGACCTTTTCCGAAGATTGCGTCACCACCATCGCGGAAGCGAACAGCACGCGGCTGCCACCGGTCAGGTTGGAATAGCCAATCGTCGCCGTGTCGCCGATCAGCACGGAGACGCGCTTGTAATCAATGCCAAGCAATTCCGCGGTGATATTGGCGATGGAAGCGCGGGACCCACCGATATCCGGATGCCCCGTGGTGACGACAACATTGCCATCTTCCGTGATGTTCACCTGCGCGGAGCTTTCGCCCCCCGCATTGAACCAGAAGCCGCACGCGACGCCACGGCCCTGATTGGGGCCAAGCGGCGCGCTATAATGCGGATGCGCCATCGCTGCTTCGATGGTTTCCTTGAAGCCGATGCGCGGAAACACCGGGCCATGCGCGGCCTTGGTGCCTTCCTGCGCGGCGTTCTTCAGGCGCAGTGCAAGCGGGTCCATGCCAAGCTTTTCGGCCACTTCATCCAGTACGCATTCCACGCCGTAAGCACCAATCGGTGCGCCCGGTGCGCGATAGGCCGCAACCTTGGAACGGTTGGACACCACATCAAAGCCAAGCGAATGCACATTCGCGATGTTATAGGGCGCGAAGGCGCAGCCCGCCGCACCACGAATGGGCGAACCAGGCAACGCACCAGCTTGCAGGTAGAAAGTGCCCTGCGCGGCAACAATGGTGCCATCCTTCTTGGCGCCAATCTTGACCGTGCTGAAGGAACCGGAAGTGGGGCCGGTGGCGCGCATCACTTCTTCGCGCGTCATCACCATCTTCACCGGGCGGCCAGACTTCTTCGCCAGCAGCAGTGCCACCGGTTCCAGATAGACAATCGTCTTGCCGCCAAAGCCGCCGCCGATTTCCGCCGGAATGGCGCGGATATCGCTTTGCGGCAGGCCAGTCAGGTAGGAGCACATCGCGCGGACCATGAATTGGCCCTGGCTGGAGCTCCACACCGTTGCCTTGCCGTCAGCCACGCTGACCAGGCAGGCATGGGTTTCGATATAACCCTGATGCACCGGCGCGGTGCGGAAGCTGCGTTCGACAACGACATCGGCTTCGGTGAAGCCCTTATCCACATCGCCCAGCTTGTGTTCCAGTTTGCCCGCGATGTTGGAAGGCTTGCCGTCGAATTTGACGAAATCATGCAGGATCGGCGCATCGGGCTTGATCGCGTCTTCCGCGTCAATCACGAAGGGCAGAACCTCATATTCCACTTCGATCAGCTTCAGCGCTTCGGCGGCCACTTTTTCCGAAATCGCGGCAATGGCGGCGATCGGGTGACCATGGAACAGCGCCTTTTCGCGCGCCATGATGTTGCGGCACATCCAGCGCATATCCTGAATGCCCAGCATGACTGATTTGTCGAGCGGGAAATCCACCACATCCTTATGCGTCACCACGGCCTTCACGCCGGGATGCGCTTCCGCCTTGGCGGTATTGATGGAAATAATGCGCGCATGCGGGTGCGGGCTACGCAGCACCTTGCCCCAGATCATGCCGGGCATATTGGTATCGGCGGCATAGGCAGCGCGGCCGGTTACCTTTTCCGCGCCATCGGGGCGGATCGTGCTTTTGCCGATCCACTTGTTGGACATATCGTTCATCAGGCGGCCCCCCTCATTTCAGCGGCGGTTTCAAGCACCGCACGCACGATCTTGTCATAGCCCGTGCAGCGGCAGAGATTTCCAGCAAGGCCGAAGCGCACTTCGGTTTCGGTCGGGTTCGGGTTCTTTTCCAGCAGCGATTTCGCGGCAATCAAAACGCCCGGTGTGCAGATGCCGCATTGCAGCGCTGCCATTTCCAGGAATTTGCGCTGCAGCGGGTGCAATTCGCCACCCTGCGACATGCCTTCAATGGTGCCGAGGGATTTGCCTTCGGATTCCACCGCCAGCATCAGGCAGGCGCAAACCAGCCGGCCATCAACCGTGATGGAACAGGCGCCGCAATCGCCCGTGCCGCAGCCTTCCTTGGCGCCGGTCAGGCCAAGCGGGCCGCGCAGCGCATCCAGCATGCTGTCATGGGATTCACACAGGAACTCCATTGGTTCCCCGTTGATGGTAGTCGATACATGCATCTTGGACATTGTTCAGCTCCGGCTGGCGCGTTCGGCGGCGATGGCAACGGCGCGCTTCAGCAGCACGCCGGCAACTTTGGTGCGATAGGCAATGGTGCCGCGCTTATCATTGATGGGGCGGCAGGCGGCGCTGCAGGCAGCGGCAGCGGCGGCAACCGCGGCGGCATCAAGCTTCGTGCCAACCAGCGCCTTGCCGGCGGCTTCCACCAGCATCACCACCGGCGCCACGGCACCAAGGCCAACGCGCGCGGCGGTGCAAACGCCATCCTTCATGGTCAGGCTGACACCGCAGCCCACCACGGCGATATCCATTTCCGTGCGCGGGATCATGCGCAGATAGGCATCACCCGAACCAGCGGGGCGCGCCGGCAGGGTGAAGCTCACCAGGATTTCACCGGGGGCGAGGTTCGTCTTGCCCGGACCCGCCGGGAAGGCTTCCACCGGCATTTGCCGGCGGCCATTCGGCCCTTGGATGGTCAGCACCGCGCCGGCGGCAACCATGGCCGGCACACTGTCACCCGCCGGGGAGCCATTGCAGAGGTTACCACCAGGGGATGCGCGGCCCTGCACCTGCTTCGATCCAATCAGGTTCACCGCTTCCAGCACACCCGGCCAAACTTTGCCGAAGCGCGGGTGATCGGCGAGCGCCGCGCCAGAAACCGCCGCGCCAATCGTGAAACTGCCATCGGCATTTTCCGTAATGCGCGTCATTTCGCCGATTTTTTTGATATCCACGATCAAACCGGGTGCGGCGACTCCGGCGCGCATCTGCACCAGCAAATCCGTCCCCCCGGCGAGAATCCGCGCAGCCCCCTGGGCCGCAGCGAAGGCGCTGACCGCTTCATCAAGCGTCTGCGGCGCCAAATATCGAGTATCTGTCATGAGCGTTCCTGTCGTCCTTGCCTTCCCCGTGACACCCCGGGTTAGGGGGTCATTCTTCCTCGGGCATTCAGAATGAGGCAAGGCTATAATGACGCGCGGCTTCGGCATAGCCCCCGGCTCACAATCGGGCGTGATAGGGTGGCGGCAACCGGGTTAGGGAGAGAAACATGACGAATTCAAGCTTTGGCCGTCGGGCGGCCCTCATTGCCGGCGCGGGCCTTTTGGCCGCGCCACGCCTGGCCCACGCCGCCTGGCCGGAACGCCCGGTCAGGATCATTGTGGCCTTCCCGCCCGGCAGTTCCACGGATGTGGTCGCGCGCGCCCTGGCGGCGAAGCTGGAAAGCCTGCTGGGGCAAGCGGTGCCGGTGGAGAATCGCGGCGGCGCGGGGGGCAATATCGGCACCCAGGCGGTGAAGAACGCGACAGATGCCTATACGCTGCTCGCCCACAGCACCGCCTTTTGCGTAAACCCCTCGCTTTATCGCGCGGCGGGCTATGGGCTGGATGATTTCGCGACCATTGCGGTGGTGGCGACCGCCCCCAATGCGTTTTTCGTCCATCCTTCCGTCCCGGCGCGTAATTTGACTGAATTGCTGGCCCATATGCGCGCCAATCCCGGCATGGCCTATGCCCATTCCGGCACCGGCACCACGCCGCATCTGGGCGCGGAATTGCTGTTCCGCACGCTGGCAAAGGTGGAAGCAACGCCGGTTGCCTTCGGCCCGGCCCAGGCGGCGACTGCCGTGCTTGCCAATCAAGCGCCGATCGGCAGCACCAGCCTGCCGCCTGCCCTGCCTTTGATCCGTGAAGGCCGCGTGCGCCCGATTGCGGTGGCGGGGGCCGAGCGTGACCCGACGCTACCTGATGTGCCGACGGTGGCCGAACAGGGCTTCCCCGGCTTTGCCGCTTCCACCTGGTTCGGGATTTTCGCGCCCGCCCGGCAATCAAGCGATGCGCTGGCGCGGTTGGCCGCCGAAGTGCCGCGCGCCATGGCGGACCCGGAATTGAAGGCGCGGCTGGCGACACTTTCGCTGACTGATCCTGGGCTGGCAGGCCAAGCAGCCGCGGATTTCGTGCGACGGGAAGCGCAAATCTGGGCCGAGGTCGTCAAGACTTCCGGCGCAACGGCGGATTAAGGGTGCCGTTATGCGTGATGTGACACCGGAAAACCTGACCGCCGCCTTCGCCGCTTATGCCACCCAAGCCAAGGATGCGCGGTCGCGTGAGGTATTATGCGCGCTGGCCAAGCACCTGCACGCCTTTGTGCGCGAAACGCGGCTGACGCATGCCGAATGGATGGGCGCGCTTATGGCGCTGACGCGTGCGGGTCAGATCAGCGATGATGCGCGCAATGAATTCATCCTGTTCAGTGATCTGCTGGGGGTCTCGGCGCTGGTGGATATGGTGAATACGCCGCCCGCGGCGACAAGCTGTTCCAATCTTGGCCCCTTCCATCAGCGCGGCGCGCCCGCCCTGGCCAATGGCGGCGATTTATGGCGCGGCCAGGCGGGTGAGCCTTTGGTGGTGATGGGGCGCGTTGTGGATGGCGCGACAGGCGCGGCGCTGGCCGGCGCGCGGCTGGATCTTTGGCAGAATGCCGATAACGGCTTTTACGCCGTGCAGGATGCCGCGCAGCCTGAGAAGAATTATCACGCGCTGCTGACCTGCGCTGATGATGGCAGCTTCGCCTTCACCACCACGAAGCCCAAGCCTTATACCGTGCCCTATGATGGCCCGGCGGGGGATATGCTGCGGCTTTTGGGCCGCAATGCCTGGCGCCCCGCGCATCTGCATGTGATTGCCGAGGCACCGGGCTACCGCCCGCTGGTCACGGAAATCTTCCCCGATGATGATCCCTATCTGGATAGCGATGCGGTTTTTGGTGTGCGCGCTGATTTGGTGGTGAAGCTGCACCAAGTCGGGCGCGATGCGGCGCCGGATTTCCTGGCGGCGCGGGCTGCGCTGCCGGAGGCATTTCTACTGGCCGAGGTGGTGTTAAGGCTGGCGCGCGAATAAGGCGCCAGCCGGAAACTAAATCGCTGCTTCGCGCAACATCATGCGCGCATCGCCGTGCCAGAACTTATCAAAGCGTTGCAGCCAGCGATCCGCCTGGGTTTCGCCCGAAGCCACAATGGCATCCAGCGGGTCAAGGAACAGCGCTTCATCCAGGCCGCGCGCATTCAGGCCATCACGCGCAATGGCCAGCACATCGCGGCCCACATCGCGCAAGGATCGGCCCTGGATGGTCGCGGTCAGGCCCTGTTGCGGCACGGCTTCACGCAAGGCGCGGATTTCCGCGACACTCCAACCCTTGGTCAGCGCGCGGGCGGCCTTCTGTGCCGCATCATCGTAAATCAAGCCAACCCAAAAGGCCGGCAGTGCATTCAGCATGGAAGGCGCGCCGGCATCCGCGCCGCGCATTTCCAAAAAGCGCTTCAACCGCACATCGGTGAAAACAGTCGTCACATGATCCGCCCAATCGCCCATGGTGGCGGATTGGCCGGCGAGCTTTTCTGCCTTGCCATTCAAAAAGGAACGAAAGCTCTGCCCCGCCGCATCCAGCCATTGGCCATCGCGCATGATGAAATACATGGGCACATCCAGCACCCATTCGGCGAAGCGTTCAAAGCCGAAGCCATCTTCAAACACCACGGCGGGAATGCCGGTGCGGTCCGGGTCTGTATCTGTCCAGGCCTTGGCGCGCAGGCTGCGATAGCCGTTCTTTTTCCCCTCCGCGATCGGGGAATTGGCGAAAAGCGCGGTCGCCAAGGGTTGCAGCGCGAGCGAGACGCGGAGCTTTTCCACCATATCGGCTTCATCGCCGAAATCGAGGTTCACCTGCACGGTGCAGGTCCGCAGCATCATATCCAACCCCATGGAGCCCATGCGCGGCATGTAATTGCGCATGATGGCGTAGCGGCCCTTTGGCATCCAGGGCATGTCTTCGCGCTTGGCCAAGGGATGAAAGCCAATCGGCGCAAAGCCAAGGCCCAAGGGTGCCGCGATTTCGCGCACATCATCCAGATGTTCGAAAAGCTCAGCGGCCACTTCATGCAGCGTCGCCAGCGGCGCGCCGGAAAGCTCAAACTGCCCGCCGGGTTCCAGGCTGACGGAAGCGGCGCCGCGCTTCAGGCCAATCGGGTTGCCACGATCCAGAATGGGTTCCCAGCCTTTTGCCATCAGCCCTTCCAGCATGGCGCGAATGCCCTGCGGTTCATAAGGGGGCGGCGTGTAATCGCTTAGCCGAAAGCCGAATTTCTCATGCTCAGTGCCGATGCGCCAGGCGGATTTCGGCTTGCAGCCGGCCGCGAACCATTCCGCCATTTGGCGGGTGGAGGTGATGGGCGTGGGATCAGACTCGCCGGGATTGGACATCAAAACCTTCCAGGGGCGCCGCCGGGATGGCGCATAACATCATCAGGACCAGTCACCCGCCAAGGCGGCCAATACCGCAAGACCCGCAACCGCTGCCGTTTCCGCCCGCAGGATGCGGGGGCCAAGGCCGATGGATGTAACAAAGGGATACCGGGCGGCCGCGTCAAGTTCGGCGCGGTCAAAGCCGCCCTCCGGCCCGATCAATAGGCCAAGCGGCAGGCGCTGGCCAGCAAGGGCTTGCGGCAGGGGGGCAGCGCCGGCGCGCTCGGCCGCGATGAAGAGCGGCGCGCCATCCCAAGCAGCCAAAGCGGCGGGTAGCGGTTGCGGGGGGTGGATGACCGGCAGGCTCAGCCTTTCGCATTGCTCGGCGGCGCCGCGCGCAATGGCGGAAAGCCGCGCCAGGTTCAGCCGATCCGCCACGCTGCGGCGTGTGAGTACGGGATGGATGGCGGCCACGCCCAATTCGGTCGCTTTTTCCACCAGCCATTCCATGGCATCGCGCTTGAGGGCCGCGACCATCAGGCGCAGATCGGGCTCGGGCGCTGGCGCGCGGCTTTGGGCTTCCAGCGCAATGCGGCAGCGGTCTTTTTTGAGTGAGGCGATCCGCCCGGCCCATTCCCCATCCCGCGCATTGAAAACAAGCACGGCATCGCCCGCGCCGCGGCGGAGCACATTGCCCAGGTGATGCGCCTGGCCGGCCTCAGCCTCGATCTCAAGGCCCGGGGCGAGTTCGGTATCAAGATAAAGGCGCGGGGTGGACATGGCGGGTTTCCATCCCTCTTTATAGGCCAATGTCTGGTCATACTGATATCCGCGCTGGCGGCTGGGTGGCGCGCCTGCCGCAGGGCTGGCGCCCCTATGCGCTGCTGATGAGGCTTGATCGGCCCATCGGGTCCTGGTTGCTATTCCTGCCGGGGCTTTGGGCCTTTGCGTTGGTGGCGCCGGATTGGCGGCAGGGGCTGTGGCTGACCGCGCTTTTCGGCCTGGGCGCGGTGCTGATGCGCGGCGCGGGCTGCGTGGTGAATGATCTCTGGGATCGGGATTTGGACCGCAAGGTGGAACGCACCGCGGGGCGGCCCTTGGCGTCCGGCGCGCTGCGCGCGCGCCATGCGCTGGTGTTTCTGGCGCTGGTGTTGGCGGCGGCCTTGCTGATTCTGCTGCAATTGAATGGCGCGGCGCAGATGTTGGGTGTGGCGTCGCTGGTGCCGGTGGTGCTTTACCCCTTGGCGAAGCGTGTCACAGACTGGCCACAAGCGGTGCTTGGGGTGATATTCTCCTGGGCCGCGCCCATGGGTTACGTGGCGGTGCTGGGCGGGCTGGATGGCGCCGCCTTGGCGCTTTGGGCGTCGGGGTTTTTCTGGATTTTGGGCTACGACACGATCTACGCGCATCAGGATCGCGAAGATGATGCGCTTGTGGGTATCAGATCCTCTGCGCTTCGGCTTGGGCACAAAACCCGGCCTTTCCTGATCCTTTGCTACGGGCTGACCACGGGCTTGCTGGCGCTGGCCGGGTGGCTGGCGGGGCTGGCGCCTTGGTATTTGCTCGGGCTTGCCGTGCCGGGCGCCATGTTGGCGCGGCAGGTGGTGGCGCTTGATATCGCCGACCCAGCGCTGTGCCTTCGCCTGTTCAAGGCCAATCGCGATGTGGGCCTCGCCATCGCCGCCGCCTTTCTGTTGGGCCGGTTGTGACGCCAGAGGAATTTGTCGCGCAACACACCGCGATTGCACGCGCGCCTTTGGTGCCAGAGGTCGCGCTACATTTGGCGAGTGAAATCACACCGATCTGGCAGGCAACCGAAGCCTGGCTGGCCGAGCAGAATATTGAGCCGCCCTTCTGGGCCTTTGCCTGGCCGGGCGGGCAGGCCTTGGCGCGGGCGGTTTTGGATGACCCGAAGCTGGTTGCCGGGAAGCGCGTGCTGGATTTCGCCGCTGGCTGCGGGATTGCCGCCATTGCCGCCGCGCAAGCCGGCGCGGTGATGGTCGAAGCCGCCGAGATTGACCCGCTGGCGCTGGCTGCCGTGCGTTTGAATGCGGCGCTGAATGGCGTGGCGGTGGCAACCCCGCCCGGTGATGTGGTTGGCGCGCCCTGCCGCTGGGATGTGATTTTCGCCGGCGATGTCTGTTACGAAGCGCCGATGACCGCGCATATCCTGCCCTGGCTGCGCGGCCTGGTCGCGGCGGGGGCAGAGGTGCTGATCGCCGATCCGGGCCGCGCCTATTTGCCGAAGGCGGGGCTGGCACCCATCGCGCACTATAACGTGCCAACCACACGCGAATTGGAAGATCGCGACAGCCGCGAGGTCACGATTCACCGCCTTGCGGCGTGATGCGGCGCTGGTGCAGGCTGTGTTTGAGAAATCAGGAGGAAGACCATGGCCGCCTATGCACACCCGGACGCGATTGTCAGCACCGCATGGCTTGCGGCCAATCTGGGCGATCCGAAGCTCCGCATTTTCGATTGCAGCACCTATCTTTTGTATGAAACCGGTACCGGCCGGCCTTACAGCATCAAAAGCGGGCGGGAAGATCATGATGCCGGGCATATTCCGGGCGCGGGTTTCCTGGATGTGCAGGGTGAACTTTCGGATCGTTCGGGCCGCTTCAACTTTACCATGCCCGCTCCGGATGATTTGGCGGCGCGCTTGGCAGCACGTGGCATTGAGGATGGCACGCGCGTGGTGCTGTATTCCCGCAAGACACCGCAATGGGCGACGCGGGTTTGGTGGATGATGCGCGCCATCGGCTTTGACAATGCCGCGATTCTGGATGGCGGCATTGATACCTGGGTGGCGGAAGGCCGCCCGCTTTCCACGGATGAGACAACACACCCCCCCGCGACGCTGAAAGCCCGCCCGCGTCCCGGCCTTTTCGTCGGGCGCGATGAAATGCTGGCCGCGATTGGTGATGGCGGCACCTGTTCCATCAATGCGCTGGCGCCTGATCTGCATAGTGGCGAGAACCCGCGCTATGGCAGGCCGGGGCGCATTCCGGGCAGCGTCAATCTGCCGGCGGCATCGCTCTTTGAAGCGGGCAGCTTCAAGCTGAAAGCGCCAGATCAGGTGGCCGCTGCCTTTGCCGCGATTGGCGCGGATAAGGGCAAGCGCAAGCTGATCTATTGCGGCGGCGGCATTGCGGCGACGCTGGATGCGTTTCTGTTGTATCAGCTCGGCCACGAGAATATCGCGGTTTATGACGCTTCCATGAATGAATGGGCGAAGGATGAAAGCCTGCCGATGGAGGTTGGCTGACCTTATCGCGTCGCCTGTTCCAAAAACCGCAGCAGCGCGGCCAAATCTTCCGCATTATCCACGCGCTGCACCGGCATTTTCGTCCCCGGCGTCACCACATCCGGCCCGCGCGTGAATAAATCGCCAATCGTCGCGGCATCCCAAATGATATCCCCGCGCGCGAGGCGTTCCGAATAGGCATAGCCCGGCAGCGACCCCATGCGCCGGCCAAACACGCCATGCAGATGCGGCCCGGCCATGGGGCCTGCATCGGGCGTCAGCGCATGGCAGGCGTTGCAGGCGCGAAACACCTGCGCGCCATGCGCATCCAGGCCTGCCGGCAGGGTATCCTGCGGCGGCGCCGTGATGGGGCCAATGGCGCGCCCGCTGAGCGCATCCCAGCGCCGCACCTGCCGATCCGCGCCGCCGGTCCATAGCAACCGCCCGTCAGGCCCGAAGGCGAGCGACCATACCGGCAGGCCCGGACCTTCCAGCCGATGCAGCAGCCGCGCATCCGCCAGGGACCAGATGGTGACATCCCCGCCGAGTGATGCCACAGCCAGGCGCGCACCCGACGCATCCAGGCTGAGTGCCACAATAGGCCGCGCGCCCGTTTCCACTTCGCGCATGGCGCCATTGGGCGCGATCAGCCGCAGCATCCCATCCACGCCGCCGGCGGCGAGGCCTCCGTCAGGGAAAGCGAGCAACGCATTCAGGGGCAGGCCGAATTCGGCGATGATCTGGTTGCTGCCATCAGCCGCCCAAAGCCGGATGGTCCCGTCAAACCCCGCGCTGATCAGCGCGCCATCGGCGCGAAACGCCACCGCATTCACCTGGCCGCGATGCCCTTCCAGGATTTTCACGCTGCCATCGGCAAGATTCCAAAGGCGCACCGAACCATCCCAGGCAGCGGAGGCAAGGCTTTGGCCCCGCGCGGCGAGGCTTGCGATCTGCCCGCTATGCCCTTCCAGAACTTGTGCCGGCTCAGTGCCAAGCCCCGGTGCCCAAAGCGCAATGCGCCCGCCTTCACCGGCACTGGCGATGCGCCCATCCTGCAAAAGCGCCAGTGCATTGACGCTGCCGCGATGCCAACGCGCCACGGCGCGTGCCTGTCCGGCGCGCGCATCCCATAGGATCACCGCATGATCGAAACCGGCGGAGACAATATGCTGCCCATCCGGCAGGGGCAGCACGGCGCGCACCGGCCCGCCATGGCCTGACAAATCCTGCGCCAGCGCGGGGGCGGCAAGCAGCAAAAAAACCCAGAGCAAGCGCCGCATCACATCACCACACCGCCGCTGACATGGATGGATTGCCCGGTGATGTAGCCAGCGCCCGCTGAAGCTAAAAACGCAATGGTGGCCGCCACATCATCGGGCGTGCCAAGGCGGCGGAGTGGGATGCGCGCGGTAATTTCCTCCCATTGCGCCGCCGAAAGTGCCGCGTGGGCGCCGGGGTCTTTGCGGGTATAGCCAGGCACCACGGCATTCACCGTGACCTTCGGCGCCCATTCAATGGCGAGTGCGCGCACCAGTGCTTCCACCGCTGCCTTGGCGGCGGCTGAAGCTGGGAAGGTGGTGACATCATTGCGAAACAGGTGTGCGACAAAGGAAGAAACCGTGATCAGGCGCGGGTCATCTCCGGCGGCGAGATGCGGCGCGGCGGCGCGCGCCAGGCGCAATAGGCTGAAAGTAATGGCCTCATGGCTTTTGGCGAAGCCGGCATCGGTCAGGGCCGCGATGGGCGTGCGGTCCGCAAAGCCAGCATTGGCGACGACAACATCCAGCCCGCCAAGCGTCGCGATGCTTTCCGCGATGATGCGTGCCGGTGCCTCTGCTTCGGTGAAGTCGGCGAAGGCTTCCGCAACCCGCGCGCCTTTCTCACGCGCGGCGGCGGTGACACGCGCCAGCCCTTCGCGATTCCCGCGCGTGTGGAGCATCAGCGCCACGCCCGGTGCGGCGAAGGCGCGGGCCGCCGCCGCGCCAATGCCGCTGGCTGCGCCGGTGATCAGAATGCGTCGTTCCGCCATGAAGCCACCCCCTTAGCTTCCCATGAGGATAGGCCAGCGCGGCGCCATTGCCAGCCCCGCTTGCGCGGCCCATCCTTGGCGCAAGCAACCAATTAGGGAACCCCCAGATGACATTCACCGTCCTTGAACCCGAAGGGCTCTATCCCGATACGGATTTGGAACAGCGCATCATGGGGCCATCGGTGCGCATCCTCCAGGGGCCGTGCAAAACCTCGCTCGCGGAATTGCCGGATGAGCTTTGCCAGCAGGCGGAAGGGCTCATGACGCTGCGGATGGCCGTGCCGGCGGATCAGATCGCGCGTTTCCCGAAGTTGAAGGTCGTGATCCGCATGGGCGTGGGGTATGACCGGGTGGACCGCGCGGCCTGCGCGGCGCGCGGCATCAAGGTCTGCAATGTGCCGGATTACGGCACGCAGGAAGTGGCGGAATTTGCTGTGCTGATGGCGCTTGGCCTGCGCCGGGGCCTGACGCTGTACCATGACACTCAACGCGGCCCGAAACCGGCGAAATGGGCGGTGATGCCGCACCCCGCCGTGCGCCGGCAGGATGTGCAGACCTTCGGCATTCTGGGCCTTGGGCGCATCGGCACGGCAGCGGCCTTGCGCGCCAAGGCGCTGGGCTATCGCGTGGTGTTTTACGATCCCGCTTTGCCCAATGGGTCAGATCGCGCCATTGGCGTCACGCGCTGCCGCACGATGGATGAAATGCTCGCGCAAGCCGATGTGCTTTCCATCCATTGCCCGCTGACGCGCAAAACCCGCGGCCTGATCGGTGAGCGTGAATTGCGCCTGCTGCCGAAGGATGCCGTGGTGGTGAATACGGCGCGCGGCCCCATTCTGGATATTGATGCCTTGGAACGCGTGCTGCGGGATGGGCA
>JBEDHL010000099.1:0-7175 GCA_041174145.1 Pseudomonadota bacterium
GGCCTTTGCGGACCCCGCAAAGGCCAGCGCCTTTATGCGCGGGCGCAAGGTGTTGCAATGGCAATATTTTATTTGTATCAAGTAAAATATTGGTGTTGGAGCAATGATTATGCGGAGCAAAATTGCAATCGCGTCAGCCGCGTTCCTGGCGGCATCAGTCGGCCTGGCGGAAGCCCAGGGGGTGAATGGGTTTTACATCGGCGGTGGCGCGGGTGCGTCTCAGCAATCCTCGAAGACCGAATATTCGGTATTCCCAACGAGTGATTCTGGCCTTTCGAGCCCCTCGAATCTCATGAGCCGTGAATGGGGTACGGGTTTTGTGGGTGTACTCAGCCTGGGCTACGGCTTTGGCAACGGGGTGCGCACGGAAATTGAAGGATCTTTCCGGACCTATCAGTCGAATTCGGCGAAGGCCTTCAACAGGACCACCAATGGCGGTGGCACCTTCAACGCCTATGGCGCCATGTTCAACGTGCTTTATGACATTGATCTGACGCGTATTGGCCTGAATACCCGCGCCGTGGTGCCTTATGTCGGCGCTGGCTTGGGCTATGCGCTTTGGCAATGGCAGGATGTGCGCGGTTCGGTGCCATTGGCCGGGGGTGGCATGGCCACTCAGGTTATTGATGATCAGCAAGGCACATTTTCGTATCAAGTCATTGCTGGCTTGGCCTTCCCGATCGAAGCGGTGCCGGGGCTCTCCTTAACGGCTGAATATCGCTTCATGGATGATTTCGCCAATCCTGAAATGAACGTTAAAGTCACGAATACGCGCACTGGATCAACACGGCCACAAACAGTTGTGGTATCTGACCGGAACCAAAGCGTCCTTCTTGGCGTGCGCTATGCTTTTGGCGCGGCGCCTGCGGTGGTTGCCGCTGCTGCGCCGGTTGCTGCTGCCAAGACCTATCTGGTGTTCTTCGATTGGAACCAAGCTGAACTGACAGATCGTGCCCGCCAGATCATTGGGGAAGCGGCTACGGCCCGTGGCACGGGTGTGACCCGCATTGAAGTGAATGGCTACACGGACCGATCCGGATCTGATCAATATAATCAGGGCCTATCGGTGCGCCGCGCCAACGCCGTTGCCGCTGAGTTGCTACGCCGTGGTGTGCCGCGCAATGAAATCGCCACACGCGGCTTCGGTGAAGCCAATCCGCTGGTGCCGACCGCGGATGGGGTGCGTGAACCGCAGAACCGCCGTGTGGAAATCATTCTGAAATAAGCTGCCAAACGCCGATCAAGGGCCGCCTGCTCCTGCTGGGGCAGGCGGTTTTTTTACGGGTGATGCAAGGCTTGCCAGGGCTTGATTGGTCGGCCATTGCGGTTGGCCATGCAGCCCTTGCTGATCGGATCGGAAATCTATCGCGGCTCCACCTATGGGCCGAAGCATCCGCTGGCGATTCCGCGCGTTTCCACCACGCTTGATCTGATCCGCGCACTCGGTTGGGTGGCGCCCGACCAATACCGGGAAAGCCCGCGCGCCTCGCCCGCCGAATTGCAGCGCTTTCACGCACCCGATTACATCGCCGCACTGATGCGCGCCGAGGAAACCCAGGCCGTCAGCGCCGAGGATCGGGAGCGTTTTCGCATCGGCGCCGATGGCAATCCGGTTTATCGCGAGGTCTTCCGCCGCCCCGCCACCAGCGCCGGCGGCGTGATGCTGGCCGCGCGACTGACTGCGGAAGGCGGCGTGGTGCATGTGCCGGGCGGTGGCACGCATCACGGCAGGCCGGATCGCGCTGCGGGGTTTTGCTATGTGAATGATGCGGTGTTGGGCTTGCTGACCTGGCGCGACCAAGGGCTTTCGCCCCTGCTTTACGTGGATATTGATGCCCATCACGGCGATGGCGTGCAGGATGCCTTCCATGATGACCCGCATGTCTTCACGCTTTCTGTGCATGAAGAAGGGCGCTGGCCTTTCTCGGGCGCGGTGGGGGATAGGGCCGGCGGGCATGCCGCCAATATCCCGGTGCCACCTGGTTTCAATGATAGTGAAATGGCCTGGGTGCTGCATGAAGCGATATTGCCCATCGCGCGCCGCCTGCGCCCCGCCGCCATCATGCTGCAATGCGGCGCCGATGCGCTGGAAGAAGACCCGCTTTCAAAACTTGCCCTTTCCAATAACGCGCATCGTGCTGTGGTTGCGGCGCTGAAGGGCCTCGCGCCGCGGCTGATCGTGCTGGGGGGCGGTGGTTATAATCCCTGGAGTGTCGCGCGCTGCTGGGCGGGCGTTTGGGGCGAATTGAACGGCCACACCATCCCGGAACGCCTGCCCTAGCCGGCAGAACAGGTACTGCGGGCCTTAAGCTTCCACCGCGCCGCCGGCCGCAACCCGCCCGCGCATTGGTTCACCACCCTGGCCGATCCGCCGCGCCCCGGTGTGGTACGCGCCGCGCTGCGCCGCGCGGCAGCCGCGGCGCTTGAGCCCCTGGGTAGCGCCATGCCATGAAGGCCTTTATGCAAAGACGTTCCCTGCTGGCGCTTGGCGCCCTGCTGCCCATCGCTGCTGTCGCGCAACCCGGCGTGGATCGCCCTCAGCCACGCTTGCCGACTGAAGCGCTGGTCTTTGAAACCCGCGATGGCAGGCGGCTTGCCTTCACGGTGGAAATGGCGATCCAGCCCGAACAGCAGATGATCGGCCTGATGTTCCGCCCCGAAGTGAAGCCTGATGAAGGCATGTTGTTTGATTGGGGGAACCCGCGCGAAAGTTCCATGTGGATGCGCAATACCATCACTTCACTGGATATGGTGTTTATCGCCGCTGATGGGCGGGTGCATCGCATCGCGGAACGCACCGTGCCCCAATCCCTGGCCACGGTTTCCAGCAATGGCCCGGTGCGGGCCACCTTGGAATTGGCCGCTGGAACGGCCGAACGGCTGAATATTCGGGTGGGCGATCGCGTGCTGCACCGGATTTTCGGCACAACCCCCTAATACAAGGCTTGCCCCGCGTCGCCGCTGCCCATAGGGTGCGCCGCGATCGGGGCGTGGCGCAGCCTGGCTAGCGCGCCTGTTTTGGGTACAGGAGGTCGGAGGTTCGAATCCTCTCGCCCCGACCAGCCATCCTGTTATTGCGGCTGGATCCCAGCCGCCCGCACCACCGTCGCCCAGCGATCCACCTCTGACCGGACCATGCGCGACAGCGCTTCTGGCCCCATCTGATCCGCGGCGGCGGGGATGGAGCCCAAATCCTCAATACGTTTGCGGATGGCGGGGTCGGCCAGCGCGGCGCGCAACGCCTCATCCAGCTTTTGCACCACGGCGGCGGGTGTGCCGCGCGGCGCGAAAATGGCGTTCCAGCCTTGGAAGATATAATCGGGCACCCCGGCCTCAGCGGCCGAGGGCACGCCCGGCGCGTTCGGGTTGCGCGTCGCCGCGCCCGTCAGTAGCCCGCGCATGGTGCCAGCCTGGATTTGCGGCACGGCGGCAGGCGCCAGCAGACAGGCGCTATCCACCTGCTGCGCCACAACATCATTCAAGGCTGGACCCTCGCCGCGATAGGGAATTTCATTCATCTGCGCCTGGGTCAGATAGGAAAACAGCGAACAGGCCAGATGGTTGGTGGAACCGATGCCCGCATTGGCATTTGTCACCTTGCCAGGATTGGCGCGGATATGGGCCAGGAATTCCTGCATGGTCTGGGCTGGGAAGCCATTGCGCACCACAAAAAACAGTGGTGTGCCGGCAATCAGGCCAATTGGCTGCAATTCGCGCGGGTCATATTGGATGGACCGATAGATGGAAGGCGCCGCCGAATGGCTGCCCAGGCTGCCGACGGTCAGCGTATAGCCATCCGGCGCCGCCTGTGCGCCGCGCGCCCCGCCAATGGTGCCGCCCGCGCCCGAGATATTTTCCACCGTCACGCGCTGACCCAGCGTCTTCATCATGTGATCGGCCACAATGCGCGCCAGCACATCAGTGGCGCCGCCGGGGGCGAAGACCACAATCATATTGATGGTGCGATTGGGGAAATCCTGCGCCTGAGCAGGTTGGGCTAGGCCCAGGAAAAGCGCGGCCAGGGCCGCCAGAATGCGCTGCATGATGTTGCCTCCCGTTGGGCTCACTTGGCGGGTTATGTCCCGCTTGCTGCCCTTGGAGCTTATGGAAGCTTCCCCTTGCCCCTGCCGTCAAGCGCCACCCCTTGCATCGGCGGCGTGGCCGTTTCAGGGTCCGGCAATCAGAATAGGAGAGCCCCATGCTGCCGCCGCGCGAGAAAATGACCATTTGCTTCGCCCATGTCGCTTATCGCTTTGCCGATCGCTTCGCGCTGCGCGGGACGGGGATTGATTTCTTTGAAGTGCGCAACCGGGATGATCTGGATGCGCGGATTGCGGGCGCCGATGTGCTGGTGTGTTCCGGGCTGTGGCGCAATGATTTGCCGAAGCTTTCACCCCGTCTGCGCTTTGTGCAATCGGCCAGCGCCGGCACGGATCAATATGACCGTGATGTGCTGCGCGCCGCTGGCATTCGGCTGGCTAGCGCGCAGGGCTGCAACGCCAATGCCGTCAGCGAACATGCCATTGCGTTAATGCTGGGCATTCTGCGCCGCGTGCCTGAAGCGCGTGACAATCAGGCCAAGCGCTTCTGGCGCGGCATGATGGGCGATTTCGCCAAGCGCGAAGATGAAGCCGGCGGCAAGACCGTGATTGTGGTGGGCACCGGGCGCATCGGCGGGCGAATTGCCCGCATCTGCAAAGCCTTGGATATGCAGGTAATTGGCGTGCGCCGCGATCCTTCAGCGGGTGCCAATGGCGCGGATGAGGTGCATTCCTTTACTAATTTGCCAGCGCTTTTGCCGTGTGCGGATTTCGTGGTGCTGGCCTGTCCGCTGACGGATGAAACCCGTGGCTTGATTGGTGCCTCGGCATTTGCTGCCATGAAACCAACCGCGCAGCTGGTGAATGTCGCGCGCGGGCGCGTTGTGGATGAACCCGCGCTGATTGCCGCCTTGCAGGCCGGGCGCATCGCTGGTGCCGCTTTGGATGTGACGGTGGATGAACCCCTGCCGGAAGCAAGCCCGCTTTGGACCATGCCCAATGTGCTGGTCACGCCGCATACGGGTGGCGAGACGCATAAATACGAGGACAATGTGCTGGATATGATGATGGAAAATCTGAACCGGCAATGGCGAGGCGAGGCCGCGCTGTTCAACCAGATTGTTTGAGAGGTAGGCCATGTCCAGCCGTGAAGGCGCGCTTGCCCGCGCCGCCAATTATTTCGATGATGGCAGCTACAAGAAATTGCTGACCGATCTTGTTGCCATTCCTTCCACCGCGCAGGAGCCAGGGCATGACGCGGATTTGCGCCATTACCTGGAAGGCGCGATTGGGCCTTGGCTGGAAAGGCTGGGTTTTGAAGTCATTATCCATCCCAATCCGCTGGAAGGCTTCGGCCCCATCCTGACAGGGGTACGGATTGAAGATGCGTCCAAGCCCACCGTGCTGCTATATGGCCATGGCGATACGGTGCGCGGCCTGGATGATCAGTGGCGCCCGGGGCTGAAGCCTTGGGAATTATACGAAGAAGATGGCCGCTGGTATGGGCGCGGTTCCGCCGACAATAAGGGCCAGCACGCGCTGAATATCGCAGCGCTTGAAGCGGTGCTGGCGGAACGCGGCGGCAAGCTTGGCTTCAATGTGAAAATTATTCTGGAAATGGCGGAAGAACGCGGTTCGCGCGGCTTGCGCGAATTTGTTGCCGCCAATCGGGATTTGCTCGCCGCCGATGTGCTGATTGCGTCCGACGGGCCACGTGTGGAACCCGATGTGCCCACCATTGCTACCGGCACGCGCGGGATTTTCCAGTTTGATTTGGTGCTGAAGCTGCGCCCGGGTGGTGTGCATTCCGGCCATTGGGGCGGGCTGACGACCGACCCCGCCATTCGGCTAAGCCACGCGATTGGCGCCATTTGCGATGCGCGCGGCAAAATCCTGGTGCGTGATTGGCTGCCGCAAAATGGTGTGCCGGCGGACGTGCGCGGTGTGCTGGATGGCTGCCCGGTGGGTGGCGGCGAAGGCGCGGCCACCATCGATGCCGATTGGGGTGAGCCTGGCCTGACGCCGGCTGAGAAAATCTATGGTTGGAACAGCTTCATTGTGCTGGCCATGCTTTCCGGCAAGCCGGATGCGCCGGTGAATGCCGTAGCACCGGATGCGCGCGCCACCTGCCATATTCGCTACACGGTGGACACAGACCCGAACACATTCGAAGCCGCGCTGCAGCGGCATTTCAATGAACAGGGCTTTGGCGACATTGTGATCGAAAATGCCGGGGTGCGCATGGCAGCTTCCCGCACACCGCCCAATCATCCCTGGGTGCGCTGGGCGCAGGACAGCATGCAGAAAACGCTCGGCAAGCGGGTGCAGATCATCCCGAATTCATCGGGCGGGCTGCCGGGCGATGTGTTTGTGGATCATTTGGGCGTGCCGCTGGTTTGGGTGCCGCATTCCTATAATGGCTGCAAACAGCATGGCCCGGATGAGCATTTCCTGATTGCGCCCGCGCGGGAAGGCATTCTGGCCTTTACCGGCATGTGGTGGGATTTGGGGCAGGGCGGCACACCCTGACCCAGTTACCTTTCTTCACGCGCGCACTGCCATGGCGCAATGCGCGCGTTACAGAAGGGGCGCATAAACTGCGCTCGGCACATCGCCGATTTCAGGAGTTTGCCATGACTTTCAAAACTTCCCGGACCCTTATGCTGGCTTCCGCCTTCGCCCTTGGCACGGCGGGGCTGGCCGGCGCACAGCCGGCGCCTGGAACCGGGCCGCAGGGGGCGCCCTCTCATCAAATGCACCAGATGCACCAGATGCATCACGGCCAGCGTGGCGATGGCATGGGCATGATGGGTTTCGCCATGGGTGAAGCCTTCGCCCGCGCTGACGCCAATAATGACGGCAAGGTCACACGCGAAGAAGCCAATGCCTGGCTTGCGGCGCGTTTCGCGGAAATAGACGCCAATAAGGATGGTGGTCTGACGCTTGAAGAAATCCGCGCCTATTACACTGCCCGTCGCGGCGAAGGCCGTGGCCCGCCTGAAGGGATGCGGGAACGCATGGAAGACCGCCAGGCGGCGCGCTTCCGCTTCATTGACGCTGACCTGGACGGCAAGATTACGCTGCCCGAATTGCGCGTGATGGCGGATGCCATGTTCCGTTCCATGGATGCGGATG
>JBEDHL010000100.1:0-32928 GCA_041174145.1 Pseudomonadota bacterium
AGTCGGTCGCCGCCGAGCCACCATACAGGATCATACACATCACCAACGCGGGGTGGAGCAGCCCGGTAGCTCGTCAGGCTCATAACCTGAAGGTCACAGGTTCAAATCCTGTCCCCGCATCAACCAATGTCGAACTCAACACATCAGGTCCCAAGCCAACAAGCTCAGGGCCTTTAGCACGAGACGTGCGCGGGAAACTATTGCGGTTCGATCCCGGCCGCCTTTACCCGATCTCGCCAGACAATTAATTGCTGCGAAATATGGGTGCGCATTTCTTCCGGTGTCTTGCGCATCCGAGAAAGTCCGAGATCCCGAAGCTTCGCTGAAAGCTCTGCATCGGCCAGCGTTGCCTGCAAGGCGCGCCCAGCGGCTGCGATAATCTCTGGCGGTGTTGCAGCCGGCGCGGCGATGGAAAACCACACATCGGCATCGAAGCCCGGCAAGACTCTGCTGATCGGCGGCACATCAGGCGCCAACGGAAAACGCTCCCCAGTCGTTACGGCAAGCGCGCGCAGCCGGCCACCAGCGGCCTGCGTCATGGCGTGATGAAAATCTGCCAAATTGAAATCAACACGACCAGCCGAAACATCAGCCGCCGCTTCAGCACCGCCACGATAAGGAACCGCTGTCATACGCACGCCCGATGCTTGCGCGATCATATGGCCCATGATCAGCGATCCGGCATTGCCCGTGCTGAAGGTCAAGCCATTGGGATTGCGCCGACCGGCTTCGAGCAGCGCGGCCAAATCACGTTCAGGCCGATCCGGCGCCACCACAAGCACGTAAGGCTGATACGCAATGCCACCAATGGGCGCGAAATCACGCTCGGGATCATAAGGCAAGCGGCGCACGGTATGCGGGTTGATCGCGGCGGCGCTGGTGCCGAGCATGGTCAAGCTATAACCATTGGGCGTGGCGGTCGCGCCCGCCTGCGCGCCAATCACACCATTGCCGCCCGGGCGATTATCCACGACCACCGGCTGGCCGAGCTGTTTCGAAAAAGGTTCAGCCAAAAGCCGGGCCAGCACATCAGTTCCACTACCCGGCGGAAAGGGCACGATCAGGCGGATAGGCCGATCCGGCCAGGAAGCGAAGGCGGGTCTTGCCAATGCAAACGCAGGCAGCGTTAGAAGAATTCGACGCTTCATTTTCATTTTTCTTCCTCCCGTTTTTTTGGTGTGATGCGCGACTGGCTATGAGTCCTGTGTGTCGCGCCAGCGCAGGTAGCGCCGAATGCCTTCTTCAAGGCTCAGCTTGGGCGTCCATCCCATGATCTGCGCTGCCTTTTCGTTGCTGAAGCCAAGATGCGTGCCGCCAGCGGAGCGCACGGCGCGCATATCTGGCCGGTATTCGGGTTCCAAATCAGAACCACAGACGCGCAGGACAGTCTGCACAACATCGGTCAGCGTCGAATCAACAGCCGTGACAAGATTCATTACCTCGCCATGCTTGTCGCTCAGCATGGCGGCAAGGCAGCCCTCAGCGATATCCGTAACATGGATATAATCATGCACTTCGCGCCCATCGCCGATGATGATCGGGCGCTCCCCCTTTCTGATGCGGTCATGCGTTTCGGCGATGAAATTCGCATTCACCGCCCGCGCATGCTGCCTTTCACCATAGACAGACCCGAAGCGCAGCGCGTTGAATTCAACACCGTATTTTTGCGCGAATAGCCGACAAAGGCTTTCACCAAAAAGCTTGCTCACCCCATAAACCGCCGAAACCGGCGAAAGCGAAGCGGCGGTCAACGGCGCATCTTCTTGCAGCACCTCGGCTTCGGTATTGCCATAGGCAGCCACTGAAGATGAAAAAACCACGCGCCGAACCTGGGCAAAGCGCGCGGCTTCAAGCGTATTCAACATGCCAAGCGTATTCACCTGAACACCAAGAGAAGGATTGGCCAGCATGGGAATGGTCAGAAAGCCCGCAAGCGCAAATATGCCATCCGCATCCCTGCTCGCCTCCAGCAGATCGGTCAGACGCAGGATATCCCCGCGTAGCAACTTCACGCGGCTATCACCAGCCAAATGCGCGATCATATCGGATGACCCGAGCGCGAAATTATCCAACAGTCTGATTTCCGCCGCACCCGCAGCCAAAAGCGCATCCGCAAGGTGGGAACCAATCAGGCTCGCACCTCCGGTAATGAGATAGGTCTTACCCTTCGCCGACAGCATGTTTCCTCCGCATCTTGTTCTTCTTGGCGATCAGCGTGGCTAGGCTTCAGGGCACCCAACTTGTCTCCAGCGGTACGCCTTCCCGCTCTACCTCCGCAAAGCGTGGCGCGGCGGTTTTTTCCGGGCTTTCCAGCAGGCGAGTGATAGCGCCGATATCGCTCGTTTCTTCCAGCGATTCCAGCCGATCAAATAGCGGCGCAACATTTTCACGTGGAATGCTGCGCTCAGCGCAATCGGTGAATTTTCCCCATAATTCATCGGAAGTCATGGGATTATCCCCACCACGCCCCACCATCTGATTGACGCGGCGGGACAGGCGCCGGCCATCATGTGTGGTGACGATCACCTCAGCCCCCCATTGGTCCGCACCATCACGCGGCATATCGGGATGCGGCGCGGTGCTCACCAGACCAAGCAGACGCTGCACTTCGGGTTCAAGCGCAGCAGTACCTTCAAAATGCGCGATGCGCGGGGCGCCGGAAATCAGTGCGCGCACCACGCCATATTGTACGCTGAATTTCGCCTGCAAGGGCGTCACAGGCCAGGGGTTATCCGTATGGGGCATGCGCCGCGCATGGGGCAGGATTTCAATCTTTGCCACATCCCCCGCCGTGATGCGTTCTTCCTTCACAAGCTTCAGCATCATGGCAATCGCCGGATGCGTGCTGCCGCAGCAGGGGAATTGCTTCAGCGCAATGCCGGGCGCTTCCAGTTCCACCGGGTTCGCCCAATTGGCGAAAATCTTCTCGGCATCATGCAGGCCAGGGCCGTTATAGACATCAAGAAAGCCCTGCTTGTGCTCCATCACGCCATGGCGCGCTTCAAAACCCTGTTCGGCCATCAGCGCGGCGAGCAAACCATTGCGCGCGCAATGACCGACATGGAAGGGCTTCGTCATGCTGCCGAAATTGGCCTTCAAGCCGGAAGACATGGAAGCCGCGAGCGCGAAGGCTGTCGCCATCCGCGCCTTGTCCAGCCCGATCAGATGCCCGCAAGCCGCCGCCGTACCAAAGACACCAAGCGTCGCCGTGGGGTGCCAGCCCTTGTCGTAATGCACGAAATTCACCGCGCGGGCCAGGCGGATCAGCGCTTCCAAGCCGGCGGCATAGGCTACCATCACCTGCATGCCGCTGGCGCCGCGTTCTTCCGCCAGCGCAAATAATGGCGCCACCAACGGCACGGATTGGTGCCCGCCGAAATCGCTGCTGAAATCATCATAATCCAGCGCATGGCTCGCCGTGCCATTGATCAGCGCGGCATCAAGCGCGCTGGTGCGGCGTGTGGAACCGAAAATCAGCGCCTTGCCCGGCGCGGTGGCAACGCCCGGTATACGCAGCAGGATTTGCGTGCAGTCTTCCGGTACGCCCGCGAGCGTCACACCGATCGTGTCAATAATGCCGGTGCGGGCGATATTCATCGCACGAGGTGTCATGTCCTTGCGCGAAAAGGCCAAGACCTTTTCCGCCAGACGAAGGGTAATCGCTTCCTGGCTATTTTCCATCTTACGTTCCCCCATCAACTATTGCTGCGCCGCGCAGCTTCACGCCCCGCGATGCGCCCAAAAGTCGCGCCGCTGACCAGGCCCGTACCGGCGGGGTAATTGTCGTAGAACAAGCCTCCGACCATCTCGCCGCAAGTGTAAAGCCCAGGGATCGGTCGCCAATCCGTGCCGACAACTTCGGCTTTTTCCGTCACGCGCAGGCCGCCAAAGGTGAAGGTAATGCCGCCGGTCGCGGAATAGGCGTGATAGGGCGGCGCATCCAGCCGCCGCGCCCAATTGGATTTGTTGATTTCGAGCCCTTCGGTATGCAGCCCATCCTTGCGCGCCGGGTCATACTTATCCTCATTCACCCGCGCCGCCGCGTTGAAGGCGTGCAGTGTGGCCAAGGCGGTTTTCTTGTCATCAATGTCAAGCTGTTCCAGGAGCGATTCAAAATTATCCGCGACGATGGGTTTGGAAGTGGAATATCGCGGTTCCAGCAAATGCAGCACACGGCTATCAAAAATCTGCCAGACTTTGGCGCCTGGTTGCGCCAGGATCGCACGGCCAAATTTGGCATAGGTGAATAGCGCGCCATCTTCGCCTTCATCCACAAAGCGCTTGCCCTGGCGGTTCAGCATCACGCCATAGGTATAGGAAAGGCGGTTGGAACGGTCGGTCAATTCGCGCGGCGCGAAATCGCCCCAATCGGCACTGATCGGCGTGGCGTGGCAGCCGCTCCATTGGCCCCAAGGCATGGCATGGATCGCCATGGCCATGCGCAACCCATCGCCCTGGTTATGGGGTGTACCGCGCACCTTTGCCGCGCCCACCAGCGGGCCGATATGCTGCGTGCGCATTTGCACATTGGCCTCAAAGCCGCCGCAGCCCAGCACAACCGAATGGCCATTCACTTCCGAAATGCCATCATCATCACGGATACGCACGCCGTTTACGCGGCCCCGGCTATCCTGCAACAGGCTGGTCACAGCGCTGCCGTAGCGGATTTCAATGCCCATGCGTTCAGCAGTGGCGAACCAACTGCGCGAAAGGCCAACCCCTTCATGCGCCGCACGCACCACCATGCCGCGCGCCCAGACCAGCTTATTATCCTTGCGCACCGCGGAAAGTGTTGTCGCCGGTTCCATTTCGATATTGCCCGTATTCTTCATCCAGAACACAGTATCCTTCGAATTATCCACCAGAATGCGCGACAATACGGGATCGGTGCGGCCTGAGGTAACGCGCATCAGATCGCCGTGATAATCTTCCTTGGTATAGGGTTCGATGCCGGCGTAGAAATCCTCGAACTCTGCCTCGGCCTTCGGCACTAATGGGCCAATCTCGCGCGGGTCATCAAAGGCGAAGCGCAGCACGCCGCCGGACCAATGCGTATTGCCTCCGCGCATGGAACGCGGTGCCTTTTCCAGCACCAGCACGCGTTCAGCGCCGCTTTCCCGTGCGGAAACCGCAGCGGCTAGCGCCGCATTGCCAGCACCCACAACAATCACATCATAAATGGTCTCTGCCATTTCTCATTTCCTCCTACGCTTCTTTTCGCTCCGACCCCAAAAGCCGGTTGATACTGATGCGGGCACGCAGCCCGCCTTAGTCCCGCACCGCTATGGCGCGCATTGCTTGCCGCACTTCAACACCATGGCGCACATGGACGCGCATTTCCTGTTCGGCACTGGTGCAATCGCGCTTTTCAATCGCCGCAAGGATGCGTTGATGTTCTGCCTGCGCTTCCTCGCGCCGGCCCGCGCGCATCAGGGTGGTTGGGCCGAGCAGGGCCAAGGCGTCATGCAGCACCTGAAGGCTTTTCACCAAAAATCGATTATGGGAAGCAGCCAGCAAGGCGCCATGAAAGGCGCGGTTATGGCGCTGCTGCTGCATCGGATCATCCGGCGCCAGTTTCTCAGCCACCAGAATGGCGCGCATCGCCGCGATATCGCGCGGATTGGCATAGCGCGCTGCAAGCTGTGCCGCGGTTGCTTCCAGCGCCTCACGCGTTTCATAAAGCTCGATCACGCCGGCATCATCAAGTTCGGCGACAACAAGCCCGCTGCGCGGCTGCATCATCAGCAGCCCATCAGACAGCAGGCGCGACAGCGCCTCTCTCACCGGGGTGCGGCTGATGCGCAGGCGTTCGGAAAGCTCCTGTTCTCGCATGCGGTAACCGGTGGGCAGGATCCCATCCATGATTTCGCCGCGCAGCGTCGCATAGGCGAATTCCGCCGCCGAGGCATAGGCCTGGCGATCCACCACGCGCAACCGCGCCCCGCTCATGGCAGAGCCTTCGGTGCGCGGGAGTGGGGGATAGGAAGCCTCATGTCTCGGGCTGTATACAACAGCATGCAGAACGGGGCAACCAAGCGCGCCAAGCCCTCAGTCCGGCGCGGCAAGCGAGCCCATCAGGCGGCAGAGCCCCGCCGCGTCTAGGCCACCCAGGGCGCTGGTGTCCCGCAGCAGCGCCGGCCCGATTTCGGCACCAAAGGCCGCGGAGAAGCAATCGTGCCACTTCGCCTGCAAGGCGGCGGGGGCCACGGGGCGGCCCCAAATGCCGGGCGGGCCATCGCACATGCCGCACAATGCGCGGCCATCTTCCAATTCAATCACCAGATCAACGCGCATCCGATCAAAGCGGCCCTCCCGCGCGGCGTCAGGGATGATGTCAATGCGCGGCAGCAGCGCTTCCATATCCGGGGCGAAACGGCGCGCATCGGCGAAGCTCGCCACCCCCACCTGCCCATCCAGCAACGCGGCGGCGGCGGTGTATTGAAAGCTGAATTTGCCAGCCAAGCCCGTCGCCGGCAGCGGGCGGTTCACATAGGCCATGGCCGGAGCAGTGATAGCAACGCGCCGGATCGCGCACTTGCCATCCCAATGCCGGCGCGCATCCAGCGCGGCGAAAATGATGAAATGCGTGCCGTATTGGCTCGGGTAAAGCTTAAAGGCCGGGCCAGGTGAAGCGATGTGCCAATCGGGTGCCGGGGCAGTCAACGCGGCGACATCAAACCCCCCACCAGCGAAGGCACGCCCCCAGCCACGCGGGCCGCCAATGGCATCCGCATCGGCGGTAAAGCCTTGCGCCGCCAGCAACGCCGCTTCTAACCCACCAGCCGCGGCATCTCCGCAATGCAGGCATTTCGTCATGCTGCCGACATTGCCGATCAGCGCCCCCGCACGGGACGCGGCGATGCCCATCGCCATGGCAAGCTTGGCCGCATCCAGGCCGAGCAGCACGCCTGCGCCAACCGCGCTGCCAATGGCACCCACCATGCCGGGCGGGTGGAAGGTGAACTGCCCCGGTTCAAACATGCCAGAGGCGATACGCAGCCGCGCCTGCGCTTCAATCCCGGCAGCAAGCGCCAGCAGCACGCGCGCCCCATCACATTCACCCCGCGCTTCCGCAAGGGCGAGCAGCGCGGGCAAGGTGGTGGAAAGCGAATGATTGGCTGGATTCCACATGGGTTCGAAATCAAGCACATGCATGGCCGCGCCATTCACCCGCGCCGCTGCCGCAGCGGATAATCGGGGGGCGCCTTGCCGGATCAGCGTGGCCTCAGCCGTCCCACCACTGGCCTTGGCGAGGGCCGCCAAATGCCGTGGCGCCGGTTCATCCGCGCCAAGCGCGGCCACGGCCAGGCCATCGCAGACCAGATCGGCTGCCGCTTGCCGCGCCGCCGGCGTCAGCCCCCCCGCAGCGCGGGCCAGCAGGAATTCGGCGAATCCCAGCGTCGCGCTCATGCGATCAAGGTGATGTTTGGCATAGGGCATCCTCCCTTCCCGTTGCGTGCCACCGCTGGACGGGGCTTGGGATACTGTTGTATGCAGATAGCGTCCAAGATGCCAAGCTGCCCTGCGGCAGTAAAAAAACGGCGCGCCAAAGAAGCGCGACCTGAAGAAGGGGGAATTGTTCATGGGCGTAAAAGATGGCGCCGGCCTGACCCGGCGCGGCTTGCTGGCATCTTCCGTCGGCGCCCTGGCCGCAGGTAGCGCAGCGGCGCAAGAAACGGGCGATTGGGCGCAGGTGGTGGCTGCGGCGCGGCGTGAAGGGCGCGTGGTATTTTACTGCAATTTGCAGCCCAATGGCATCGAACCGCTACTGCAATCGTTCCGCGAAGCCAATCCCGGCATTCGCACCGAATATATTCGCCTGGGCAGCTCCCCGCTGATCGAACGCTTTCAAACCGAATTTAATGCCGGGCGCCATCTTTGCGATGTGCTGATTACCTTCCCCGATGAACGTTTCGATGAAGGCTTGCGGATTGGCTGGGCCGCGCGCTGGATACCGCCGGAATTACCGAATTTTGATCCTGCCATCGTGCGCGAAGGCGCCGGCTTCGCGTTGCAGCAATCGCGCGAATGCATCATCTGGAATCGCAATCTGGTGCGCGATGCCGATGCGCCGAAGGAATGGGAAGACCTGCTGGATCCGCGCTGGCGTGGGCGTGTTGGCATGAATCCGCCATGGCGCAGCGTTTCGGTGCAGCAGATTGTCGCCTATTGGGAAGATCTGGGCATCCGTGACGCCGCCGAAAGGCTGCGCGCCAATCAGGTGCGCTTCTTTGAGGGTTCCGGCGGTATCATCCAAGCCGTTGTGCGTGGCGATGTGCGCGTGGCGCATCTGACAGATCTGCCGCTTAACCCGATGCTGGAAGATGGCGCGCCGATCGGCTTTGTCTATCCGCGTTCGGGCACCACGACATCATCAGGTGTTGTCATGGTGGCCAATCGCGCGCCCAACCCCAACGCGGCAAGGGTTTTCGTGAATTGGCTGATGACGCTGCCGGGCCAGGAAGCGCTGCAGCGCCTTGGAGGCTTGCCGGTTACGCGCAGAAATGCGCCGCCACTCACCAAAATTCCCGCCACCGCGCAATTGCCGAAAGTGCTGGATGGTGAAGCAATCCTCACGCCCGAACGCCAGACGCGCATTGTCAGCCACTGGCGTACCGTCTTCGGCGTGCGTTGATGCGCTTGGGCGGGTTTCGCTCCTCGGACGCTTTGCTGCGGCTGCTCTACCTGCTGACATTTGGCACGGTGGCGGCGCTGGTTCTCGTGCCGATATCAGCGCTGATCTATGGTAGCTTGCGCACCACGGCACCTGGTCAGCCTGGCGGGGAGTGGACACTTGGCAATTACGCCAATCTTGCTTCCGATGGTGTGGTTGCGACTATCTGGAATACCTTGTGGATCGGGTTGGTTTCGGCAGCGTTCTGCATCATTATCGGTACCGCGCTGGCACTGATCATCCATCGCACCGATTTCCGCTGGCCGAAAACCATGACGGTGCTGATCGGCCTTGCCTTCTATTTCCCATCCTTCATCGTCGCCATGGCCTGGATCATCATGGGGGCGCCGGGCGGCATCATCAATGCCATATTGCGCGATGCCCTTGGCATTGAATGGCTGGAATTCGATATCTACAATGCCTGGGGTATCATCTACATCACGCTGCTGCATCAGGTGCCTTTCGTTTATCTCACCATGCGCGGTCCCATCATCCATATGGATGCAACTTATGAGGAAGCGGCACGTACCGCCGGCGCTACACCTGCAAGCGTGATGCGCCGCGTGACCTTGCCGCTGCTCAGCTATTCCCTTGCGTCTTCCTTCATTCTTGTATTCGTTTTGTCTATTGAACAATTCGCCGTGCCGGCGCTGATCGGCATTCCGGGGCAGGTTACCGTGTTGGCAACGCAGCTGTATCTGCTGGTGCGCTTCACGCCAGTGGATTACGGGCTGGCGGCGGCGATTGGCCTCGCGCTCAGCGCCATCACCGGCGCGGCGATCTGGGCGCAACGGTTGATCACTCGCGCGGGTCGCCTCACCACTGTTACCGGCAAGGCCGGGCGCGTGGCGCCCATTCCACTCGGGCGCTGGCGCTGGGCCGCTAATTTTTTCTGCTTCGGCTTCATCACCCTGGCGCTGCTGCTGCCCATGGTGATTCTGCTTTATACTTCGGTGCTGCGCTGGTTCACCGCCAATCCCTTCAACGGCATCTACACTTGGCGCAATTATGTTTTCATGTGGGAGAGTGCTTCCACCTGGTCCAGCTTCTGGAATACGCTGATCGTGAGTGGTATTGGTGCCGCAATTGGCGTGACGCTTGGGCTGATGTGTGCCTATTTCACCTTGCGCCTGCGCCCGGCCGGGCATCGCTGGCTGGATTTCATTTCGGTGCTGCCCTTTGGCGTTCCGGGCATTGTCATCGGCCTTGGGTTGCTTTGGGCTTATGCCTTTCTGCCTTTGCCGCTTTACGGCACGCTTGCTGTCATCATCATCGCTTTCGTCACACGCTTCCTGCCCTATGCCACGGAAACCATGGGCGGACAGATGGTGCAAATTGACAAAAGCCTGGAAGAAGCCGGCTGGGTTGCTGGCGCCAGCCGCCTGAATGCGGCACGGCGCATCATGCTGCCGCTGGTCGCCCCTTCCGTGCAGGGTGCCTATTTCCTGCTGTTCATGGCCTTCTTCCGGGAAATCTCCGCCGCCATTCTGCTTTATGCCGCGGATACCAAGGTGATTTCCGTTTCCATCTGGGCCTTTTTCGAACAGGCTAATTGGGGGCAGGCCAGTGCGCTATCGGTCGCCGCCACACTCATTATTTTCCTTGTGCTCCTGGTCATTGGCTGGCT
The DNA here is from genome assembly GCA_041174145.1 of Pseudomonadota bacterium. GTDB lineage: Bacteria > Pseudomonadota > Alphaproteobacteria > Acetobacterales > Acetobacteraceae > Neoroseomonas. The sequence goes on from JBEDHL010000100.1 coordinate 10,302, forward strand.
TGTGCCGGCTGGCCGGCGCTTCTGATTGGAGGAGAAACGCTTTGGGCATCGCCATTCGCGACCTTGCCAGGCATTACGGTACCGTGCGCGCCATAGATGGCGTGAGCTTCGACATCGCCGATGGCGAATTCGTTTCGCTACTCGGCCCTTCCGGCTGCGGCAAGACAACAACGCTGCGCTGTATCGCCGGTCTTGAAGACCCAACCGGCGGTTCCATTGCGGTGGATGGGCGCATGATGTCCGCACCGGCGGAGCGCATTCTGGTACCAACGCATGAACGGCGCATCGGCATGGTGTTTCAATCCTATGCCGTGTGGCCGCATATGAGTGTTTCGGAAAATGTCGCCTTCCCCTTGACCGTGCGTGGCGCACCCAACGCCGATATCGGCAAGCAGGTGGAAGAAGCCCTGCGTACGGTCAATATGGCGCATCTGGCGGAACGGCATCCTTCGCAACTTTCCGGTGGTCAGCAACAACGTGTGGCCTTGGCGCGCGCCATCGTCGGCAGCCCGCGCGTGCTGCTGTTTGATGAGCCGCTGTCCAATCTGGATGCCAAGCTACGGGAAGGTATGCGAGCCGAAATCCGCCGTCTGCAACGCCGCCTTGGCATTGCCGCTGTCTACGTGACGCATGATAGGGAAGAGGCTTTGTCTATGTCAGACCGCGTCATTGTCATGGATAATGGCCGCATTGCGCAAATCGGCACGCCCAAGGAATTATATCGCCGCCCAAAAAATCGTTTTGTCGCTGATTTCGTAGGCAAGATCGGTATGCTCGAATTATACCGCCACAATGATGCTTGGCAGACCAAGGATGGTAATCTGATTCATGCGGCGGAAACAAAAATCACGATGAACATAGCACTTGGCGCCGTGCGGCCAGAGAATATTAAGATACAAGCAGGATGCACTACCGCCTCAAACGGCTTGAACTATCTGCATGGCCGGATCAGTGACGCACAATATCTTGGCCCTTGTACCGAGTATGTGGTTGAGGTGGCGGGCGCTACGCTGCGCGCCCATGCGCAGCTTGATCTTAAACCTGATAGTAAAGTGACGCTGCTAATAGCCCCTGAGGACATAGTTTTACTGCCGATGAGCTGAGCTCGGAAAATCCTGGTGTCCGTCGTCAAATCATTTGAGACCACTTGGCGGGGGGTGTAACGGAGTATCTTGCCCATCTGCGGTTAAGGTTATGCTGCGTTTTGTTGATGCATCAAGCGGCGTTGCTGGATGGTTTTGCGCTTGATGCGCTCACGCTCCAGCAAGATGGTCTGCCCCCTGCCGAAATAGACATCAGCCGGGGTCAGATTGTTCAGGCTCTCGTGGTATCGGCGATGGTTATAGTGCTCGACGAATGCCTCAATATCGGCTTCAAGCGCGCCTGGCAGATAGTGATTTTCCAACAGGATGCGGTTCTTCATGGTCTGGTGCCAGCGCTCGATCTTGCCCTGGGTCTGGGGATGGGCGGGCGCGCCGCGGACATGCTGGATGTCCTGTGCTGACACCCATTGGGCAAGCTCATCCGAGATAAAGCCCGGCCCGTTATCCGATAGCAGCTTTGGCCGCTGGCTCCGCCGCAGTGGAATATCCCGGCACCCTGAGGCAGTCATCGCCAATTCCAGCGTCTTGCTGATATCGCTTGCGGTCATGCCGGTGCAAAGCCGCCAGGCAATGACGTAACGCGAGAAATCATCCAGCACGGTGCAGAGATAAAACCACCCCCAGCCGATAACCTTGAAATAGGTGAAATCCGTCTGCCATAGCTGGTTAGGCGCGGTGGTCTTGGTATGGAATTCCTCGGCGGCCTTCACCTGGATAAAGGTAGGGCTTGGGATCAGATCGCGCGATTTCAGCAGGCGATAGACCGAAGCCTCTGAAACGAAATAGCTTTCCTGATCGGTAAAGCGCACCGCCAATTCGCGCGGCGAGACTTCCGGCACTTCCAGCGCCAGATCAATGATGCGCCCTTGCACCGCATCGGGGATGCGGTTCCAGACGCGATCAGGCCGGGATGGCTTGTCGGCCAGCGCCTCTGGCCCACCGGTGAGGTAACGGTCATACCAGCGATAGAAGGTCTGACGCGGAATGCCTAGGCTGGCGAGGCTGCGGCGCTGCGGCTGGTGGGAGTGCTCCACCAGGCGAATGATTTCGAGCTTTTCGGCGGCGGAGTACCTCATGCGCGGTCGTCCCCATCCGCGATCATGCTTTTTTTGAGCAGACGAAGCTCAAGGGCCTGTTCGGCAACCACCTCCTTCAGCGCGCGGGCTTCCTGGCGCAGCGCCTTGACCTCGTCGCTGGTGGCCGCGCGGGCTGTGTCACCGGCCAGGCGGCGCTTACCGGCTTCCAGGAACTCCTTGGACCAAGCGTAGTACAGGCTCTCGGCGATGGCTTCGCGGCGACACAGGGCGGCGATGCTTTCCTCACCGCGCAGCCCTTCCAGGACGATGCGGATCTTGTCCTCGGCGGAATGGTGCTTGCGCGTGGCGCGGCGAATATCGCGGACCAGTTTTTCGGCTGGCACACGGGCAGGTGGGGCGGAGGATTTCTGGCTCATCTTCACTCTCCTTGGGGTTACGATGAGCCAGAAATCCTCCGCACCTCAAATCGCTAATTTGGTCCCATAGGCGCTGACGCCGGACAGAGGATTGGATCAAGCAACGGACTTCGTAAACCCGCGGGCGCACGGAAAAATATCGGAGCCTTCCCGCATACTGTCGTAATCGCCGCTTGCGCGCTTGCCAATTCGCGCAGCATGGCGCCAGGCGTCCATGCCGCGAAACTCCATGGGTGATGATAGGTATGGTTTTCGATACTGTGTCCGCGCGCCAGCGTTTCGCGAACTAATTCAGGGTGCCGCATCGCCCTCTCACCGATGACAAAAAAACTCGCTTTCGCGCCGTGCCTGTCCAGAATATCCAAGACATGAGGCGTGACATTCGGGTCAGGTCCATCGTCAAAGCTGAGTACTACCGTTGGGGTTTCCCCCTCAACCTGAGGCGTCGATACCAGGTTGGGGCCTAGCATTTTGCTGCGCGGGTGCATCCGGGTGGCAAGCAGTGCGTGGTTGCTGGTCAAAAGGGAGAGAATCTCAGCCCAAAGCGAAGGCATCAACGCCAACCCAGCCACCCCGGCACCATGGAGCCCGATCGACGCCCGAATGACCGGTGAGGGCGACCACCGCGCGCGTAGCCGTTTCAAGTCGATGGTTGCCAGTTCTTTCGGAATCTTTGGAGCCATAATCACTATGCTTAGAAACTGCGAAGCCGCGCAGCAACCTGAACCTCGTCAATTATCGCATTTGAGACATCAAAACGGCAGTGGTTCCTAAGCCTTTGTGCAGGGCCTAATGGCCGGATATTGAAACGGCCCGGATTTACCGGCCGGCACCAGCGTGTAGATTGCGGGTTAAAGGCGGCATTCTCTGGCATCAGGCGCGCCAGGCGAGGTGCTTGAGGATGGAGGCCAAAGGAGGCCTCTAATACGAAAGTTCGCCCCTAAATTTGGTCCTTCCCAATAAACTTTCCCTTCTCAGTCCCCCCCCGCCAGTCCATTTCCCAACCACGCTGCACCGCAGCGCAGCTAAACCATTTTAGATCAACGTGTTAAACCTTGTTGGAAAAAGCGGCCTACCCTCAAGCTTTGGAGACAATTCGCCGGTTCGGACAGTTGCGACTGGAGCGGGAATAGAAACTGGAAAGGCGAAACTCTCTGAATTTACAAGCTAGACCCGCAGCGCAAAGGTAGTATTTCCATGCATCTTTTTGAATTTCCGCATGTATTTCCAGGATGTCGAAACAGCGACGCCTTTCTCCATCAAAACCTCGCTCAATCTCAAGCGCAGCGCTATACGGAATCAATTTCAACCGCTGGCGTTTCCCCACTACCCGCCTCGGCCGTCAGTTCCTCCGGGATATGGCGCCGCGCCGCTCAGCTTTTGATCTCGTTGGAATTCAGTAGCGAAGAACTCGATCGCCGCCCGCACCTTCGGGGCGAGGTGCCTCCGTGATGGCCAGACGGCTGAGATCGGCGCTGGCGTGGACTCAAAATCACGCAGGATCACCTTGAGCTGCCCGCTTTCAATTTCATCGTCCACGAAATGCCAGACCGGTACATATGCTACGCCGAGACCGGCAAGTGCTGCAGCCCGCACGCCTTCAGTATTGTCCACACGAAACCGCCCGACGATCGGTACCTGAATAGGCCCTTCCGGCGCGGTAAACCGCCAATTGGGCCCGTCGGTGAGGCCAAAATAGAGGATGCAGCGATGCTGGGAGAGTTCGCGCGGATGCAACGGTGTACCATGCGCCGCAAGATAGCCAGGCGTTGCCACCAGCACCCGGCGTGACAGCCCAATGCGCCTCGCCATCAGCCCCGCGTCGCGGCTTTCGCCCACCCGCAGTGCAAGGTCTACGCCCTCCTCTATCAGATCCGTCGTGCTGTCCTGCATCACCAGGTCAATGTCGAGCCCCGGATGGCGTTCCATGAAGGCGGCGAGCCGGGGGATGACATGCAACCGCCCGAAAACGCCGGCGCAGGCAAGCCTTAGGCGCCCTGTCACCTGCCCGCGTCGGCGTCCAACCGCTGCCTCGGCCTGCTCGGCCGCGTCGAGCGCCGCTAGAGCCAAATCGTAGAAGCTTCGCCCGTCATCTGTCAGCGACAATGCCCTTGTGGTGCGCTGGAACAATAAGCAGCCGAGGTGATCCTCCAGCGCCGCCACCTGACGCGAAATGGTGGGCTGGGAGGTGTTTAGCTCGGCCGCGACTGCGCTGAAGGAACCTGCCTCCGCGCAGCGCGTGAATGTCCGGTAAAGGGCGAGAAGATCAGCCATTCATACAGATTACGTATAAGTGTCAGGCAAACAAGGCCAATTCCGAACATTTCTCATAAGACGCATGCTTTCATCGTCGAAGCTGGCCGTCTGGCCGCGTTCAAAAAAGTGCCCTTCTGATCGCCTCATCGGCGGCACCACAGAACGCGGCGACCGGGGCTGCGACATTGTCCGTTCCAAGGCACCCAGCGCCACAGGAGGCCACCATGGCCATCGCCGACACATCCACACCTGGCTTCGCTTCGGGGGAAACGCGCAGGCTGCTGCGCGGCATCGGGGTTGGTCTGCTGGCTGCCTCCATCGGCGCGCTCTACGTTGTGTTCGCGCGTTGGGGCTTGCAGCACGGTGCGTCTCCCATGGACCTGACGGCGCTTCGCTTTGGCGTCTCGGGCCTGATCCTATTACCGATTCTGGTACTGCAATGGCGGCGAGCGCCGGCCATGCTAACGGGGCAGTGGCGGATTTGGCTACTTGTCTGCTTATTGGCCGGCACACCTTTCGGGCTGCTGATGTTCGGTGCACTGCAACTCGCCCCCGCCAGCCACGCGGCGGTATTCCCCTTCGCGGCCATGAGCGTGATGGGCATGGTGATTGCAGCAATCATACTTGGCGACCGGCTAACCCTGCGGCGCGTGAGCGGCATTGGCATTGTGGTTGGCGGCCTGGTGCTGATCTCGGGCGTCCGCGCGGATAGTTTCACGGCAAGCGGTCTGCTTGGTGACGCTATGTTCGTGCTGGCCGGCACATTGTGGGCTGGGTTCGGCGTTCTGCTCCGCAAACACCGCCTTGATCCCGTTCTTGCCACCGCCGTGATCGCCTTCTCCGCGCTCGTCACCTTTGTGCCGGTTTATCTGTGGTTCTCGGGTGGGGCCGGGCTGTTCGCACTTGATATGCGTGTGCTGCTGGTGGAAATCCTGGTGCAGGGCGTAATCGCCGGCGCGGGTACGCTTTTTACTTATGCGAGCATGGTGCGGATTCTTGGGCCAGCGCGCGCCGCAATTTTCCCCGCCCTGGCCCCGGGTCTTGCGACGCTGCTCGCTTGGCCGGTGTTGGCCCATATGCCCGGTCCTGCGGCACTCGCTGGGCTGATCGCGGTCATTGTCGGCCTGATTTGGGCAGTTACTGGCCAATCCAGCCCCGTTCGCCGCTAAACCAGTACCTGCTTCAAGGGAATAGGCGCAGGCACAACGGATCGCCTCCGCCATTTCTGAAAAAGACGAAGTTATCCGACTTCCACCCCCTTTATTCGGGGCGCATCTGCCCGAAGACAACCTCCATACTTTATGGGGGATGCTTTTCTAGTACGCCGAAAAATCATACTTTTTAATCACTTTGCAATCATTCAGTCGTTGCCCTGTCATGCTGCATTGATAACGCCCCCGAAGTTCTCTCATGGGGTTTGAACATGATTAAGCTGCGCGATCTTTTCCTCTGTACCGTCGTTAGTCTCTCCGCACCCGCATGGGCGGATCAGCGCTTTGAGGCGACGCTGGCTGGGCATGCAATACTGCCTGCCTTCACCATGGTTCTGCCACCGGCGGATGCACCGCGCGATGCGCTGGTTTCCGGTAAATTCGCAGGCCCGGGGAACATCCGGGTGGATACGCCCGGCAGCATCATGGGCGACACGGGGGCGATGCACGGCAATCGGCAGACCGGCATTGCCTTCCCCTTCATTGGTCAACCTGTCCAAGGCTTTTCGGGCATTAAGCCGGTGGCGAATGAGCCTGGCCATTATTGGGTGCTCACCGATAACGGGTTTGGTAATCGCCGCAACAGCCCTGATGCCCTGCTGATGTTCCATAAGGTGAAGCCTGACTTCGCGACTGGGCAAGTGAGCCTGCTGCAAACAACCTTTCTGCGCGATCCCCTGCGCCGCATCCCCTTCCGTATTGCCTATGAGGGCACCGAACAACGCTATCTGACAGGCGCGGATTTTGACCTAGAAAGCATTCAGCCGCTTGCGGATGGGTCTTTCATGATCGGCGATGAATTCGGGCCTTTCCTGATCCATGTCTCTGCTGATGGGGTGGTGCAGCGGGTGATTGAAACGCGCCTGGATGGGCAGGTGCTGATGTCCCCTGACCATCCGGCGTTGCAAGTGGCTGCGAGCCCGACAGCGGGCGTGCCGTTTCGTGTGCGGCGTTCGGGTGGCTATGAAGGGATGGCTCTAACGCCAGACGGCCAGACATTGTGGGCCCTGCTGGAACAACCGCTTTTCGCGGCCAATTCCGATCAGCCCGAAGGCCAGTTCTTGCGTATTCTGGAGTTCAGCGTACCGCGCATGGAATGGACAGGCCGCACCCTGCGCTATCGGCTTGAAGCTGGTGCGACGGCTATTGGTGATTTCAACTTCATTGACGCAACCCGCGCCCTGGTCATCGAACGTGACAATGGCGAAGGCGATCCCGGCTTGGCTTGCGCGCAGGGTGTTCGCCCCACACTGCAGCAGCCCTGCTTCCCGCTGCCCGCACGCTTCAAGCGCGTCTATCTTGTTGACCTTGCCCAGGCTGATGCTGAAGGTTTTGTTCGCAAGATTGGCCATATTGATTTGATGGCGATCCGCGATCCCGATGGGCGTGCGCGGATCAAGGGAGACCTCCCGGCCAATGCGCCGCGTGATCGCTTCACCTTCCCCTTCTTCACGATCGAGAATGTTGCGGCAGTTGACGGCGACCACATCATTGTGGGCAATGACAACAACCTGCCCTTCAGTGCAGGCCGCCAATTCTTCCAGGCTGACGCGAATGAGTTCATCCTGCTGCGTGTGCCGGAGCTTTTGCGCGCTCGTTGACTTTCACGGCGCAGAGACTTGATGGCCGGGAGGAAGAGTTACCTCCCGGCCTTGTCATAAAAAATTCACAAAAAGTTCAATGTGATGCGATTGATCAATTTTATGACAGGGGGTGCTGTCGCCACCGGTTTGTGGGAGATCTGATCAGTGAAAGCTAGTTCTAAATCCGTTACAAAAAGCGTCAATAGAACAAAGGGGGCGTCGACCCAGTCAAAGATTGTGACGGCAGTTGACAGTAAGAGTGTAGCCAAGAAAATTCATCAAACCGCGACCAAGGCAACCCGTATCCCTGAACAACCGACAACAGCTTCCCCGACACGCGGAAAGCCCCTAAAGCCACCTAAAATACGTAAAGAGGATTTCATTTTTTCAGTGACACCGGAGTTTCGCAAGAAATTCAAAAAGGCCGCCAAGGACGCGGGGCACAAGAAAGCAGAATTTCTGCAAATTCTTCTTGCGTCTTGGCAAGAACGCGGGCCTAGCAAGGCCGAAACAAAAACTTGAGGGCCACATAGCGCCTTCAATGCAACAACTGGCGCTATTTTGACCTTGGCGAAGGAGTAAGGCCCCTTTTCTTTTGCGGAGTTGGCGCTGAAGAATTGACAAGTCGCCCTTTGGTTGAAATTTCAACCTATTGCGTTTTCAAAAAAGAATGCATGCCCCAGGGACTAACATATGAAGCGGAACTTCGATCTCCTGGTTATCGGCGCGGGCGTCATTGGGCTTGCCCATGCCCTGCATGCTGCCCGCCGCGGCCTCAGGGTTGCGGTGCTGGACCGGGACGCCCAGGCCAATGGTGCCAGCATTCGTAATTTCGGCTTTGTCACCGTAACCGGACAAGCGGAACATCACACATGGCGCCGCGCGCGTCGCGCCCGTGATGTCTGGGCTGAAATCGCGCCGCTTGCTGGCATTCCCATTCATCACCGCGGCTTACTAATGGCTGCTAGGCGGACCGAAGCGGTCAGCGTTCTGCAGGAATTTCTGACAAGCCCGATGGGTGAGGGGTGTCGCCTGCTGGAAGGTGCCGATATCCCCGCCCCCCTGCGCAGCCATGATCTTATGGCAGCGCTGCATAGCCCGCATGAGCTTCGGGTTGAAAGTCGGGAAGCGATCCCACGCCTTGCGCAGTGGCTTGAACAAAGCCTTGGCGTCAGCTTCTTCTGGCGCACCGCCGTGCATGGCATTGCCTCAGGCGAAGTCGCCTCCACACAAGGTGTCTTTAGTGCCCCCCGCATTGTGGTTTGCCCTGGGCCGGATATCTCAACCCTATTCCCCGATATCTTCGCGCGCCGGCAGGTCACGCTCTGCAAGCTGCATATGCTTCGCTTGGCCGATCCCGGCTGGCGCTTGCCGGCGGCGATCATGAGTGATCTTGGGCTGCACCGCTATCGCGGTTATGCGGATTGCCCATCACTGCCGCTGCTGCGCCAGCGCTTGCAGCGTGAACAAAAGAATGAACTCGACAATGGCGTTCACCTGATAGTGGTGCAAAGCGCAGATGGCTCGCTTGTAGTGGGTGACAGTCACCATTATGGCGCAACGCCTGATCCCTTCCAGCCTGAGGAGGTGGACGCGCTGATCCTGCGCGAAGCGCAGCTTGTGCTTGATCTGCCAGCGCCGAAAGTGATCGAAAGATGGACTGGGCTTTATCCTTCTGGTCCCGATGATGCATTCTTCGAAGCACCCATGCCGGGCGTCAGGCTGGTTTCCGTGACCTCCGGCACAGGAGCGAGCACGGGCTTTGGCCTTGCCGAAGAAGTATTGGCCGATATGGAAGCAAACCCATGACACAGAAAATCAAAGCCATTATTCTGGATTGGGCCGGCACCGTAGTGGACCATGGCAGCCGCGCGCCCATGGGGGCCTTCGTGAAAGCCTTCGCGCAGTTTGGCGTAACGATCTCAATCGCCGATGCGCGTGGCCCGATGGGCATGGCCAAGCGCGACCATATCCGCATGGTGGGCACTTCCCCCGCCGTGGCCGCGGCTTGGCGGGCCAAGCATGGGCGCGATTTTGATGATGCCGCCATTGATGCGATTTTTGACGTTTTCGAACCGATGAACATCGCCGCCGTTGAAGCCCATTCAGCACTCATCCCCGGTGCGCACGATGCCCTTGATTGGTGCAAGGCACGCGGCATTCGGATTGGCTCCACCACCGGCTATACACGGCCGATCATGGAAAGGCTGATGCCACTCGCGGCCGCCCAGGGCTTCGTGCCAGAGGTGACAATCTGCGCCGGCGATCTGGCAGCTGGACGCCCGGCGCCGCTGCAAATCTGGTCAGCCTTGGCTCAAATGGGCATTTGGCCTGCGAGTAGCGTGATCAAACTGGATGATACAGCGCCTGGTATAGGTGAGGCGCGTGCCGCCGGATGTTGGGCAGTCGGTGTTGCGCTTACCGGGAATAACCCTGGCCTATCCGCCGAAGAGCTTGCAGGCTTGGCGCCCGCGGAGCGTGAAGCTTTCCGGCGTTCAGCCAGTGAGCCTCTTTTGCAGGCCGGCGCGCATCTCGTCATTGAGACCATCGCGGAACTTCCCACCTTGATTGACCATATCGAGACACGTTTGGCCACAGGCGAAAAGCCAGGGTTGATCGAGGCCAATTGACATGAAACCGTCATAAATTCGTCACGCAGGCGTCGCGGTTCCCGAGATAGCGGAAATCTCCTTTTAATCGGAGGTTCACCCGTGCGATTCTTCCTTCTCGCCCTGGCCTTTCTCGGCCTCGCCCCCATGGCCGAAGCGCAGCAGCGCACGCGGCTGACGGTTTATACAGCGCTTGAAAACGAGCAGCTTCAGCCGTTCAAGCAGGCTGCCGAAGCTGCGCTCCGCGATATTGAAATCGCGTGGGTGCGTGATTCCACCGGCGTGATCACTGCGCGCCTGATCGCTGAAAAAGCTAATCCGCGCGCTGATCTGGTGTGGGGGCTTTCGGTGTTCTCCCTGCTGCAAATGGAAGCGCAGGATATGCTGGAGCCCTATACGCCGCAGGGTGCCGAAGCGCTGCGTGCAAATATGCGGAGCAGCCGCAGTCCTATGACCTGGACGGGCATGGACGCCTTTGTTTCCGCCATTTGCTTCAACACAGTTGTGGCGCAGCAACGCAACCTGCCGCGCCCGAGCACCTGGCAGGATTTGCTGGACCCGCGCTTCCGTGGGCAGATCGTGATGCCGAACCCAAATTCATCGGGTACCGGCTTCCTGACGATTGCCGGCTGGATTGCCAACCAGGGTGAGCAAGCGGCGTGGTCCTTCATGGACAAGCTGCATGAGAACATTCAGCAATATACGCATTCCGGCAGCGCGCCTTGCAACAATGCCGCGCGCGGTGAATTTGGCGTTGGTCTTTCCTTCGACATGCGCTCCGTCACCTTGAAGAATCAGGGCGCGCCGATTGACATCATCGTACCGACCGATGGTGTGGGCTTTGACTTGGAAGCCACCGCCATCATGCGCGGTACGCGTAACCTGGAAGCGGCAAAGCGCTTGGCCGATTTCACCGTGACGCGCACGGCGGCTGAGCTTTATGGCCGTTACTACGCGATGCTGGCCCTGCCTGGTGTTGAGCCGACGGTGCGTGGCTACCCGGCGGAATTCGCGCAACGCCTGGTGAATGCGAATTTCACCGACATTGCTGCATCGCGCGAAAGGCTGCTCGCTGAATGGCAGCGCCGCTATGATGGCAAGTCAGCGCCACGCTGAAGGCCATGGGCGCTGCCCTTGATCATGGTTCGGGCGCCGATGCCGGGGAATTTTCCGGCATCGGCGATGCCTTTTTGGCTATCCGCGACGTTGGAAAGCAATTCGGCAAATTTGTCGCCCTGGAAAGGGTGAGCCTGAATATCGCATCTGGCGAATTTGTCTCATTTCTTGGGCCATCGGGCTGCGGCAAAACCACCTTGCTGCGCGCTATCGCGGGGCTTGATCCACCGACGGTGGGTCGCATTATTCAGGCGGGCAGAGACATCACGGCGCTGCCGCCGGCGGAACGCGATTTCGGCATTGTGTTTCAATCCTATGCGCTATTCCCCAACCTCACCGTCGCGGAGAATATCGGTTATGGGCTGCGCGGCAGTGCTTGGCCAAAGGCCCGCAAGCAGCAACGCGTCGCGGAATTGCTGCATCTGGTGGGGCTTGCCGATCAGATCACGAAATACCCCGCGCAGCTTTCTGGCGGCCAACAGCAGCGCGTGGCCTTGGCCCGGGCCTTGGCGGCTGAGCCAGGTTTGCTGCTGCTGGATGAACCGCTTTCAGCACTGGATGCCATTGTAAGGCTGCATTTGCGGCAGGAAATCCGGGCACTTCAGCAGAGACTAGGCGTGACCACTATCATGGTGACACATGATCAGGAAGAAGCGCTGAGTGTTTCAGACCGGATCGTGGTGATGTCTCAGGGGCGCATTGAACAAATCGGCACGCCTGAGGAAATATACAGCGCGCCCGCATCCCCATTTGTCGCCGGCTTTGTCGGACGGACTGCGCATTTCACGGCCAAGGTCCATACGCCCGCCGGACACATTACAGCCCATGGCCTTGTGTTGGCCGCTATGGAGGCAGACCCACTGCTTTATGGCGAGGAAGTAGAGGTCTTTGTTCGCCCCGAAGATGTTGAACTCTATCCTCTCAATGACCCAACCGCAGGATGCTTTGAAGCACAGATCAGCGGGCTTGAGTTTCTTGGCCCAGTCTGTCGTATCTCCCTTGAAGCCAATGGTTTGCGCTTTGAAGCCGATGTGGCGCCTGGCCTTACGGCAACGCTCGGCGCCGTCCCTGGCGCGCGGCTTTTGGCACGGTTTCGCCCGGAACGGGTCATGATATTTCGTACTAATGGCTAAATTCGCTTTGCCGTTCCAGGATAGCGTCCGGCCCAAGGCTTCAGCGGATGAAACGGCGCTGCGCGCCATGCATCTTCTTGGCTTCCTGTTTCTCGTTTTGGCCTTAGCGTTACCCTTGGGCAGCCTTTTGTTACGGGCCTTTGAAGATCAGCATGGTGGTTTTGTTGGCCTACGAAATTTTGGCATTTACGTCACAACGCCAAGCCTGATCCACTCAGCATGGAATTCCATCTGGACCGCAGCGCTTACAACGCTGGTGGTGGTGCCGCTGGCCTTTGCTTACGCTTATGGGCTTACCCGGTCCTGCATGCCGGGTAAGTGGCTCTTCCGCGCGGTGATGTTGCTGCCGATTTTCGCGCCTTCATTGCTGCCAGCGCTTTCCCTAATCTACCTCTTTGGCAATCAGGGGATGCTCCGCTGGATGATGGATGGTGGCAGCATTTATGGACCCTGGGGCATTATTGGTGCGCAGATTTTCTATTGCTTCCCGGCAGCGACCATCATTCTGTCTGTTGCGCTCTCCACCGCGGATGGTCGGCTTTATGAGGCAGCGGAGGCATTGAAGGCTTCTAAGTTGCGGATCTTCCTTACTGTCACCTTGCCCGGCGCCATGTATGGTTTGGTTTCCGCGGGCGTTGTGGTCTTTACCCTTGTTGTCACCGATTTCGGTATTCCGAAAGTCATCGGGGGGCAGTTCAATGTTCTCGCCACCGATGTCTATAAACAGGTCGTCGGTCGGCAGGATTTGAATATGGGCGCGGTGGTGGGATTGGTTCTGCTTATCCCGGCGATACTGGCCTTCCTGCTGGATCGTTGGGCGCTGAGCAAGAAAAGCGCCACGCTTTCCGGACGCGCAGTGCCTTATCGGCCGAAACCTCGGCCGGTGCGCGATCGGCCAGCTTTTCTATTGTGCCTGGCAATAGCGCTTGCCCTTACAGGGATCGTCGCCGTCGCAGTCTGGGGATCCTTGATCCGCTTCTGGCCGTATAACCTTTCGCTCACGCTGGATAATTATGATTTCGCGCGCTTTGACACGGCAGGCTGGCAGGCGGTTTGGCTTTCAATAAAGCTCAGTCTTCTTACCGCTATTTTCGGCACAGCGATCGTTTTCATTTTGGCCTATAGTCTGGAACGTGGCCCTCATCATGGGGTGTTCGTCGCGCCACTTCGGTTCCTGGCAACCCTTCCACTGGCGGTGCCCGGCCTTGTCCTTGGCCTTGCTTATATCATTTTCTTCAATGCCCCAGCCAATCCGCTTGAGATCATCTACGGCACCCTCGCCATTCTGGTGCTCAATTCCGTAGTGCATTTCTATACCGTGTGCCATCTGACCGCCGTTACCGCGATTCGGCAATTGGACCCGGAATTTGAGGCGGTCAGCGCCAGCCTGCACGTGCCCATTTGGCGTACCGTCTGCCGCGTAACCCTACCTATCTGTTTGCCGGCTATTCTTGAAATAGCGGTGTTCCTATTCGTCAGCGCCATGACAACCGTCAGCGCGGTGATTTTCCTCTATGGGCCGGATACAAAGCCGGCTTCCGTCGCGGTAGTGCATATGGATGAAGCGGGCCAGGCGAGCGCTGCGGCTGCCATGGCTTGCGTCATTCTGGCCATTTCGCTTGGCGCGAAATTGCTGCAACTTTCAGTGAATGGTGTTCTTGGGCGCTTCACTTCAGCGTGGCGTCGTTGAGTGAGCGCCTCATGACGCCGGCCTGATCAGTTTCAAACGCAGCTTTCGGCTGGTCAAATCAATGCAGGCCACCATGCCCAGGATCAAGAGGATGATGAAGGCAACCTCATCCCAGTTATTGATCCGAATGCGATCCGAAAGCGCCAGACCAATCCCACCAGCCCCCACAATCCCGAGCACGGTCGAGGATCGCGCGTTGGATTCCAAGGTGTAGAGTATCTGGGAAAGCATCACCGGCGATACCTGAGGCAGCAGGCCAATCCTCACGGCAAGCACGCGATTGGCACCAGCAGCGCGTACCGCTTCCACCTGCCGGCGATCGGCACCTTCCAACGCTTCACTGAAAAGCTTCGCCAATACGCCAATATCCGGCACGGCCAGAGCAAGAATACCCGCGAAGGGCCCCATGCCAACCGCTGCAACAAAGATCAAAGCCCAGATCAGCGTATCAATTCCGCGCAGCCCATCGTAAAGGCGCCGGGCGGAAAAGCGCAGCATGAGATTGCCGATGACATTGCCAGCGCCAAGCAGCGCGAGTGGCACCGCAATTACCGCCGCCAATAGCGTACCAAGGAAGGCCATGGCGAGGCTTTCCAAAAGGCTTTTCAGCAATTCCCAAAAGACGCCGCCGGCAGAAGGGGGCCACATCAAGGCCACCAGCCAGCCCAATTTGGTCAGGCCAAGCCAGATACGCTCAGCCGAGGCATCCATGCGCCAGAGGCCCGCACCCAAAAGCAATGCGCCCAGGATAAAAATTACCGGCGTCATGAACGGAATTCTCACGCGCTGGCCTTTCCCAGGACGAGGTGGCGCAGGCGCCCGCAGAGTAGGTCAATGGCTGCGACAGTCGCCAGAATCAGCAGCAGAATGGCCGAGATATCCTGATACTCAAATTGCCGCACGGCCAAATAAAGCTCCTCGCCAATCCCACCGGCACCGACAATGCCAAGCACGCTCGCTTCACGGACATTGATTTCAAAGCGCAGCAGGCCATAGCTCAAGACGCCGGGCAGTGATTGCGGAAAAATACCAAAGCGCATCTGTGCGGCCCAAGTGCCACCGGCGGCGCGGACAGCTTCCATCTGAGCAAGGGAGGCGTTTTCATGTTCTTCCGCAAAAAGCTTACCCAATGCGCCTGCGGTATGCACTGCAATGGCCAGCATGCCGGCAAAGGCCCCAAGGCCAAAAGCGTAAACGAAGATGAGGGCGAGTACGAGGGTTGGGATCGTGCGCAATAATTCAAGGAAGCGCCGCACCGGCATGACAATCCAAGTGGGTGCCAAGGTTGCTGCTGCCGGAAAGGAGAGCAATAGTGCGATCAAGCCGCCCAGAACCGTTCCAACATAGGCAATTAGAATCGTATCAGCCAGCAGTTCCAGCCAATCCGTGAATCCCCACATCCAATGAGCAAGATCGCCAGAGAGATGATCAAGGCGGAGGCTTGGCAGGGTACCCGCAATATAAGCGCCGGCCAACGGAAGGCCCTGGACCAGCCGCGAGATACTGACCTCTCCCACCCATGCGGATAGCGCGATGGCCAGGGAAAGCAGCGCAACCCAAAGAAACCAATTGCGCTGGCGAAGGGCCTTCGCCTCCAGCCAGCGCGATTCCGCCGCCAGAACAGAAGGTGAAGCGGTCAGGACCGCCGTTCCCGCCGGCGGGCGGCATTTTCTTCAAGGATCGCCACGATATCCAGATAATCCTCATGCTTCGCGGCGACCATGCCGCGCGCATCAGATGACATGTCGCGGAAGGCTTGCGGGTCGCGCTGCGGCATGGCGCCGAAGGTCGCGACAGCGTCACGGCGAAACGCCTCCGGCAGGTCCATCCGCATGACGATCGGCGCATTTGGAATGAGCGGCGATTTCCAGATCACCCTGACCGCGCCTTCCGGGATCATGCCCTTTTCCGCCATACGCTGGAAGGTATTGCGGCGTTCATTGGAATAGGAAATGACAGCGGCATCGAAGGTGCCGTTGATCACCGCCATGACGCCCTGTTCATGGCTGCCGGTAAAGCCAGTTCGGGAGAAATAGGTGGCCGGATCCATGCCCTGACGGCGCAGGAACCAGCCAGGCACCTGAAAGCCGGAAGTGCTATTGGGGTCACTGAAACCCAGCGTCTTGCCACGCATGTCTTCCAATTGGCGGTAGGGGCTATCCGCCTTCACGATCATCACGCTGTGATAACCCTCCATGCCCTCATTATCTATGTAGCGGAAAATGGGCGCGATTCGTTCACCCATGACGCGACGCGCCAGGCCATAGGAAGCAGGACCAAGATAGGCAAGTTCGGCATGGCCGGCACGCAAGGCCTCGACAACAGCGGCATAATCAGAACCGCGGAAAACCCGGAAAGGCGAACGCAATTCACGCGACATATAGGCTTGTAAGCCTTGCAGCCGCGCAATGGCATCACGTTCATTCTCGACCGAGATCATGCCAAAGCGCACTTCGCGCAACTGCTGGCGCCAATCTTCTTGCGCACCCGCTAGGCGCGGCGCAATAGCCAGGGCGGGCAGCATGATGGCGGAACGGCGTCGAAGCATCTTAACTTCCCTTCATCAGATCATGTCTCGTTTGGCCGAATTGAATGATGGAGGCATGACGCAACGATGAAAGAATGATGACAGCGCATCTGGTGTTATTTGATGGGCACAAGCACGGCCCTAAACTGCGCTACACACGCGTCCCAGGACCAGGCCTCGGCGTGCTGACGGCAAGCAGCGCGGTCACATTCTATGGCCTTGAGGCAGGCAGCCCGGAGATCCTCATCCAAAGCGCCAATGCGTGAATCGGTCACCACGTCAATGGGGCCAGTGACCGGGAAGGCCGCAACAGGCGTCCCCGATGCCAACGCTTCAAGCAGAACCAGTCCGAAAGTATCTGTGCGCGACGGGAAAACAAAAACATCCGCGCCCGCATAGGAACGGGCAAGCGCGCCATTTTCGCGGTAGCCGGTAAAGGTGACCTGGGGAAATTTTTGTTTCAGGCTTTCTAAGGCCGGGCCACCGCCGACAACCACTTTGGTGCCCGGTAGGTCCAGTGAAAGGAAAGCCTCAATGTTCTTCTCAATCGCAACGCGACCTGCATAGAGAAAAATAGGCCGTGCTAGCCCCGCCCAGGCATCCCCTTCACCTGGACGAAACTTATCCAGATCAACGCCCCTGGTCCAAGTGCGGAGCTTGGTAAAGCCCCGTCTCGTCAGTTCCTGTCTTAAGGAGGCTGTGGCAGCAAAGGTACCTTCGCCCGCCTCATGGAAGCGGCGCATGACGCGCCAGGACCAATCGGCAGGAATCCCCGTTCTAGCCTCGAGGTATTCCGGGAAACGTGTGTGAAAGGCTGTTGTGAAGGGCCAGCGGTTGCGCCGGCAAAGGCCTCGCATGGCCCAACCAAGCGGTCCCTCTGTCGCGATATGGATAATCTCCGGCCTGAATTCCGCGACAAGACGCGCCAATTTGCGCTTGGGTGCGATGGCAAGCCGGATTTCCGCATAGCCTGGCATGGGCATGCTGTGGAAGCGATCGGGACCTATCACTTCGACCGTATCGCCCATGGCCCTTAGCTTGTCTGCGACAACCGACAATGTCCGTACAACGCCATTCACTTGCGGAAACCAGGCATCACTGACGATTAGAATGCGCATGGCGTTATCGAGCACAGCGTAAAACTTCTGCCATCAGATCGGGTGCCGGCATGGGCACCGGTTTCCCAATCACGAGAGTCCCGCGGTGTGACCAATCGAGCAATTCAAAACGGCCATCTTGATGTTCAACCAAGGCCGTACAGCTCTCCACCCAATCGCCATCATTCATATATAGAATACCGTGGATCATCCGCATTTCCGCGTGATGAATATGGCCACAAATCACGCCATCCATGCCGCGGGAGCGCGCTTCTTGTGCGAGTGCCGTCTCGAAGCGATCTATGGCTTTGACCGCTTCCTTCACTTGACGCTTCAGCCATTGTGATAGGGACCAATACGGATAGCCCAAGCGGCGCCGGAGGAAATTAAACCAGCGATTGACCAATAGAGCGAAATCATAGGCCCAATCGCCCATATGAGCGAGGAATTTCGCGTAGCGAATAACACCATCAAACTCATCACCATGGATGACGAGAAAGCGACGACCATCTGCCGCTATATGCTCGGCTTCACGCGATAATTTGACCCCCGCCACTTCAAGCCCAAGCCAGTCACGGAAGATTTCATCATGATTGCCGGGAACATAGGTTACCTCTGTCCCGTGACGTGCCATCCGGAGGATCAGGCGGATGACTTCGTCATGATAAGCATCCCAATACCAGGATCGCCGAAGGCGCCATCCATCAATGATATCGCCGACGAGATAGAGTTTTTCGCATTGAACGTTACGCAGGAAATCTACTAGTGAGTCACTGCGACAACTGCGAAGGCCAAGATGGATATCTGAGAGGAAGATGGTGCGATAGCATCGCGGTGCTGAAGCGAGGGTCATGATCTACGCTCCTGTTACGGAAGCCGGTGCCGATACGAATCGGCCACCACCTTTCCTGTTACATTCGAAGCCGCGCTACCCCACCCTTGAGCATCTTGGCATGAATCTTCGATGACAAATGATGTTGATTGGATAATTTAACTGAAAGTTCTCCAGATCATCATGAATATGCAATTTTCATTTGGTTTCCTTCAAGGCTATGCCAAAGAATCTTGTTGTCATTTTCAATCCTTCAGCCGGTGCGCGGCGGCGTGCCAGGCTCCATGCTGCGCTCGATCTATTGTATGGGCTTGGCGTGCAATTTCAACTTATGGAAACCACTGCACGTGGTGATGCTGAAAAATTCGCCCGTATGGCCGCTGAGGAAAATGGAATTGTTGTTGCGGCAGGTGGGGATGGCACCATAGCGGAAGTCGCGGCTGGACTTGCTGGGACCCAAGCTATGCTTGGTATCTTACCCCTTGGCACCGCAAATGTCTTCGCCTTGGAAATGTCGGTGCCGCTCAATCCGCGGGAAGCTGCGCGGGCGCTTCTGATGGGCCGCAGTACCAGCGTCTATCCAGGTATTTTGAAGCGAGGCTGCCTGAAGGATCGTCTTTTTATCCAAATGGTCGGTGTTGGATTAGATTCTGTTGTTGTCCATCACTTGCCGCTTGGCCTTAAGCGGGTATTTGGAAAAGGGGCATATGTGCTGCAAACCTTGCGTGACTTGACGTACTATCCCTTCCGCTCCTTCAAGGTACAGGTTGACGGTAATGAGGTGGAAGCAGCCGGGCTGGTTGTTACAAAGGGGCGTTACTATGCCGGGCGCTTTCAAATTGCGCCGCAAGCGGACCCGCGTGAGGCGCATTTTCATGTCGTTGCGCTACAGCAAACCCACTTTATGGACGCTCTGAAGCATGCGGCGGCCCTTGGCCTTGGCCGGCTGCCCTATCTTTCCAGCATATCGCTACAACGCGGCTACGATATTCAGGTTTTTGGCGCGGATCTACCCGTGCAAGCAGATGGTGATGATGCAGGTTCCCTGCCTATTCATATCGTGCCATTCGCCCAACCGCTCAGCGTCGTAGTGCCCTAGATCCTTATTTTTTTGGACGGTAGTGCCACACGCTGGCTGGAGGAAAATTCAAAGGGGTCCAGGCAAGCCTTCGCGCCTCAAGGCCAAGGTTCCGGTATGGCAGCGGTGAAGTGATACAATAAGTGTATAGAAGAAAGCCCCGCCCTGGCGCCACCAGCTCGACCTGCTGAATAAATTGCCGCTGCTTGGCTTCGCTGAGTAGAACGAGTGGAATACCACAAATGACAGTTCCGAATTCTGTTGCGCTATCTTTCAGCAACTGGCTAGGCAAATTAAAAGCATCCGCCTGAAGTACTGTTGTTTTAGGAAATTTCGTCCGCAAATGATCAGCCATTTCCGGTACGATTTCAACAACTGCGATGCGCCCCGGCGAAATGCCCGCCTTAATAAGGCTTTTGGTAATGGCACCTGTCCCTGCGCCTAGTTCCAAAATCAGAGAATTGGACTGTTTGTCTATATTGCGGGCGATGAGTTCACCAAGCCTTGGCGATGACGGTATGATGGAGCCCATTTGAAGAGGATTAGCAAGCCAGCGTCGGAAGAATAAAGTTACGTCACCTGGTTGTTTGTCTTTTCCGGTGACGGTTAAGTGGACTTGCGACACGGCCAACTCCAAAAAAGATCGTTGCGAATAAGAAATACAAGAGAAATTCACGCCCGAATGAGAACATGCAGGCTGACGAAATCTCATGAATGTATGACGCTTGGATGACGAAATCGCGTAAACTATTTGAAATGGTGTCAACGGGGCACAAGCTGCTGTGGCGGAGTTTTGCCTGCCTATTTTATGCTTGAAGGCAGCGACTAAAATCAGCTTAAGGTATGAGGCTTTCGCAGAGTGTAATAATTACTGGCGGCAACCTTCCATATCCTTACAGATAAGAGGAAATTCACTGGACAGTGACAGTGCGCGCCTCAACCTTTCAAGGTCGGGAAGTTATTCCGCCAAGAGCCAAAAAGTTCTAGCTCCCCCGATGGGCTGATCCGTTAAGCGACATCAAACCTTCATTTTTTTGTCACACATACATCACGGCGAACGCCTAGTCGAGCTCCATGACATCCCCGACGCCCGCCATACAAACCGAATCACTCAGCGTAACCTACCCAAATGGTGCGGTGGCTTTGGCACCAGTGGATCTGACCATAAAGCCCGGCTCTTTCACCGTACTGCTGGGCGCGTCGGGTGCTGGTAAATCAACCCTGCTCCGTTCCCTAAATGGGCTCGTTCGCCCAACCGAAGGCCGGGTTCTCGACAGCCGTGGTGAGGATATCGCCGAAGCTCGCACCTTGCGGCGCCACCGACGCGAAACCGGCATGATCTTTCAGCAGCACCAGCTGATTGGACGGGTCTCGGTCCTTGGCAATGTGCTCATGGGCCGGCTTGGCTATCATACCGCCTTGCGCACGCTTTTACCGCTCAATGCACAGGAGAAGCGCCTGGCGCTTGAGGCTCTGGAGCGCGTTGGCCTTTTGGATAAGGCCCTTGCACGCGCGGATCAGCTTTCGGGCGGGCAGCAACAGCGGGTCGGCATTGCCCGCGCATTGGTGCAGCAGCCCAAATTGATCCTGGCCGATGAGCCGGTGGCGAGCCTTGATCCCGCAACTGCGGAGCGCGTGCTTAGCCTGCTGCATGGCATTTGTCGTGCGGATGGGTTGACTGCCGTGGTTTCGCTCCATCAGCTCTATTTCGCGCGGCGCTTTGGTGAACGCATCATTGGTTTAGCGGCTGGACGTGTTGTTTTCGATGGGCCGCCAGACCGGCTGGATGATGCGAGCGCGGCCCATCTCTATGGCGCCCCGACGCTGGGCAATCCTATCCGTGAGGAGGTATTCGCATGAAACGCCGCAGCCTGATCGCCGGCCTGGCCACTCTTCCTGTCATGGCACAGGCCCAACCCCGCGATCCGCAGCGTTTGCGCGTTGCCCTGCTACCGGATGAAAATGCCAGCACCATCATTCAGAATGCGCAGCCGCTGCGCGCGCATCTGGAACGCGCACTGTCAAAGCAGGTAGAGATCGTGGTTACCACGGATTACTCTTCCATGATCGAAGCCATGCGCTTTGGCCGTATTGAGGTGGCCTATTTCGGCCCCTTCTCCTACGTGCTGGCCAAGTCGCGCGCCCCAGGGATAGAGCCTTTCGCAGTTGGCGTTGAGCGCGGCTCCCCAACCTATCAGAGCGTGATGATTGCGCAGGCTGGCGGTCCGGTGCGCGAATTGGCGGATATTCGCGGGCGGCCCTTCGGGTTTGGGGATCAGGCTTCCACCTCCTCACACCTGGTGCCGCGTGCCACAATCCTGCAGCGCGCTAGCCTCGTTGGGGGTCGCGATTACCGTGTTGTTCATCTCGGCACCCATGATGCCGTGGCGCGTGCGGTCCAAGGCGGGCAGGTACCTGCCGGCGCTCTTTCCAAGCCCATTTTGGATACGCTGATCCGACGCGGCACCATAGACGCTGCGCGTATCGTTGAAATTGGGCTTTCCGAACCCATTCCGAATTACCCAATGGTCCTGCAAGGCAATCTGGCGGAGCCTTTGAAGGCCGCCATCCGCGCCGCCTTCATTGAGCTGCGTGATGCTGAGGTTTTGCGCAGCTTCCGTGTTGAAGGCTTCGCGCCGACAAATGACGAAGCTTATAATGTACTACGTGAGACAGCACGCCTGCTTGAACTCGATTTGTCGCAGATGCGCGGATGAACCCCTCGCAGGATAGCATTCTTCAGGCTGATCGGGCCGCATTGGTCAGCCGCACCGGTTTGGTTGGGGTAATCCTGATCATTGCCTGTGGTGCACTTGCGCTGACCGGCTTCTTTGATCTGCAGCGCTTCGCGGAAGGCATGCCTGCGCTCGGTCAGCTTTTCTCCGAAATGGTACCGCCGGATTTCTCCCGCTGGCGAGATTGGCTCAATCCGCTGCTGG
>JBEDHL010000101.1:0-19031 GCA_041174145.1 Pseudomonadota bacterium
AATCTGGCCCGGCTGCGCGCTGCGGGCCGCCCTTCAGAGATTGAGGCGCAGCGCGCCCGCATTGAAGCCTTCATTGCGCAGGAGGAAATCGCGAAGCGCGATGCTGAGCGGGCGGAACGCCTTGTGCCGACCGGCGCGGGTGCGGCGGCGGTGGCGGAAAGAAGCCGCGCCATCGCCACGCGCCTGGCGTCAGAAAAGCGCGAAGCCATGGCCGCTTTGGATACGCTGCTGTCTTCCCGGCCTGAGGATATTGCGCTGGCGGAAGCGCGACTTACTGCGGCGCGGGCAGCGGCGGCCAAGGCTCAGGCGGATGCCGAATTGGCCCGTGTGCGCGCGCCCATCGCTGGCACCATACTCCGGATTTTCGTCCGGCCCGGGGATCAGGTGGGCGCGGATGGTGTTTTGGAAATCGCTGATCTGTCCCGCCTGGAAATCGTGGCCGATGTCTATGAAACCGATCTGCCGCGCGTGCGCCTGGGTGCGCCGGCGGAAGTGGTGGTGCCTGGTGAAGCACAACGCTTCGCCGCCCAGGTAAGCGCCATTGGCTGGACCGTGCGGCGCCAAACCCAAGCGAGTAACGACCCGGTAGCGGCGGTGGATGCGCGTACCGTGGAAGTGCGCCTGAGTTTGGATGAGGCCGGCACGGTGGCGCTACGGCGGCGTTCCAATATGCAGGTGCAAGTGGCGATCCGCCCGTGAATGCGCTGACTGACAATCTGCGCGCGCTGCCCGGGGCTTCCGCGCCCGCGCCGCAGGGCAAGGGCAGCGTTTCGCCCTTTGCCTGGTTTTATCTTCCCGCACGCTTGGCCGCGCGGCAGCTTTTTTTTGAACGCGCAAGGCTGTTTTCGGCCATTGCGGGCGTGATGTTCGCGGCCGTGCTGGTCTTCATGCAGCTTGGCTTTCGCGCCGCGCTGTTTGATAGCGCCACGCGGCTTTACGCCGCGATGCAGGCGGAAATTTTTTTGATGAATCCGCTGACCATGGCAAGCTTTCGGCCCGAAGCCATGCCGCGTATTCGCGCGCATCAGGCACTTGCACTGCCCGAAGTGGCGCAAGCCGTACCGGTTTATCTGACGCAAGCCGCCTGGCGCAGCCCGGAAACCGGCGCCAAGCGGGCCATTCAAATGATCGGCTTTGATGTTGAAGCCGGTGCCATGCGTTTTGAAGGGCTGGACAAGATTTCAGATGCGCTGCGGCAAGTGGATGCGGTGGGGTTTGACGTGCGTTCCCGCCCGGAATTCGGTGATGTTGCCAAGAAACTTGCCGAAGGTGGTCCATTTGAGGTGCAGATCGGCAATCGCATGATGCGCATTGTGGGGACGGTGGAAATCGGTCCTTCCTTCGGCGCCGATGGCAATCTGGTGATGAGCGAGGTGAATTTTCGTCGTGTGGTGCGCGGGCGCGACCCTGCCAATGTTGATCTGATTGCCATTCGTCTTGTACCGGGCGCTGATATCCAGGCCGCCAAGGCCAGGCTTAAGGCGTTATTGCCGGGCGATGTGCTGGTGCTGACGCAGCCCGAATTGGTGGCGCATGAACGCCATTACTGGGAAACTGCCACGGCTATCGGCTTCATTTTCGGCTTTGGCAGCATCATGGGGCTGATTGTTGGCATGGTGATTGTCTATCAAATCCTGTTCAGCGATATCGCCAATCACTTGCGCGAATACGCAACACTGAAGGCGATTGGCTATTCCAATTTCTATCTTGCGCGCGTGGTCATGGCATCCGCCCTGATCCTGGCGGTGCTCGGTTTTGTGCCGGGCTTTCTTGTTTCTATCTGGATGTATGATTTCGTCGGCGCCGCTACCTTCCTGCCGCTGGGCATGACCCTGGATCGCGGCATTACCGTTTTTCTGATGATTTTCGGCATGTGCGCTTTGGCTGGCCTGCTTGCCATGCGCAAGCTCCGTGATGCCAATCCGGCCGATATGTTCGCCTGATGCTGAACGACCCCATTCGGATTGAAGCGCTGAACTACGCCTATGGTGAAGGTGAATTGCGCCGGCCCGTGCTGCGTGATGTTAAATTGCAGGTGGGCATCGGTGAGGTGCTGTTGCTGACCGGCCCATCTGGTTCCGGCAAGACCACTTTGCTGACGTTGATTGGCGCGCTGCGCGCGATGCAGGAAGGTTCCTGCCAGGTTTTAGGGCAGGAGTTATTCGGTGCTTCGGAAAGGGCGCGTGTTTCGCTCCGCCAGCGCATTGGCTTCATCTTCCAGAACCATAATCTGCTAGGCGCGCTGACCGCGCGGCAGAATGTAGCCATGGCGCTGGAGGTGACGGCACGTTACCCGGAAGCCGAACGCCTGGCCCGCGCGGGGGAGATGCTGGCCGCCGTTGGCTTGGCCGACCATGCGGACCGCCTGCCTGCCAAGCTTTCTGGCGGGCAACGCCAGCGCGTGGCGATTGCCCGCGCCCTGGTGGGGGAGCCCGGCCTGGTCCTGGCCGATGAACCCACTGCCGCGCTGGACAAGGTCTCGGGTGCCGAAGTCGCGCATTTGCTGCGGGATTTGGCCAAATCCCGTGGCGTTCCGATTTTGATGGTGACGCATGACCCGCGCATTCTGGATATCGCGGATCGGGTGGTGACGATGGAAGATGGCCGCATCGTTGACGCGGCGCTGGGTTGAGGCTTCAAGCGGGCCGCCCGTTGACATTGCCGTGATGCGGCGGTGACATGGGTGATCTTCAACAGGAAAGAGGTCCCCCATGCGCAAAAACGGCTTTAAGGCCGCGCTCGCCGCAATTTTTGCGGCTTTCGCTGCCCCCGCTTTCGCCCAACCTTCCGCCAGCCCCACGCTTGATGCCATTAAGGCGCGCGGCACGCTGAATTGTGGCGTCGGTACCGGCGTCGCCGGCTTTGCCCTGCCCGATAGTCGGGGTGTTTGGCAGGGTTTGGATGCCGATCTCTGCCGCGGTTTGGCGGTGGCGATTTTCAACGACGCGTCAAAAGTGCGCTTCGTGCCGCTGTCATCCTCCACACGTTTCACCGCTTTGGGATCGGGTGAGGTTGATGTGCTGTTCCGCACCTCTACCCAGACCATGCTCCGCGACACCACGCTCGGGCTTCGCCACGTCACCACCTATTTCTATGATGGCCATGGCTTCATGGTGAAGGCGGATGCCGGGGTGCAAAAAGTCGCTGAAATGCGCGGCGCCACCATCTGCCTGATCCAGGGCACAACGAATGAACAGGTGACGGCGGATTACTTCCGCAGCATCAATACGCCTTTCCAGGCGGTGGTGTTTGAACGCACGGATCAGGCCGTGGCCGCGCTGCAAGCCGGACGTTGCGACAGCTTCGGCACGGATGCTTCCCAGCTTGCCGGCGTGCGGTCTTCCATGCCGAAGCCTGCCGATTGGTCCATTCTGCCGGAGCGTTTTTCCAAGGAACCTTACGGCGCCTATATCCGCCGTGGCGATGATCAATGGTTCGATGTGGTGCGCTGGTACACCACGGCCATTATCGAAGCTGAGGAACAGGGCGTGACCCAAGCCAATGCCGAACGCATGCGCCAAAGCAGCACCAACCCGAATACGCGCCGGTTGCTTGGTGTGACACCGGAACTCGGCCAATCGCTGAAACTGGATCCCGCCTGGGCCTATAATGTCGTGCGTGCCATCGGCAATTATGGTGAGCTTTATGAGCGTACCATGGGCGACAAGAGCCAGGTGCAATTGCCGCGCGGCCCGAACCATCTTTGGACCACGCCGGGCGGCCTGATGTATGCGCTGCCGCTGCGCTGAGTGGCGCTGGCAAGCCTGAATGAACTGGGGGGCCTTGCGGCCCCCCTTTTCGTTTCAATCGTCGGAACGGCTGGGGCTGCCAGCCAATACGCCGCCATCAATCACAATCGTCTGCCCGGTCATGAAGGACCCGGCGGCGGAGCCCAGGAATACCGCGGCACCCGCGATTTCATCGGGCTCCCCAATGCGCTTTAGCGGTGTGTCCTTGGTGCGCTTGGCGTAGATCCCCGGGTCTTCCCACAGCGCGCGGGCGAAATCAGTCCGCACAAGGCCGGGCGCGATGGCATTGGCGCGCACATTCTTGGGTCCCCATTCCACGGCGAGGTTCCGCACCAATTGCATATCGGCTGCCTTGGAAATGGCATAGGCGCCCAGCACCGGCGAACCCCGGAAGCCGCCGATAGAGGAGATGATGATGATGGAACCGCCGCCGCGTTCCGCCATGCCCGGCGCGGTCATGTGGGACAGCCACAGGTTGGATTTGATGTTGGACGCCATGATCTTATCAAAAATCTCATCCGGCATGGTCACGGCGGGGCCGAAATGCGGGTTGATGGCGGCATTGCAGACCATGATATCCACCTGGCCCCAGGCGGCGATGGTTTGGTCAATCAGCGCCTGACATTCATTCTTGCGCCCGATATTGCAGGCAATCGCCATGGCCTGGCCGCCCTTGGCCTTGATGGCATCCACCACTTCCTGGCAGGCATCCAGCTTGCGGGATGAAACCACCACCTTGGCGCCTTGTTCGGCCATTCTTTCGCAAATGGCGCGGCCAATGCCGCGGCTGCCGCCGGTAACCACGGCCACTTTACCAGTCAGATCAAATAGGGACATGCGCTTCCTCCTGTTAGCCTGTTCCCGGTCAGCGCAGCATGGCCCGGGCTTTCTCGCAACCGGGTGCTTGCCCTCGGGCGCAGAGTGCCTGAGACTACCCCCAAAGGGGCGCTTGAGGCCCCGTTTGGATGAGGGAGAGGCGCTTTGGCCGAGAATCAATTCGTGCAGCATGTGGCTATGGGGGATGTGCATGTCCTTCGCCTGGCCAATCCGCCGGTCAATACGCTGCGCACCGAAATCCGCGCCGGGCTTTATGATGGCATGAAGGCGGCACGCGCCGCCGGCGCCAAGGCGGTGGTGATCATCGGCACCGGGCGCATGTTCTGCGCCGGGGCGGAAATGACCGAATTCGGCAAGCCGCGAATCCCGCCTTCCCTGACCGAGGTGTTTGAGCAGTTTGAAGCCTTCCCTGGCCTGACCGTTGCGGCCATTCATGGCTCGGCTTTGGGCGGCGGTTTGGAAGTGGCGCTTGCCTGCCATGCGCGCGTAGCGCTGGCGGATGCGAATCTGGGCCTGCCGGAAGTGAAGCGCGGCTTCGTGCCGGGCGCCGGCGGTACGCAGCGCCTGCCGCGGCTGATCGGCCCGGAAGCGGCGCTGAAAATCATCGTGCCCGGAGAGCCGGTGAAGGCGACTGAGGCGCTGAAACTCGGCTTTGTAGATGCGATTATTGATGGCGATTTGGAAGCCGGCGCCATTGCTTTTGCGCGGGCCAATCTCGGCCGGAACTTCACCCTGGCGCGCGACCGCACGGATAAGATCGCGGGCCAGGATATGGCAGCGTTTGATGCTGCGGCGGGCGCTTTGTTGAAGCGCGCGCGCGGGCAGGAAAGCCCGAAAGGTTGTGTGGAGGCGGTGCGCGCTTCCTTCACCGTGCCTTTCGAAGAAGGCTTGCAAAAGGAACGCGATTTATTCGCAACCCTGGTGGCGGGCGAGCAATCCAAGGCGCTGCGGCATATTTTCTTTGGCGAACGCGAAGCGCAGCGCGTCCCCGGCCTGCCCGCCGATACGCAAGTGCTGCCGGTGGGCAAGCTGGTTGTGATTGGCGGCGGCACCATGGGCGGCGGCATTGCCATGAGTGCGGCGAATTTCGGCGTGCCCGTGACTATTGTCGAGATGACCGAAGACGCGCTGGCGAAAGGCTTGCAGCGCTGTGAGGCGAATTGGCAGCGCACCGTTGCATCGGGCCGCTTGTCTCAGGCCGAATATGAAAAGCGCCGGGCATTGCTGAGCGGTTCCACCGATTTTGAGAAAACCGTCGGCGAAGCCGATCTGGTGATTGAAGCGGTGTTCGAGAATATGGATGTGAAGAAGCAAGTCTTCGCGCGGCTGGATAAGGCGGCGCGGCCTGGGATTGTGCTGGCTTCCAATACCTCGACCCTTGATATTGACCAGATCGCAAATGCGACATCGCGGCCCGAATGGGTGATGGGGATGCATTTCTTCAGCCCCGCCAATGTGATGCGCCTGCTGGAGAATGTCCGCGGGTCCAAGACCAATCCGGTCGCCATCGCGACCGCAACCGAATTCGGCAAAAAGATCGGCAAGCTGCCGGTGCTGGTTGGCAATTGCGATGGCTTTGTCGGCAATCGCATGACCGGCAAGCGCACGCCGCAGGTGGAAAAGCTGCTGCTGGAAGGCTGCCTGCCGCAGGATATTGACCGCGTGATGGAAGGCTACGGCATGGCCATGGGGCCGCTCGCCACCGGTGACCTTGCCGGGTTGGATATTGGCGCGGCGGTGCGCAAGGCGCGTGGCACGGTGGCACCCATTGCCGATGCCGTGGTGGCCGCTGGGCGCTTCGGGCAAAAAACCAGCAAGGGCTGGTATATGTATGATGAAAAGCGCAACCGCCTGCCAGATCCGGAAGTGGAGCGCATTATTCTGGATGTCGCGGAAAAGATGCAGGTGCGTCGGCGCAAGATTGAAGCCGATGAAATCCTGGAACGCCTGCTGCTGCCCATGGTAAATGAAGGGGCGCGCATTCTGGAAGAAGGCATTGCATCGCGCCCGATTGATATTGATGTGATCTTCACCAATGGCTTTGGCTGGCCCGCCTGGCGCGGTGGCCCGATGTTCTGGGCGGATACGCTTGGCCTCAAGGCCGTGCGCGACAAGCTGAACAAATACGCTGAAGCAACGGGCGACAAAAATCTGCGCCCCACAGCGCTGATCGAAAAACTGGCCGATGAGGGCGGTAGCTTCGCGGCCATGGGTAAATCCAAGATTTGATGCCGCCCTGCGGCAAGAAGACATGAGGGGAAAGAGCGATGGATCTACGTTTCACGGATGAGGAACGCGCCTTCCGCCAGGAAGTACGCGATTGGATTGATGCCAATTTGCCCGCCGATACGCGGGAACGCTTGGCGGCGGGCCGCACCCCCACCAAGCAAATGCAGGTGGATTGGCAAAAGAAGCTGAATGCCAAGGGCTGGTGCGTGCCGCATTGGCCGGCGGAATGGGGCGGCCAGAAGGATTGGTCTGCCATCAAGCGCTTTATTCTGTTGGAAGAATTGCAGGGCACGCCGGCGCCGATTCCGCTTGGCTTCAACTGCAATATGCTGGGGCCTGTGCTGATCGCCTTCGGCACCGAAGAACAGAAGAAGTTCTTCCTGCCGAAGCTTGCCAATCTTGATCTTTGGTTCTGCCAGGGCTTTTCTGAACCCGGCGCAGGGTCTGACCTTGCTTCGCTCAAGACGCGCGCTGTGCGCGAAGGGGATCACTACATCGTCAATGGGCAGAAGACCTGGACGACTCTGGCGCAATATGCCGATTGGATCTTCCTGCTGGTGCGTACCAATCCGGAAGCGACCAAGCAGCAGGAAGGCATTTCCTTCCTTGTCGTTGATATGAACACACCCGGCATCACCGTGCGCCCCATCATCACCATTGATGGCGCGCATGAAGTGAATGAGGTGTTCTTTGATGATGTGAAAGTGCCGGTTGCCAATCTGGTCGGCACGGAACATCGCGGCTGGGATTGCGCGAAATTCCTGCTTTCCAATGAACGCACTGGTCAGGCGCGCGTGGGTGCTTCCAAGGACCGCATTCGCCGCCTGAAGCTGATTGCGCAGAATGCACCGGGTGGTGAGCGCCCGATGATCGAGGATGCGCGCTTCCGCGAACGCCTGACCGAAGTGGAAGTGCAATTGAAGGCGCTGGAGATGACCACCATGCGCGTGCTGGCCGATGAAAATCGGCAGCTTAGTGAACGCAAGCCCAACCCGGCTTCTTCCGTGCTGAAGATCAGGGGCACGGAAATTCAGCAATCCATCAGTGATCTTTATGTCATGGCCGCCGGGCCTTACGGCATGGTGGGCGCTGATCCTGATGGGGATCGCTGGAATGAACCGGAATTGGCACCGGAATGGGCGACGCTGGCGCAGCCAACCTATTTCAATTGGCGCAAGCAGACGATCTATGGTGGTTCCACCGAGATCCAGAAAAACATTATGGCAAAAGCGTTTTTGGGGCTCTGAGACATGGATTTCGATCTCTCCGAAGACCAGCGGCTGTTGCAGGACAGCCTGACCAAGCTGCTGGCCGACAAATACAAGTTTGAAGACCGCAAGCGCTTTCTGAAATCGGCCAATGGCTGGTCGCAGGAAATGTGGGAGGCTTATGCCGAACTCGGCCTGCTCGGCCTGCCCTTCGCGGAAGAAGATGGTGGCTTCGGTGCGGGCCCTGTCGAAGTCATGCTGATGGCGGAAGCCATGGGCGGCGCGATTACGCTGGAACCCTGGCTTGCCACCGTGGTGATGGGCGGTGGCTTCATTCGCCATGGTGCATCCGCGGCGCAGCGCGCGGCGATGGTGCCGGAAATTGCCGCGGGTAAGCTGAAACTCGCCTTTGGATATACCGAACCGCAATCGCGCCACGATCTGCATGATGTTGCGACCACGGCGAAGAAGGATGGCGCGGGTTGGGTGCTGGAAGGCCGTAAGGGCGTGGTGCTGCATGGTGATGTGGCGGACCAGATCATCGTCACCGCGCGCATCGGCGGTGCGCGGCGCGACAAATCCGGCATTGGCGTTTTTCTGGTGCCGGCCAATGCCAAGGGTGTCTCGCGGCGTGGCTACCCTACCACGGATGGCTTGCGCGGTGCGGAAATCACGCTGGATCGCGTGGCGCTGCCAGCCGAAGCGCTGCTGGGTGATGCTGGTAATGGCCTCGCTTTGGTGGATCGCGTGGTGGATGAAACCATCGCCGCTTTGGCCGGTGAAGCAGTGGGTGCCATGGATGCGCTGCAAAAGCTGACGCTGGACTATCTGAAGACGCGCAAGCAATTCGGTCGGCCGATTGGGTCCTTCCAATCGCTGCAACACCGTGCGGCAGAAATGATGGTCTGCATGGAAGAGGCACGTTCCATGGCC
The DNA here is from genome assembly GCA_041174145.1 of Pseudomonadota bacterium. Classification (GTDB taxonomy): domain Bacteria; phylum Pseudomonadota; class Alphaproteobacteria; order Acetobacterales; family Acetobacteraceae; genus Neoroseomonas. The sequence continues at coordinate 8,957 of JBEDHL010000101.1, forward strand.
ATGCTGGCGGCGATGATGGCGCAGGAACCGGACGCGACCGAAAGGCGCCGGCAAATGTCGGCGGTGAAGGTGCAAATCGGGCGTTCCGGCAAATTCATCGGCCAAGGCGCCATTCAATTGCATGGCGGCATTGCCATGACGATGGAATATCTGGGCGGGCATTACTTCAAGCGCCTGACCACCATCGACACCATGTTCGGCGATGCTGATCATCATTTGACGCAACTCATGGCGATGGGCGGGCTCAATCAAGCCGCCTGAAGCCATCCCCCGTCATGGCCGTGAAGATTTGATGACACGGCCATGACGGTGCTTTTCGCCTTGCTTTGCCCTCGCTAACAAGCGCGGGAATCGAAAGGAAATAATCGCCATGGCCCAAGGTGACGATCCGCGCTTGCAGGAATTGGCTGATCTGATTGATGGCAAGGGCCATGGCCGCTACGGGCTGCATGACATCACGCAGCGTCAGCACGCGCTGCAATCCGCCTGGCAGGCGGAGCGCGAAGGGTGTTCTGCCTCCCTGATCACCGCCGCTTTGCTGCATGATATCGGCCATATGGTGCATGACCTTGGCGACAACCCCGCCGCGCAGGGCGTGGACGATAAGCACGAAGAATTGGGCCAGGAATGGCTGCAAGCCTGGTTCGGCCCAGAAGTGACCGAACCGGTCCGCCTGCATGTCGCCGCCAAGCGCTATCTTTGCGCGACGGAGGCGGATTACTTCGCCAAGTTATCTCCTGATTCCGTGCTCAGCCTTTCCCTGCAAGGCGGCCCGATGTCGAGTGAAGAGGTTGCGGCCTTTCGCGCCTTGCCGCAGGCGGAGGATGCCGTGCGGCTCCGGCGTTTTGATGAAGGCGCCAAGGTGAAGGGGCTTGAAACGCCGCCGGTGCAGCATTTCCTGCCCTATGTCGCCGCCTGCCTGAAATAATCAGCGCCCTTGACCCGCGCCGCCCTGGCAAGCAGCCTTGGCGACATGGGCAATATCCTTGTCATCGGGTCCTATAATCGCGACACGGTCCTGACGTTGGCGCGCTTCCCCGAAGCTGGGGAAACGCTGACCGCCGCGGGCATGGCGCATTTCCATGGCGGCAAGGGCAGCAACCAGGCGGTCGCGGCGGCGCGGGCGGGCGGTCAGGTTTCACTGATCGCAGCCATTGGCGATGACGCGCCGGGGGAAGCCGCATGCGCGCTTTGGGCGGAGGAGGGCATTGATGCCGCCGCGCTCCAGCAGATGGGCGCATCCACCGGTGCGGCGATGATCCTGGTGGATGCGGCGGGCGAGAATCAAATCATCATCATCCCCGGCGCCAATGCGGAACTCTCCCTGCCTGCGGATTTCGCGCCACCTCCTGGTATTACCGTCGCGCTGGCGCAGCTTGAAACGCCGCAAGCGGCCTCTGCCGCGCTATTTCGCGCCTTGCCCGCAGCGCGGCGGATTTTGAATGTCGCCCCCGCCGCGCCGATCCTGCCGGAGCTTTTGGCCAGCACCGATATGCTGGTGCTGAATGAAACCGAAGCCGCCATTTTGGCGCAGCGGGAAGCCCTGCCTGCCGCGCTTGCGCTCTCCCTCGCTGCCGAGACGATGCGTGAAGTGATCGTCACCGCCGGTGCCGCCGGCGCTTTTTGGGCGCGGCCTGATGGTGTGGTGATCGCTGCCACCCCGCCCCGTATTACGGTTGCAGATACCACGGGCGCGGGGGATGCCTTTCTGGGTGCTTTCGCCGCCTTTATCGCCGAAGGGCTGACGCCGGAAAAAACGCTCCGGCTGGCGGTGACCGCAGGCGCCTTGGCCTGCACCCAGCCTGGTGCGGTGCCTTCCTTGCCCTATCGCAAAGCGATCCTGCCAAGCGTGGCGTAGCAGGAACTGCCTGATACCCGGCAGCCAAGGAGAAGCTTCTTGCCCCGCCCACCAAAGGCGCGGCTGAACTTTCTTTCACTTGCAAAGAAAATCTCCACATGCTGGGAGTAAGCCAGACATTGAGAAGGAATTTCTTTGCATGAGCCTGCAACTCGGCCAAATCGCCCCGGATTTTACCACCGAAACCACCCATGGCCCCATTCGCTTCCATGAATGGAAAGGCGCTTCCTGGGTGGTGTTGTTCAGCCACCCCAAGGATTTCACCCCAGTCTGCACCACGGAATTGGGCGAAGCCGCGCGACTGAAGCCGGAATTTGATAAGCGCGGCGTCAAGGTGATTGGCCTTTCGGTTGATCCCTTGACCAATCACGCGACCTGGGAAGCCGATATCAAGGACACCCAGGGCCATGCGGTGAATTTCCCCATGATCGCTGACCCGGACCGCAAGGTGGCGAACCTTTACGGCATGGTGCATCCGGATACTGATCCTTCCATCACCGTGCGCACGGTTTATGTGATCGACCCCGCCCATAAGGTGCGCCTGACCATGACCTACCCGCCGAGTGCGGGGCGCAATTTCGATGAAATCCTGCGCGTGATCGATAGCCTGCAATTGACCGACCGCACCAAGGTGGCAACGCCGGTGAATTGGCGGCCGGGTGGCCGGGCCATCATTCCGCCTTCCATCCCCGATGCCGATGCGGCGAAGCTTTTCCCGCAGGGTTGGCAGGCGGATCGCCCTTATCTGCGCTGGGTGGATGTGAAATAGCACCCAAGCGGGCAAGGCTGGATCACGGCCTTGCCCATTGATTGCCCATGGAAAAGGGAGGATGCTCCGCCCGCGTCATGACTGCGGCGCGCTGGAGGAACCGTGACTGAAGCGGCAATAGACTGCGATCTGCATCCCGGCCTGCCGAGCATGGCAAGCCTGTTTCCCTATATGGACCAGCATTGGCGCACCAGCCTGAAGGAACGTGGCGTTTCCCAGCTTGAAAGCGCTTCCTGGCCGCCCGCCGCTCCTTCCACCGTGCGCGCGGATTGGCGCGGGCCAAAGGGGGAAGCGCCCTGCACGCTCGCCACCTTGCAAGCGCAAGTGCTGGATCGCTGGGGCGTTGGCACGGGCATTCTGAACCCGCTTTTCCCGGCGCAGCTTCCCTTCAGCCGAGACCTCTCGGCGGCCTTTGCGCGCGCGGTGAATGATTGGATCCGCGCCGAATGGCTGGATGGCGATAAGCGCCTGCGCGCTTCCATCCTGCTGCCCAATGCCATTGAGGAATCAGTCGCCGAGATCGAACGCTTGGCGCCGGACCATCGCTTTGTGCAGGCCATGACGCTTTGCATGGGGGAAATCCCGCTTGGCCGGCGTGAATGGTGGCCGGTGTATGAAGCGCTGTCGCGCCACGACATGCCGCTTGCCATCCATGCCGGCAGCAACTGGCGCCACCCCGTCACCTCGGTTGGCTGGCCTTCCTATTATCTTGAGGAATACACAGCGAATTCGATGGGGTTTCAATCATCGCTGGCGTCCCTGATCACCGAGGGCGTCTTCGTGAAATTCCCGAAGCTGAAAGTGGTGCTGCTGGAAAGTGGCGTGTCGTGGTTGCCGTCTTTCCTGTGGCGGCTGGTGAAATCCTGGAAGGGGGTGCGCTTTGAAGTGCCCTGGTTGGATCGCCCGCCATCCGATTATGTGCGCGACCATGTGCGGCTTTCCATCCGCCCCTTGGACGTGCCGGAAGAAGCCAATACCATGGCGCGGCTGATGGATCATCTGGGGTCGGATGAGCTTTTATTGTGGTCCTCTGATTGGCCACATGCGCATTTTGAAGGGGACGCAACCGTGCCCCAGGGGCTAGATCAGGCCTTGCTCAAGAAAATCATGGTGGATAACCCGCTGGCGACCTATGCTAGATTGCGGGAAGGAGCCTTGGCATGAACATCATTCGCCCCATTGCTGCCCCTGGCCGGCCCGCTGCCGCGACCCTTGGCCTGGTGGATTGCGATATCCATCCGCGCTGCGCGGATTTGGGCGAATATCGCCCCTTCATGACAGATGCCATGTGGTACCGGTTGACCACTTACGGCATCCATGCGCGCCACGGCTTCCATAAGGGCTATCCCTTCCCGAAGGCCGCGCCACTCGCTAGCCGGCGCGATGCCTGGGGGCCGGGGGGCCAGCCGCCCGCTTCCGATCTTGGCTTTGTCCAAAAGCAATTTCTGGATCATTACGGGCTTGATGTTGGTGTGCTGAACCCGCTTCAGCCTTCCGGCCAGGGCGATGTGAATGATGAACTTTCGGCCGCACTCGCCTTCGCGGTGAATGAATGGCAGCTGGCGCATTGGGTGGATCATGATGCGCGGCTGCGTGCTTCCATCGTGGTGCCTTACGAAGATGCGGCGGCATCAGCGGCGGAAATCCGCAAGCGCGCCGGTGATGCCCGCTTCTGCCAGGTGCTGCTGATGAGCCGTACGTCGGAACCGCTGGGGCGCAAGCGCTATTGGCCGATTTATGAGGCTGCGGCGGAAGTGGGCCTGCCGATTGGCATTCACGCTTTTGGTTTTTCCGGCAATGCCATGACCAATGGCGGCTGGCCTTCCTTCTACGTGGAAGAAGTGCAGGAACACGCGACCAGCGCGCAGGCGCAGGTGGCCTCCTTCGTCGTGGAAGGCGTTTTTGAACGCTTCCCCACACTCAAGATTTTGATGATTGAATGCGGTTTTGGCTGGATGCCATCACTTGGCTGGCGGCTGGATAATAACTGGAAGCGCCTGCGTGATGAGGTACCGCATCTGAAGCGCGCGCCAAGCGAATATATGCGCGATCATGTCTATGTTTCCACCCAGCCAATCGAAGAACCGGCGAAGGGTGAGCATTTGCTGGATGCGATGGAATGGATCGGCTGGGATCGCATTCTTTATGCCAGCGATTATCCGCATTGGGATTTTGACGATCCGCGCATTGCCATTCCTTCCTTCATCCCGGCGGAAAAGCGCGCTGCGATTTTCGGCGGCAATGCACGCGGGTTCTACCGGCTGTAATGGCGCGGCATATTGTCGGGGCGGTGGATGAAATCCCGCCCGGTGGCCGGAAGCTAGTGGAAGCGGATGGCAAGAAGATTGTGGTGTTCAATCTGGGCGGCGAATTCTTCGCGCTGCTGGATCGCTGCCCGCATCAGGGTAGCGCGCTTTCCGGCGGCATTCTGTGCGGCCTGATTCAAAGCAATGAACCGGGAAAGTATCATTTCTCCCGCGCGGGAGAGATGGTGCGCTGCCCTTGGCATAATTGGGAATTCGATATCCGCACCGGCAAAAGCTGGTTCGACCCGCGCCGTACCAAGGTGCGTGCCTTCCCGGCGCATGTGGAACCTGGGGCGGCGCTAGCGTCTGATCCGCGGAGGGCGAAGGCCCGGAGCGGTGAATCAGCCGCTCAAAAAGACTCTGCAACGCCATCCATGCATATGGATGGCGTTGCAGTTGAAGGGCCTTATCAGGCTGAGACTTTTCCCGTGAAGGTTGAGGCAGAATATGTGGTGGTGGAGGTTTGACTACCCCACCACCCTGACCGCCATTCCGGCCAGTACCACCCCATTCAGCGTGAACAACACTGCCCGCGCCCAGGCCATGCCGCGCCCATGGCTCTTGCCGAAAAACCGCCCGAGCAAAGCCACGCCGATCAGCGCCGGGATGGTGCCGGCCACGAAGCTCAGCATCGCCAAGGCGCCGCCCAAGGCGCTGCCGGTGGCGGCCGCTCCGGCCAGCGCGCCATAGAGCAAGCCGCAGGGCAGGGCAGACAGTAGCAAACCAAGCGCCACGCCGCGCAGCCCGGTCGGTGCCGCCAGCAGCGCGCCAAGCCGTGCCTGCAATACACACGGCAGGCGCGGCGCCGCCAAGCGCGGCAGCAGCGCCGCGATGCGCGTCGAAGCCTGCGCGAACATCCCAAGCGCCGCCAGCGCCAGCATCCCCGCCAGTACCAGCCGCCAACCCGTGCCAAGGCTGACCGCGCCCACCACGCCGCCTGCCATCGCGCCCAAAACCCCGTAACCCAGCGCGCGGCCGAAATGATAAGGCGCCAGTGCGGCGCCAGAGAGCCGCCGCAGCATGCCGCCTGCCGCCGCCTGATCGGCCAGCGCCGCCGCCTGCGCCAGCACAAAAGGCCCGCACATCGCCGCGCAATGGGTGGCGCCGCCCGCAAGGCCCGCCAAAAACAGTGCCCCCATCATCGCCCAAAGCCCGCCCGGGCCAAGCGCCGTCAGATCATGCAGGCAATTGGCCAGAAATTCGCCCATGGGCGTCAGCCCGGCGCCTGATCCAGCGCACGCCGCAGCAGCAACAAATCCGCCCAGGCTTCCCGCTTGGAAGCCGGGCTTCGCAGCAAATAGGCCGGGTGGAGCGTCGGCAGCGCGGGCAAGCGCCCAAGGCCTGGAATTTCCACCTCATGCCAGCGGCCGCGCAGGCGAGTGATGCCTTCCTTCCCGCCAATCAGCCCCTTGGCCGCCACACCACCCACCAGCACCAGCCGCTTCGGGCGGATCAGCGCCACTTGGCGTTGCAGGAAGGGCAGGAAAAGCGCCACCTCGGCATCGGTTGGCGTGCGGTTCCCAGGCGGGCGCCAGGGCAGGATATTGGTGATGTAGAAATTGCTCTCTCGCGAAAGCCCGACCGAGCCGAACATCTTATCCAGCAACTGCCCGGAAGCCCCCACAAAGGGCCGCCCGGCGCGGTCTTCATCCGCCCCAGGCGCTTCGCCAATCAGCATCAGGCCGGAATCGGCGATACCTTCGCCGAAAACCAGATTGGTCGCGGTCTCGCGCAGGGCTGAGGCATCAAAGCTGGCAATCGCTGCCTTGAGCGCCGCCAGATCAGGCGCGGCATCCGCCAATTCACGGGCGCGGGCCTGGGCCGGCGGGGCGGTGGCCAGCACAACTGGGGCGGCCCGCCGTGCAGGGCGCGGGGGGGCTTCCGGCGCTGGGCCAGGCTCTGGGCGCGCCGGTGCTTCCCGCGCCGTCAGCCGATCCGCGGGGCTTTCCATCAGCGCCTCATCCGCCCCCCAATCGCATTGCAGCGCCAGGGCGGCGGCGAGCGCGGAAATGTCTTGCGCCATGCCCCACATATCGGCCCGGCACGGGGTTCCGCGCAAGCCGGAGCTTCGCTACATGACGCAGATAGCCACGAGGAAAGGCCGTGCGTGATGTCCGAAGAACGGGAAGCGATGGAATTTGATGTGCTGATCGTGGGGGGCGGGCCTTCGGGCCTGGCCGCGGCGATTCGCCTGAAACAGCTTGCGCCCGATCTTGGCGTCTGCCTGATCGAAAAGGGCAGCGAGATTGGCGCGCATATCCTCTCAGGCGCCGTCTTGGAACCGCGCGCCTTGGATGAGCTGATCCCCGATTGGCGCGATGATCCGCCGGCGCTGGCCACACCGGCGGGCGATGATCGCTTCATGTTCCTGACGGAAACCAAGGCCTTCAAGCTGCCGACCCCGCCGGCCATGAATAACCACGGCAATTACATTGTCTCCTTGGGGAATGTCTGCCGTTGGCTGGGCGCCAAGGCGGAAGCGCTGGGCGTTGAGATTTATCCGGGCTTCGCGGCGTCCGAGACGATCATTGAAGATGGTCAGGTGCGCGGCGTGGTGGCCGGCGTGATGGGCATTACCAAGGATGGCGAAAAGGGCCCGAATTACCAGCCGGGCATGGAACTGCGCGCCAGTTACACCCTGTTTGCCGAAGGCTGCCGTGGGTCACTCACGAAAAAGCTTTTTGAGACCTTCAATCTGCGCGATGGCGCAGCACCGCAAACCTTTGGGCTCGGCATCAAGGAATTGTGGGAAATCCCGAAGGAAAAGCATCAGCCGGGCTTGATTTGGCATAGTGTCGGTTGGCCGCTGAAGACCGATACCTATGGCGGTTCCTGGCTGTATATGCTGGGCGATAATCTGGTCAGCATTGGTTTCGTTGTTGGCCTGGACTACCAAAATCCCTGGCTTTCGCCCTTTGAGGAATTTCAGCGCTTCAAGCAGCACCCGGCGGTGCGCGCCATGCTGGAAGGCGGCAAGCGCATTGCTTACGGCGCGCGCGCGTTGAATGAGGGAGGCTATCAGGCAATCCCCAAACTGGTTTTCCCGGGCGGCGCGATTATTGGTGATTCCGCAGGCTTTTTGAATGTGCCAAAGATCAAGGGCACGCATACGGCCATGAAATCCGGCATGATTGCCGCCGAAGCGCTGGCGGCGGCCTGTGCTTCGGAAAATCGCGCGCCGGTGCTGAACGCCTATCCGGAAATGCTGCGCCATTCCTGGATTTGGCCGGAATTGCAGGCGGTGCGGAATATCCGCCCGGGCTTTGCGAAATTCGGCTTCTGGGGCGGCATGATCAATGCCGCGATTGAAACCTATGTCACGCGCGGCAAATCGCCTTGGACTCTCTCGCATCACGAAGATCATGCCGTGCTGAAAAAGGGTTCGGAGGCACCAAAGATCACCTACCCAAAGCCGGATGGGGTTTATTCCTTCGATCGGCTGTCTTCCGTGTTTTTGGCCAATACCAATCACGAAGAAGACCAGCCCGCGCATTTGAAGTTGCGCGACCCTGGGCTTTGGCAGGGCGTGAATTTCGAAACATTCGCCAGCCCTGAAAGCCGCTATTGCCCCGCCGGGGTTTATGAGGCGGTGGGCGTGGAAGAAGGCCAGCCGCGCTTGGTGATCAATGCGCAGAATTGCGTGCATTGCAAAACCTGCGACATCAAGGACCCAACGCAGAATATTGATTGGTGCACGCCGGAAGGCAGCGGCGGCCCGAATTACATTGGCGGCATGTGAAAACACCAGATCAGGACAGGAAAAACCTTATGTTGAAAATCCACGGCATCGCGCGGTCCCGCGCCTTTCGCTGCATCTGGGCCGCTGAGGAAGCGGGGCTTGCTTATGAAGTAATCCCTATTGGCGTCGTACCCGGCTTCAAGCTGGAACGCCCGCTTCCGATCAACCCCAACAACAAGATCCCTGCCTTGGAAGATGGCGATCTGGTGCTGTTCGAAAGCCTGGCGATCAATCTTCATATCGCGGGCAAGGTGGGTGCGCCGTTGATGCCTGCCGGAAATGACGCATCACGCGTGTTGCAATGGACGCTTTGGGCGGCGACGGAAATTGAACCGCATGTGATGCGCTGGGCCTATAATGCCTTCCTCCGCCCGCCCGCGGACCGCATCCCGGCGGAAGCCGCCCTTGGCAAGGAAGCGACCGATCAGCGCTTGGCAGTGTTGGAACAGGAACTTGCGACGCGGGATTATCTGGTGGGCAATGGCTTTACCATTGCCGATCTCAATCTGGCTTCCGTGCTCTATGGCGCTTTCATGAATGGCTATGATTTCGCAGCCTTCCCGAAGGTGAAGGCCTGGCTGGCGCGGTGCCTGGAACGCCCGGCGGCGAAGCGCGCGCGGGCGCAGCGCGAAGGCTGAACCGGCGGCACCACACAAAGGGGGGAAACCAACATGATCCAACGTCGCGCCTTACTTGCTGCGCCACTGCTGGCGATGCCGGCACTGGCCCGCGCGCAAGCCTGGCCATCGCGGCCGGTGCGTATTGTGCTGGCCTATCCGCCCGGTGGTTCTACCGATGTGCTGGCGCGCACCCTTGCGGCCGCGCTTCAGGAAGCCATGCCCGGTAGCACCTTTGTGGTGGATAACCGGCCCGGCGGCGCGGCCGTGGTTGGCACCCAGGCGGTCGCGCAGGCGGCGGCGGATGGCTATACGCTGGCATTGGGCAATAATCAGACCCATGCGGCGAATGCGGCGATGCTGCCTTCGCTGCCCTTCGACCCGATTGCGGATTTCGCGCCCATCGCCAAGCTCGCCACCGTGCATCACGCGCTGGTGGTGCCTGTCAGCGGCGCCAAGACACTCGCGGAATTGGCGGCCAAGGGGCGCAATGGCGGCAAGCTGACTTACGCTTCTTCCGGCGCTGGTTCCGCAAGCCACGTAATTGCGGAAACCTTCGTCCGGCGGGAGCGGCTGGACGCAACCCATGTGCCCTATCGCGGCGGCGCGCAGGCCACCACGGATACGATTGCCGGCACGGTGGATTTCTTTGTCTCCACCTGGCCGCAGGTGGTTTCCCTGGTGCGTGAAGGGCGGCTCCGCGCCCTTGGCATTGGCGCCCCGGCGCGCCTGGCCGAAGCGCCGGATGTGCCGAGCTTCGCCGAATTGAATGCGCCGGATCTGGCT
>JBEDHL010000102.1:0-27691 GCA_041174145.1 Pseudomonadota bacterium
TTGTTGAATTGCGTGCTCAACTCGCCCAAATCCCGAGTGTGTCAGGCGCAGCAACTCATCGTATATCCTTCGCATCACCCGTAGCTGACTTTGGTGACGGACTGCTGGCTTCAGCGCCCAGAACGACAGATGATATGGTGAACGCCATCAGATCTGACACAACCTTGGCTTTCCAGGCCATGCGTCCCATCGTGCCGCGGCTTGGCACTTTTCTATTACGTATTTCGGAATTGGGCGGCCTAATCTTCACCATTGCGATCGTTGGCTTTGCCTTTGGCGGTATCCTCGGTTTTGCTGCAGGCGCCGTTCTTGGCCTGGCCATCTATTGGTTGATCGATTGGGTGTTCAATCGGACGGATGCTTATTTGAATCAGGTGGTTTTTGAACGCGCCGTGCTTGACGTCATAGACCAGGCGCAAGCGCGGCTCTCGGAAAATGCCGGCAAGACTTTCAGGAGCCTATTGGTGCAACGGTTGGCACTAATTTCGCCCTCTCCGGGGTCATGCCCATGAAATGGAAAATTTTCCTCAAGGCCTTCGTGCTGCGCATGCTTTTCGTCTATGTCTGCGTTTTTTCTTTCTACAATACTTACGGTGTTTCGCTTTGGCATTGGCCAACGCAAAGCAGTTTCGAATTCTGGGCAAAAATCACGGTTGGATTGATTCTGATAGCGCTTTATTTCGTGATGGCCTGGAGCACATACGGCGCGCTTAAAATCAAGGGCATTGTTTTTGTGTCCATCATTCTCGCGTCCATCTGGATTACCGCGGTGGAGTTGCTGCTTTTGCTAGGATATCCACGCCCCAGCCTTGGCGTTATGCTGATGACCTCGGTCGCGACACTCCTTGGCATCGGACTAAATTATTCACCGATTCACTATAAACTGGCCGGTATTGGCCACACCGAAATTATTCAATGAACACACCGCTTCCCCAATCAGCCTCAAGTCAGGATTCAGGCAAATTTTTCGATTTCCTGGTCAGTTGCATCGATCCGCGCTTCACCGCTTTGCACACGCGGCATATGCTGCAACTTGGCCGGGAAGGCAGATACAGTGACTTCAGCATTGCTGGCGGCGCATTGGCAGCAATTTCACCGCAAAACCCGTCTTGGCCCGTAACACTTTGGGAAAACCTTGGGCTTTCAATGCAGATTCACGGCGTGAACCGTTTGGTTTTTTTGGGCCATGAGGATTGCGCCGCAGTGAAGCAATGGGCGCAAGCTCAACCCAATCTTCGGCATCTACCGGAACTTGAATGGCATAATTCCATATTTGCTTCTGCCACCGCTGAAGCCCAACGCCGCTTTCCCAGCCTTACCATTCAATGTCGTGTCATTTTCCTGTCGGGCGATGTTTTGCATTGCAATTGTGGAGCAGCCAATACCACGCAACCACCATCAAGCATTGCGGCACCGCCTGCCCCAGCCATGCCTTCATCTGATCGTCAGGGCTTTGTTGAATTCATCAAGGCAGCCATGCGGTCACGCAATACGCTTATAAGGGATGAAAGGCGCGCCCTGGCCATTGGGGTTACTGAATATGGATTAACCGCCACTGAAGCACGGGAAGTTTTCTTCGCCCATACCGTTGCGCATGACAGCATAGCACAAGAAAAACTCACGGACGAAGCCGCGGCTTTCTTGCGCATGCGCGCAACAAAACAGGGAGTGGTCCGCAAGGCGGATATGGAACTTGCCATAGCGCTGGTCAGGCGGCGCGCCGAAACCTCGCTCAGCAAGGCAGAGGCGGAACGCCTTGTCAGGGACATCATGCTCCGCGAAAATCTTAGGCCTCGGCGCCTTACAGATATTCTAATTGGTGGCTAAAGCCCGTGCACCGTGACTCTGTACTGCGATTTGGCTGCAATGCGCGCGAATGATTGGTGAAGTGACAGGGCCACAGCGGGCGTTGAGGCGTGCAATCAGTACACTTCCAAGCACGCGATGCCATTCACGCCATTTGAAGCAATATCCACCCGCCACCGTTATGGAAGCGTCACTGCCCTCTGCCGGCTTCTTCTGCAGACGCAGCCTCAAATGCCAGTACCGCCGCCGCCAAATCCTCCCCAGCCCAGCCCACGGATTTGAAGGCGGTGATCTGGTCAGCGCTTTGCCGGCCCGGATGAGCGCCGCGGCAAAGCTCCGCCAAATCGGCCACCACATGGGCAGGCGTAATCGCACCCTCGGCGATCGCCTGCACCACATCGCCCGCTTCGGCCAAGCCGCCTGCACGGGTATCCACCACCAGCAAGGCACGCTTCAGCGCCAGCGCATCGGCTTCACGCATATCGGGGCGATAGGCACCCACAAGATCAAGATGCACCCCAGGCGCCAGTGCCGCACCGGGGATCAAGGGCTCAGTCGCCAGCGTGGCGGCACTGATGATATCGGCCGCGGCAAAATCCGGCTCTGGCACCGCGCGGGCTGGCAGGCCATGCGCTGCAAGCTCAGCGGCCAGGCGCGCGGCATTCTCCACCCTGCGGGACCAGATGGCGATATCCGTGATCGGAAAACAGGCGGCATAAGCCTCGGCCAGGGCATGGGCGATTTTACCACTCCCCAACAGCAGCAGGCGGGAACTCTCTGGCCGCGCCAAATACCGCGCAGCGAGCAGGCTGGCCGCTGCCGTGCGCCGATCCGTCAATTCGCCGCCATCCAGCATGGCAAGCGGCGCGCCGGTGGTGGCATCGGAAAGCAAATAGCTGGCATGGACGGCAGGCAGGCTCCGCCGGTCATTGCCGGGCGCAACATGGACAATCTTCACGCCATAATGACCGCCCGCGCGCCAGGCCGGCATCAGCAGCAGGGTGTTTTGCGCCCCCGCACCATCCGCCCAGGCATGCCGGTGCCGAAGCGGTGCATCACAGCCTTCGCGGAACATCGCCGCCAGGGCTTCGATCAGCCTATCCCAGGGCAGGGCCGCCCGGATCGCTGCCTTATTCATCTGCCGCATGCCACGCCTCCGCGAGTCCCATGCCCGGCATTTGGCATTGCCGTGCGGGGAAGGAAAGCACTGGCGCAGGAATTGCTGGGTCGTATCGGTACCTTTTACTCCTTTCAGCCGGAGAATCCCGCTTGGCCAAGCCCCTAGCTGCCGTTCTTCCCAGGCCCCTTCACCCTGCTGCCTGGCAGCCATGCCCGGGCGCTTGCGGGGTTGGCCCGCTATCCGGTAACGCAGTGCTTCCGAATGCGGCAAACTTGATGCTGTGGCGGCACTACCCTGCCCCCTGGGGCAGGCCAATGATCAGGAGAGGCTCATAATGTCCGAAACGACGAGCGATCCGCGCTATAAGCGGCGCCCGCCCAAACGCCCGCTCCGGCTTTCCTGGTCGGATGAAAGGGTGCGCGGCATTTTTTGGCAGATCGTCGTGGTGGCCGCCGTCGGCAGCCTGATCTATTGGCTCTACAGCAATACCTCCCACAATCTGGCTGTGCGGCGCATCGCAACTGGCTTTGGCTTTTTGGACCGTGAGGCTGGGCTGCCCATCGCCGAAAGCCTGATTTCTTATGAGCCCACCGATACCTATTTCCGAGCCTTGATGGTCGGCGTGCTGAACACGCTTAAGGTTGCCGTGATTGGCGTGGTGCTGGCGACCATTCTGGGAACCCTGATTGGCATTGCGCGGCTTTCGAAGAACTTCCTGCTGTCGCGGATTGCCGGCGCCTATATCGAAATCATTCGCGATCTTCCGCTGCTGCTGCAATTGCTGTTCTGGTACACGATTTTGCAGGGCCTGCCCGGGCCACGCCAAGCTTTGAAGCCGATGGAAGGCGTGGTGCTGTCCAATCGTGGCCTGAAGCTGCCGGCGCTGGTCTGGGAAAATCCGCATACGGCGGCGCTTGTCGCGTTTCTGCTGGGTATTGCGGGGACTTGGCTCTATGGGCGCATGGCGCGCGCGAAGCAGATGGCGGATGGCCAGCCGCGCAAGGTTTGGCCCACGGCGCTTGGGCTGATGCTCGCGCTGCCTGTCGCAGTCTGGTGGGGCCTGGGCGCGCCGTGGGAGATTGAATACCCCGTGCTGCGCGGCTTTAATTTCCGCGGCGGCATCAATGTCAGCCCCGAATATTTCGCCCTGCTGATCGGGCTTGTGACCTATACGGCGGGCTTCATCGCCGAAGTGGTGCGTGCGGGCATCATGTCAGTCAATCACGGGCAATGGGAAGCGGCGCAGGCACTTGGTCTGAAGCATGGTTCGGTGCTCCGCCTGATTGTGATGCCGCAGGCGCTGCGCGTCATCATCCCGCCCATGACATCGAATTACCTGAACCTGACGAAGAATTCCTCGCTGGCGGTCGCGATCGGCTATCAGGATATTGTCTCCATCGCCAATACGACACTGAACCAAACGGGGCAGGCGATTGAAGGCATCGCCATCATCATGGTGGTTTATCTGACCATCAGCCTTTCGATCAGCCTATTCATGAATTGGTATAATGCGCGCATTGCGCTGGTTGAACGATAAGGAGCCGGCGATGAGCGACGCAAGCATTTCATCCGGCCCGCGCAAGCCGCCTATTACGGCGGTGGGGCCGATTGCCTGGGCCAAGACCAATCTGTTCTCCGGCTGGCTGTCCACAGCGGTGACGCTGGCCATGGGCTATTTGCTGATCAAGCTGGCGCTGTCCTTCATTGATTGGGCCTTTGTGAATGCCATTTGGTCCGTGCCTTCCAATGCGCAGGGACCGCAGACGCAAGCCTGCCGTGATTTGCGCGGCGCGGGCGCCTGCTGGGCGGTGATTGGCGAAAAGCACCGCTTCATGCTGTTTGGCACTTATCCTTATGAACAGCATTGGCGGCCAGCGCTGGCCTGTGTGCTGTTCGTGGTGCTGTACATCATCTCAGCCATACGGAGTTTCTGGCGCTGGGAATTGGCCCTGGTCTGGATTGGGATGCTGACCGCGATTGGCATTCTGATGTGGGGCGGTGTGTTCGGGCTTTCGTATGTACCGCAGGAACGCTGGGGTGGCCTGCCCATTACGCTGATCCTGGCAACCTTCGGGCTGGCCTTTGCCTTTCCGCTCTCCATTCTGGTGGCGCTTGGCCGAAGGTCATCCCTGCCCGCCATCAAGGTGCTGTGTGTGCTTTATGTGGAACTGATTCGCGGCGTGCCGCTGATCAGCCTGCTGTTCATGGCCAGCGTGATGTTCCCGCTTTTCCTGCCGGAAGGGATGAATATTGATAAGCTGCTGCGCGCGCAGATCGCCATCATCCTGTTTGCTGGCGCCTATCTGGCCGAAGTCGTGCGTGGCGGGCTGCAAGCCCTGCCCAAGGGCCAATATGAAGCCGCCGATGCGATGGGGCTTTCCTATTGGCAGAAGACCGGGCTGATCATCCTGCCGCAGGCCTTGCGCATGGTGATCCCGCCGCTGGTCAATACCTTCATTGGCTTCTTCAAGGATACGTCTCTGGTGCTGATCATTGGCATCTTTGACCTGCTGACCGCCGGCAAGACCGCCATTGTGGAACCCGCCTGGCAGGGTTTCGGCGTTGAGGTCTATGTCTTTGTGGGCGCCATCTATCTGGTTTTCTGCTACGCCATGTCAAAATATAGCCGCGGCTTGGAGGCGGAGTTGAACCGCCATCGCCGTCGCTGAGCCTTTGGAGACGAATATCATGAGCGCTACCACCGCTGCCGAGCAAATCGCCTCCGCCGCCCGCGCCGATGCCCCGCCCGCCATTGAATTGGCCGGGGTCAATAAATGGTTCGGCGCGCTGCATGTGCTGCGCGATGTGAACCTTGCCGTCGCCCCTGGCGAACGCGTGGTAGTTTGCGGCCCATCGGGTTCGGGCAAATCCACCATGATCCGCTGCATCAACCGCCTGGAAATTCACCAGGAAGGTCGCATCGCCGTGGAAGGGATTGAGCTGAGCGATGATGTGCGCGCGCTGGATGCGATCCGGCGCGAAGTCGGCATGGTGTTCCAATCCTTCAATCTTTTCCCGCATCTGACGGTGCTGGAAAACTGTACCTTGGCGCCAATCTGGGTGCGGCGCACACCCAAGAAGGAAGCGGAAGAATTGGCGATGGAATTGCTTGCCCGGGTGAAAATCCCCGAACAGGCGTTGAAATATCCGGGTCAGCTTTCCGGCGGGCAGCAGCAGCGCGTGGCCATTGCCCGCGCCCTTTGCATGCGCCCCAAGATCATGCTGTTTGATGAGCCTACCTCCGCCCTCGATCCCGAAATGATCAAGGAAGTGCTGGATGTGATGGTGGAATTGGCCGGCACGGGTATGACCATGATGGTGGTGACCCATGAAATGGGCTTCGCCCGCCAGGTCGCGGACCGCGTGGTCTTTATGGACCAGGGTGAGGTGGTGGAGGTCGGCACCCCCGATCAGGTCTTTAATGCGCCCAAGACCGACCGGCTCAAGCTATTTTTGAGCCAGATCCTGCGCGGGCATTGAATGCCCGCCATGCGCCGGGTGCAAGACAAAGCTCTTGCATCCCCGCGCTGAAGGCGCAGAGTCCGCCGCCATGAGCACCCAAGCCGCTTCAGACCGTGCTACCCCGTCGCTTGCCCTGATTTTGGGTGTGCTGGGCGTAGTTTATGGCGATATCGGCACCTCACCGCTTTATGCCATGCGGGCGGCGGTCAGCCATTTCGAGGATGGCGGCGTGGAGCCTTGGGAAGTGCTGGGTCTGCTCAGCCTGATCATCTGGGCGCTGATCCTGACCGTTACGGTGAAATACGTCGCCTTCGTGCTGCGCGCCGATAACCGGGGCGAAGGCGGAATTTTGGCGCTAATGGCGCTCGCGCAGCGCAGCGTGGAAAGCCCGCGCATGCGCTGGCTTCTGGCGCTGATCGGCATTGCCGGCGCTTGCCTGTTCTTTGGCGATGGCATCATCACCCCGGCGATTTCCGTGCTTTCGGCGGTGGAGGGGCTGAAGGTTGTCTCACCACATTTTGAAAAGGCGGTGCTGCCAATTTCGGTGGTGATCCTGCTGGCGTTGTTCCTGGTGCAATATCGCGGCACGGCGAAAATGGGGGCTGTGTTCGGGCCTATTTGTGCGGCTTGGTTCCTGGTGATCGGCCTGCTTGGGCTTTGGGAAGTGCTGCATAACCCTTCGGTATTAGCCGCGCTTTCACCCCATTGGGGCATTACTTTCTGCCTGCATTACAAGATGATGGCCTTTATCGCCTTTGGTTCCGTGGTGCTGGCGGTCACAGGGGCTGAAGCGCTTTATGCTGATATGGCGCATTTTGGGCGCCGGCCCATTCGCTGGGCTTGGCTGGTAATTGTTTTGCCTTCCCTGGTGCTAAATTATCTTGGCCAGGGCGCGCTTTTGCTGCGCGATCCGGCGGCGCTGGAAAATCCCTTCTTCTTTCTCGCGCCCGAATGGTTCCGCCTGCCCTTGGTATTGCTCGCCACCGCCGCCACCATCATCGCAAGCCAGGCGATGATTTCCGGCGCCTATACCATTGCGCGGCAATGTGTGCAGCTTGGCTTCCTACCGCGGCTTGTGGTGCACCACACGAGTGATACGGAAGAAGGCCAGATCTACCTGCCGCAGGTGAATTTCGCGCTACTGATTGGCGTTTTGATCCTGGTCGTGAGCTTCCGTGATTCGGAACGCCTGGCCGCCGCCTATGGCATTGCTGTGACCGGCACTTTTGTCTGTACTTCCTGTCTGGCTATGGTGGTGTTTCGGCGCAAATTCGGCTGGCCGATCCTTGGGGTGCTTGGTGTTTTCTTGCCGCTACTGGCGCTTGATCTGGCTTACTTTCTCTCAAATGTCTTGAAAATTCCCGAAGGCGGTTATGTGCCGCTGGTGCTGGGCATTATACTTTTCGTTATTATGCTGACTTGGCATCGCGGGCGGGAATTGCTGTTCGCGCGCATTCGCCAGGATGGGCTGCCTCTTAAATCCTTCATCGCGCGCCTGCCGCAATCGCGCACCGTGCGCGTGCCCGGCACAGCGGTTTTCATGACCAGCCAGGCGGAATTCCTGCCCGGCGCGCTGCTGCATAATCTGAAGCACAATAAGGTTTTGCATGAACGCGTTCTGTTCGTGACCGTGACGAACGAAGATGTGCCACAAATCGGCGCCGATCGCCGCCGGGCGGTGGAGGAATTGGCGCCCAATATCTATCGCGTTTCGCTCCGCTATGGCTTCCAGGAAAGCCCCAATATCCCGCGTGAGCTTGAGGCGCTGACAGAATTCGGTATCCCCTATGAACCCATGCAGACTTCCTATTTCCTGGGGCGGGAGACGGTGGTGGCGGCGGCCGTGCCGAAAATGTCACGCTGGCGGCAATGGCTTTTCATGCTGCTGAGCCGCAATTCACTTTCCGCCACGGAATTCTTCCGCATCCCATCAGACCGCGTGGTGGAATTGGGCGTGAAGGTCGCGATCTGAAAAGTGATTGGGGCTTTGCAGAGCCTGATCTACTATTCTGCCAGGCATACAGGAGGCGCTGAGCATGGAGCGGATGCTGGTGACACTCTCGCTCGCGGCGGGGCCTGGGTTTCCGCTGGGCTGCGTGGATCATCGCTACGAGATTGAATTGGCCCTTGATGCGGCGGGCCACCCCGATGCGCTTGCCTGGGCAGAGGATCCTGCCCCCTGGCGCGCGCGGCGCTACCGGCCGGATGCGCCGCCCGAACAGGGCGATGTGCAATATGATGGCGATAATGGCTGGTTCATCCGCTTCAGCGGCAGCCAGGCCGAACGCCTGGATGCGCCAGAGGCACGCTTTGACCCTGGCACCAGCCCGATCCGCCCAGGCGAACATGTCACGATTAGGGAGCTGGAAGGCGGATTATTTGATTACCGGATTGTAGCGGTATCAGCTTCCTGATTGGGGTGGTGGAGCCAAGGGGAATCGAACCCCTGACCTCTTGAATGCCATTCAAGCGCTCTCCCAACTGAGCTATGGCCCCCCAAGGAAGAGGCGCGGTATTAGCGCCCAGATGATCGTTCGGCAAGGGGGTAGACCCTTCCCGAATAGCAATTCTGAGAGTAGTGATCCGTTCGAAACGGCAAGGCATGAGGGCTGACCCCATGAAAAAGATTTTTCCGGATGCCAAAGCAGCGCTTTCCGGGCTGCTGCGCGATGGCATGGTGATCCATTCCGGCGGCTTCGGGCTTTCGGGCATTCCGACGCTGCTGATCGAAGCCATCCGCGATTCCGGCGTGAAGGACCTGACGGTGGTGTCCAATAATGCCGGGGTGGATGATGCCGGGCTCGGCCTGCTGCTGAAAACGCGGCAAATCCGCAAAATGATTTCAAGCTATGTCGGCGAAAACGCCGAATTCGCCCGGCAATACCTGGCCGGCGAGTTGGAGATTGAATTCAACCCGCAAGGCACCTTGGCCGAGCGTATTCGCGCCGGTGGCGCCGGCATTCCGGCCTTTTTCACGAAAACCGGCGTTGGCACGGAAGTCGCCAAAGGCAAGGAAACCCGCGAATTTGATGGCGAGACCTATGTGATGGAACGCGGCATTGTCGCCGACCTTGCCATCATCCACGCCTATATGGGCGATCATGAAGGCAATCTGGTCTATCGCAAGACCGCGCGGAACTTCAACCCGATGATGGCAACTGCAGCGCGCGTCACGGTGGCGCAGGTGGAACATCTGGTGCGGCCTGGCGAGATTGACGCGGACCATATCCATACGCCGGGTATATTCGTGAAGCGCATGATCACCTGCCCGCCCGGCTACGAAAAGCGCATTGAACAGCGCACTGTCCGCAAACACGCGCCCGCCGCCGCGGCCGGCGCGGAATCCCAGGGTTAAGGAGAAAAACCATGGCCTGGAATCGCGATGAAATGGCCGCTCGTGCGGCGCGCGAATTGCAAGATGGCTTTTATGTGAACCTTGGCATCGGCATCCCGACGCTGGTCGCCAATCACGTGCCCGCCGGCTTCAATGTGCAGTTGCAAAGCGAAAACGGCATGCTGGGCCTTGGCCCCTTCCCCTACGAAGGTGAAGAAGATGCTGATCTGATCAATGCCGGCAAGCAGACCATCACGCAATTGCCGACCAGTTCCTTCTTCGATTCCGCGCAATCCTTCGGGATGATCCGCGGCGGGCATATTGACCTTTCCATCCTGGGCGCCTTGCAGGTGGCGGAAAATGGCGACCTGGCCAATTGGATGATCCCCGGCAAGATGGTGAAGGGCATGGGCGGCGCCATGGATCTGGTGGCGGGTGTGAAGCGCGTGATCGTGCTGATGGAACATACCGCCGGCGGCAAGCCCAAGCTGCTCAAGCAATGCGCCCTGCCGCTGACGGGCAGCCGCGTGGTGGATATGGTGATCACCGATCTCGGCGTGTTCGAAATCGCCCGGCGCGGCACAGCCGCGATGAAGCTGGTGGAACTCGCCCCCGGCGTGACGGAAGCCGAAATGCGCGAAAAGACCGAAGCGGATTACACGGTGGCGCTGGCGAAATAGGCTTTTCCTGCGCGAAATGATGCCTGCGCCGGGATCGCGCTTGACCCGGCGGGGGCATGGGACCATTTTGCGCCGCAATCTTGAACCCTGGCGCCCTGCGCGCCCTACAATTGAGGCCCGATGCCCAAAGAAGACATGATGGAGTTCAGCGGAGAGGTGGTGGAGCTTTTGCCCAACGCCATGTTCCGCGTGAAACTGGATAACGACCATATGGTCCTGGCCCATACCAGCGGGAAGATGCGCAAGAACCGCATCCGCGTGCTGGCTGGTGATCGCGTCAATGTTGAAATGACGCCCTATGATCTGACCAAGGGCCGCATCACCTTCCGCTTCAAGTAAGCCCTGCCCATGGAAGCGCCGCGCTTGCCGCTGGTATTGGCGAGCGCCAGCCCCCGCCGCCTGGATTTGCTGGCGCGGCTGGGCATTACGCCCGCGCGGGTGATTGCCACAGATATTGATGAAACGCCTTTGAAGGCCGAGGTGCCGCGCGCCATGGCGGCCAGGCTTTCGCTTGCCAAGGCGGAAGCGGCGCTGCCCTTGGCGGAAGGCGCTTTGGTGCTGGCCGCCGATACGGTGGTCGGCGTTGGCCGGCGCATCCTCCCAAAGGGCGAAACCGAGGCCGAGGCGCGTTTCTGCCTGAAGCTATTGTCTGGCCGGCGGCATTGCGTCACCACCGGCGTGGTGCTGGCTTTGCCTGATGGGCGACGCATCCAGCGCCTGGTCGAAACCAACGTCACCTTCCAGCGCCTGACCGAAGCGCAGATGGAAGATTACATCGCTTCCGGCGAATGGCAGGGCAAGGCCGGCGCCTATGCCATTCAGGGCCGGGCCGAGGCTTTCACGCGCTTCCTCTCAGGCAGCCATTCCAATGTTGTTGGGCTGCCGCTGTTTGAAACCGCGCAAATGCTCCGAGGCATTGGGTGGCTGAAGCCCTGATCCTGGTGGAAGCCTCCCCCGGCGAGGTACGGACCGCATTGCTGCAGGGTGGCGTGCTGACGGAAGCCTGGGTGGAACGCCCGGCGCGGCCTGATGGTGTTGGGGATTTGCAGCGCGGGCGCGTGCTGGCGATCTCGGCGGCCATGTCCGGTTCCTTTGTTGCACTGGCGGGGAATGAAACGGGCTTTCTGCCCGAAAGCGCTGCCAGCGCGCCGCGCCAGCCGATCAAACAAGCCGTGCAGGAAGGGCAGGTTTTGGGGCTGCGCATCACCCGCGCCGCGCAGGCCGGCAAGGGGCCAAGGCTTTCGGCGCTGCTGACCGAGGCAGAGGCCACCCGCATCGCCGCCGCCCCCACCGGTGCGCCGCGCCTGGTTGCGCGCGGGCCATCCGCCGCCGAGCGCTTGGCCGCGCTGTATCCTGATGCCGTGGTCCGCGTTCATGGCGCGTCCTTCGCGGCAAAGCTGCGCGGCGCGCTTGGGGATCGCGTCGCGCCTTCGTATGGCCCGGTTTTTGATGAGGTTCTGGAAGGCGAATTTGCCGCGCTGGCCGAAAGTGCGGCACCGCTGCCGGGTGGCGGCGTTTTGCATATCCAAACCACGCGCGCGCTGACCGCTTTGGATGTGGATAGTGCGGGCGCTGGCGAGGGCTTGCCGCGCTTCAATGAAGCGGCGCTGCCGGAAATCACACGGCAGATCCGGCTGCGGAACCTTTCCGGCGCTATTCTGCTGGATGTGGCGGGGCTTTCTTCCAAACGCCGCCAGGCGCTGCTGGAACCCTTGCGCCAAGCGCTGCGCCCGGATGCGCTGGCGCGGCTGGTGGGGCTGACCGGGCTCGGGTTATTTGAAATTGTACGCGACCGCATCCACCCGCCCTTGGCCGAAGTGTTGCACTCACCCTTGGCGGAAGGGCTGGCCGCCTTGCGCCAAGCAGCGCGCGATGCCTCAGCCCGCCCTGCTCAGCGCCTGATGCTGGAAGCGCGGCCAGAGGTGATCAGCGCCTTGCGCGACCTGCCCGGCGCCTTGGAAGAATATGCCGCGCTTGCCGGCCATGCGCTGGAATTGCAGAGCGTGGCGCAAGGCCCACCGCAGATACGAGAGGTGCCGCGTGACTGATACCGAAAAACAACCGCGCCGCCCGCGCTGCCCGGTTTGTGGTCGCGCCCCGGCACCAGACCAGCGGCCCTTTTGTTCTGATCGCTGTCGGCAGGTGGATTTGGGCCGCTGGATGACGGAAGCCTATGCGATTCCAGCCACCGTGACGCCAGAAGAAACCGAGGATTAGCCCTTCCCCCATCGCGCGACACGGCTTAGCCTTTTTCGCCAAAGGTTGAGGGGAGATCGCCATGGAAGAATTCGACTATGTGATTGTGGGCGCTGGTGCCGCCGGCTGCGTGCTGGCCAATCGGCTAAGCGCTTCGGGCAAGCATAGCGTCGCCATCCTGGAAGCGGGTGGCAAGGACAATAACATCTTCATCAAAATCCCAGCCGGCTTCAACAAAACCGTCTATAATCCGAAGCTCAATTGGGGCTATGAAACGGCCCCTGGGCCTTACATCGATAATCGCAAAATCCCCTTCCCGCGCGGCAAGGTGATTGGTGGTTCGGGTTCCATCAACGGACACCTTTATGTGCGCGGCCAATCCGCCGATTATGATATGTGGGCGCAGCTTGGCTGCCGTGGCTGGTCCTGGGATGATGTGCTGCCCTATTTCAAGCGCGCTGAGACGCGCGGCAATGGCGGCGGCGATCCATCGGTGCGCGGCAATAACGGGCCCCTTTCCATCGAAGATCAGCGCGACCCGCATGATCTGTCCGAAGCCTATATGGCCGCGAATGAGGCGCTCGGCCTGCGCCGCACGCCGGATTACAATTCCGGCAATCAGGAAGGCACGTTTTTATATCAGCAAATGATGCGCGGTGGCCGGCGCTGGAGCCCCGCTGACGCCTATCTGCGCCCTGCCCTGTCACGGCCCAACCTCAAGCTGATCCAGCGCGCTTTGGCTGAGGCGATTGTCTTTGAAGGCAAGCGCGCGGTTGGCATTCGCTATACGCAGGAAGGCAGCGCGCCGGTTACCATTCGCGCGCGGCGCGATGTGATTCTCTCAGGCGGTGCCATCAATACGCCGCAGCTTTTGCAAATCTCGGGCGTAGGCGACCCGGAATGGCTTTCCGGCATTGGTGTTGATGTTGTTCATGCGCTGCCAGGTGTAGGCAAGAATCTGCGCGACCATTACGCGGTGCGTGTATCCGCCTTGGTCAAAGGTGCGGGTTCGCTCAATGAACGCTCGCGCGGTGTGCGCTTGGCGATTGAGGTGCTGCGCTATGCCTTCACGCGCAAGGGGCTTTTGACCGCAAGCCCAAGCCATGCAGGTGGCTATATGAAAACCCGTGAGGGATTGGCGACGCCTGATATGCAGCTTTATTTCGCACCGGCGAGTTACCCAACCGGGCGCTATGGCGTGACGGAATTGGATACACAGCCAGGCATGACGCTTGGCTGTTCTCAGCTGCGCCCGGAAAGCAAGGGCTGGCTGAAGGCGCTATCAGCGGACCCGCGCGCCAAGCCGGAGATCCAGCCGAATTATTTGCAAGACCAGATGGACCGCGATGCGCTGCTGGCGGCCATGAAATACATGCGCCAGCTTTTACAAACGCGACCCCTGGCCGATTACGTGGTTGCCGAGAATTTCCCCGGCCCCGCCGTGCAGACCGATGATGAATGGATGGCCCATGCACGCGCGACGGGTTCCACCACCTATCACCCGATCGGGTCCTGCAAGATGGGCATTGATCCCATGGCGGTGGTGGACCCCGCTTCCATGAAGGTAATTGGCCTGGAAGGGCTGCGCGTGGCGGACGCTTCCTGCATGCCGACCATGGTTTCGGGCAATACCTATGCCGCCACAAATATGATTGCCGAAAAAGCCGCTGATTTGATCGCGGCATAACGCTAAGGGAGAACGCAAATGAGGTTCCAGGATCAAGGCGTATTGATTACCGGTGCGGCCAGCGGCATTGGCCGGCAATTGGCGCTTGCCTTTGCGGCGGAAGGCGCGCGGCTGGCCATCGCCGATATTGATCAGGCAGCGGTGGAAGCAACGGCCGCCGATATCCGCAAGCGCGATGGCGAAGCCCATGCCTTTGTCTTGGATGTGGTGAACCCCGCTGCGGTGCGTGATTTCATTGCGGGCGCAGAAGCCGTGCTCGGCCGGATGGATGTATTGGCGAATTGCGCGGGCGTGCGCGAAATCAGCCCACTGCTTGATCTTTCATTCGAAGATTGGCAGCGCACCATGAGCATTAATGTGACGGGTAGCTTCCTGCCAGCACAAGCCTTCGCGCGGCGGTTGATTGCGCTGGGCAAGCCAGGACGGATTGTGAATATCGCTTCCACCCTTGGGCTGGTGGCAACACCGGAACGGGTTGCTTACGTTACCTCCAAACACGCGGTGGTGGGGTTGACGAAAGCCTTGGCGATGGAATTGGCGCCGCGTGGCATTCGTGTGAATGCGGTAGCACCTGGCGTGATCCGCACACCGATGACCGAACGCTATTTCCAGGATGCGGATGTCGCCCGGAAAATCCAGGAACTTCACGCCATGGGGCGTTCCGGCGAAACCCAGGAAGTGGCCAATGCCATGATGTTCCTGGCAAGTGAAGAAAGCTCCTTCACCACGGGCGCGGTACTGACGGTGGATGGCGGCTGGACGCTTGGCAAGAAAATGACGTGAGGGTCTTGACCTGATCTAATCATACTCCCCATTCGGCATCAGCCGGATGGGGTGTGTGGCGCGGAAAACTGCGCAGAGCTTTTCCTGCAACGCCACATCGGGCCGCAAAAGGCCAAGTCCCGCGGGAACACGCAGCAGCGATACGGGATGGAAGAAATTGGCATCGCCACGCCGCAAGGCCCAGCTTGTCGCACGCTGCACCGCTCTTTGCAGGGCATAGCGCCGAAGCTTCGCCGGAATTTCCGGATGCCGGCGGAGAAATCTCAGAAGCGCCAAATTGATATCGTGCAGAATTTGCGCCTCATTATCCGAAAGCCGACCCGGGGCGGCAGCCGGAATCATGAGCAAGGCCTCCCGCCGGATCGCCACCTTTGTGGCCAAAGCGATTTCCAATTCCATGGAGTAGTCCTGAATGAAGACGCCTGGATCGGAACCGCCAATGCGTGGCAGTAGCGCCGCTTCGAACATCCAATGGGATGGAGAAGATTGCGCGCGGCGCAGGCTTCTGGACAATAGTGCTTGAACCTCGAGGGTTTCTTCAGCTGGTTCGGGCAAAGACTTAATTTCATCCGCTCTGATTTCTGACGGAATATAGCTGGTTTGCGCTTCCCCACCGCATAATGCCGCGCCAGCCTTGCTCTCCATCATGGCTTTGCTCAGCAAGGCGGATGCCCAGGGTAGCAGAATATCATCCCCATCCATGGGCTTGATGAAGCGCCCCCGCGCCAGGGCTAGGCCGCGGTTGAGCGCGGGCGCCGGGCCAGTATTCTTTTGGCACATGATCAGCACTTCCGGCCAGGCAGCGACACGTTCGCGCAAGGCATCTGCGGTACCATCGGCTGAGCCATCATCAATGAAAATAAATTCAACGCGCATGTCACCGCGCTGGGACTCAAGCCCAGCGCAAAGGAAGGGCAGGAAAGCAAGTTTTTGGTAAAGCGTGACGACATAGGAAACATCAGGCGCAGGAGTATCCGATGCCTTGCTCCTGTTTGTGTAGAAAACCTCCGCCTGCATCACCTTTCCCCAACCAATAAGCGCCGCACCACCCAACCGCCCATACCGCAAAGCGCCACCATAAGCGCCATCGGCAAGGCAGTGCCGTTTTGCAGCGCGCCCAGGGCAACGCCGACAAGCGCGCCTGAGCCGAATTGCAGCGTACCCATGAGCGCTGAGGCATTGCCGGCAATGGCGCCATGTGGCGCCATGGCGCGTGCGGCGGTAAGCGGCATGACCGCGCCTATGGTCGAAACATAAAGAAACAGGCTAACAACAATCGCCGGAAAACCGCCAAACCCGGTTCTGGTGACCAACAGCAAAAGCGCGCCAGAAATAGCACTGATGCCAATGGCGATGGAAAGCATGCGCGCCGGCGCGAGCCGATCTGAAAGCCGCGCCGTGATCTGCCCCGCCAGCATGATGCCAAGCGCATTGGCGCCGAAATAAAACCCGTAATCTTCCGGCCTGACGCCATGCAATTGCATGAAGACGAAGGGCGAGCCAGTGATATAGGCGAACATCCCCCCGATCACGAGGCCACCCGCCAGCGCATGGCCCATGAAATAACCATCGCCCAGCAATCGCCGCCAGACGCCGAAAACCTGGCGCAAACCATCGCGGCGGCGGCGTTCAGGGGCCAGGGTTTCCGGCAGGAATAGCGCAATCACCAGCAGCAAAACCGCGCCGTAAGCCGCAAGACAGAGGAAAATACCGCGCCAGCCGATCACGCCCAGAAGCGCGCCACCGATGATGGGGGCGATGATTGGTGCCACCCCCATCACCAGCATCAGCTTCGCCATCAAGCGAATCGCGCCGCGTTCATCTGTGACATCGCGTACCACAGCACGCGAAATCACCATGCCGGTGCAACCACCAAGCGCTTGCAGCAACCGCGCGGCAATCAGGCTTTCGATATTGGGCGCCAAGGCGCAAGCCAAGGAGGCCAGCGTATAAACTGAAAGCCCGATGAACAGAGGCAGGCGCCTTCCATAACGATCCGCCAGCGGCCCATAGAAGATTTGCCCCAGCGCCATGCCGAGGAAAAACACCGCGAGGCTCGCCTGCGCTGCGCCTGCGGTGCTGCCCAAAGCCTCACCCAACATCGGCAAGGCCGGCAGATACATATCAATCGAAAACGGCCCAATGGCCGCCATGGCGCCCAGAATGAAAGGCAGGCGCCTTTGCGGAATGCTCACGCCTTCAGGCTTCTGGCGCGGCGGAGAGCGCTTCCGCCGCGAGCTTGAGCGCGGCCTGCACCGCTTCCCTTCCTTCCGGCGAAAGC
Source organism: Pseudomonadota bacterium (assembly GCA_041174145.1). Classification (GTDB taxonomy): domain Bacteria; phylum Pseudomonadota; class Alphaproteobacteria; order Acetobacterales; family Acetobacteraceae; genus Neoroseomonas. Next base: position 17,350 of record JBEDHL010000102.1, read on the forward strand.
AGCGCTTGCGGCAGGATGGGATCACCCACCGCGAAGCCCTGGATTTGCAAGGCACCCTTGATGCAGGCCGCGAGTGAATGCGCGGCAAAAAGCTCATTCACGCGCCAAAGCGCGCGTTGCAGCACCATCGCGGCATCCCATTTTCCCGCGCGGCATAATTCGTAAAGCCGCACGCTCTCGCGCGGAATGGCGCAGGCCGGCCCCGCCATCCAACCCTTGCCGCCAATCATCATCACCGCGGCCGGGATATGGGCGGATGCCGCGAAAACACCGATGCGCCCCTGCGTGCGGTTCAGGATGGAAAGCAAGCGACCCGTATTGGTGGAAGCATCCTTGATCAGGCAAATGCGCGGATGATGGGAAAGCTTTTCAATCGCCGGGAGGGATAGGTCAGAACGCTGAAAATTCGGATTGGTATAAAGCACTGTCGGCAATTCGGTGGCATCCGCAATTGCCTTGAAATAGGAAACCACCGCCGCGTCATTCAACGGAAAATAGGCTTCCAGAATGGCAAGGATGCCATCCGCCCCCATCGCGGCATAATCACGCGCCTGGCGTTCGGCATCCGCAATCGTGGTGGCGGCAACCCCCGCCACAACAGGCACACGGCCCGCAGTTTGGGATACCACAATTTCCACAATACGCCGACGCTGCGCCGCATCCAGATAGGCGAATTCCCCCGTGCTGCCCAAGGGTGTCAGCCCATGCACGCCGGATGCGATCAGATGATCCACAAGGCGGCGCAATTCGGCTTCCAAAACGCTGCCATCAGGCGCGATGGGGGAGACCAGATAAGGGAAAACCCCATGAAATTCCTGCATGATGTGCATATTCCTGTTCAACTTTGCGCCAACGCGCCCAGCAGGCGGATATGGCTGCGCATGCCCTGATGAAAGCAGCGCCATTCGAATTTCTCATTCGGGCTATGCACCTGGTCATCTTCCAGCCCGAAGCCGATCAAGAGTGAATCAAGCCCCAGAATGCGCCGCAGGCTTTCAACGACCGGGATAGAACCACCACAGCCTTGCAGCACTGGCGCGCGGCCATATTCAGCGGCCAGGGCCGCTTCAGCCTTGCGCACAAAGGGACTGTCTGAGGCGATCTCAATACCCGGTGAAGTGCTGAAAACCTGAATGGAAACCCGCGCATCTTCCGGCAGGCGATCCACAATAAAATCACGCAAGCCTGCGATGGTCTGCGCGGGTTCCTGCCCCGGCACCAGGCGGAAAGAAATCTTGGCATAGGCTTCGGCGGGAATGACGGTCTTGGAACCTTCACCCATATAGCCGCCCCAAATGCCGTTGATATCCGCGGTTGGGCGTGCCCAAAGCCGTTCCAAGGCGCTGCGATCTTTCTCACCAACCGGAACAGAAAGCCCAATGCCACGCAGGAAGGCAGCTTCATCAAAACCCAGCGCCTGCCATTGCTTCAGTACTTCGGGCGGTGGTTCGGCGATGCCATCATAAAAGCCAGGGAGTTGAATGCGCCCCTGATCATCCGTGATCTCACCCAATATGCGCGTCAGCGCATTGATGGGATTAAGCGCGGAACCACCAAACAGCCCCGAATGCAAATCCTTATTCGCGGCACGCAGATCAATCTGCGCATAGACAAGGCCGCGCAGCCGCGTGCTGATGGCGGGTGTATTGATGTCCCACATATTCGTATCGCTGATCACGGCGACATCGGCGCGAAGTTCTGCCGCGCGCGCTTCCAGCACCTCATCCAAATTGGGACTGCCGACTTCTTCTTCGCCTTCCACCAATACCGTCACGCGACAGGGTGGGCCACCGGCAACGGCATGCCAGGCGCGCAAAGCTTCCAGCCACATCATGGTCTGGCCCTTGTCATCCACGGCACCGCGCGCGACTACGCGCTTGCCATGTGGGCCATCGGCCAGCACCGGATCAAAGGGGGCGCTATCCCAAAGATCCAGCGGATCAGCGGGCTGCACATCATAATGGCCGTAGAACAGTACATGCGGCGCATTGCCACCCGGGCCTGGGTGATCCGCGATCACCACCGGATGCCCCGGTGTGGCGTGAATGGCGGCGGTAAAGCCAATTTCACGCAAGCGTTCCGCCACCCAATCAGCGGCGCGCGCGCAATCGCCGGCATGGGCGGGATTGGCGCTGATGCTCGGGATACGCAGCAGGTCAAACCAACGCTCCCGCGCGCCATCCAGCCCTGCTTCGGCATGGGCGAGCGCTTTTTCAATCATGCTCATGCGCCCCTCGCTTGCGCACGCAGCACGTGCTTTTGGATTTTGCCAGTTGAGGTTTTGGGCAATTCGGCGAAAAAAATGTGGCGCGGCAGTTTGAAGGCTGCCAAATGCTGACGCGCAAAATTGATCAATTCCTCGGGCGTTGCGCTCAGCCCCGGCTTCAATTCCACAAAGGCGCAGGGCGTTTCGCCCCATTTTTCATCGGGCTTCGCCACCACCGCCACCACGGCGACCGATGGGTGCTTATAGAGCGCATCTTCCACTTCGATGCTGCTGATATTCTCGCCGCCTGAAATGATGATGTCCTTCGACCGATCCTTGAGCTGAATATACCCATCCGGATATTTCACCGCGAGGTCGCCGGTATGAAACCACCCGCCGGCGAAGGCGGATTGCGTCGCGGCGGCGTCCTTCAAATAGCCCTTCATCACAACATTGCCGCGCATCATCACCTCGCCCATTGTGGTGCCATCGGCGGGGACGGGGCGCATGGTTTCAGGGTCCATCACATCAAGACCTTCAAGCGCCAGATAGCGCACGCCTTGGCGCGCCATCAGCGCGGCTTGCTCCGTGCCGGGCTTGGCGTTCCATTCGCCGTGCCATTCATTCACCACGGATGGGCCATAGACTTCGGTCAGGCCATAAACATGGCAAACAGCAAAGCCCGCTTCCTTCATGGCGGCCAGCACGGCTTCCGGCGGCGGCGCTCCGGCGACGACGAATTGCACCTGATGCGGCAAGGCGCGCTTATCAGCGGCGGGTGTGGCGAGCAGCGTCGCCATCACAATCGGCGCGCCGCACATATGCGTGACCGCATGTTCGGCCATTAGCCGCCACATATCGGGGCCGCGCACGGCGCGCAGGCAGACATGCAAGCCGGCCTGCGCCGTCACTGTCCAGGGGAAGCACCAGCCATTGCAATGAAACATCGGCAGCGTCCACAAATAGGATGGATGCTTGCCCATGCCGGCGGAAAGCACATTGCCGGTCGCCAAAAGGCAGGCGCCGCGATGGTGATAGACCACACCTTTCGGCTTGCCTGTGGTGCCGGATGTATAATTCAGCGTAATCGCATCCCATTCATCGCGCGGCATTTCCCAGGCAAAATCAGCACTGCCTTCGGCGATGAAGCTTTCATATTCCTGCCCGCCCAGGGTTTCGCCATGCATGGCTTCCGGCGCCAGCGCATCATGCACTTCAATGATGATCGGCTTCGCCGCGCATTCCGCCAGCGCTGCGCGCAGCACGGGCATGAATTCGCGGTCCACCATCACGGCCTTGGCTTCGCCGTGATCCAGAATATAGGCAACCGTCGGCGCATCCAGCCGCGTGTTGATGGTGTTCAACACCGCACCCGCCATGGGCACGCCGTAATGGCATTCCAGCATTTCGGGAATATTGGGCAGAATCGCCGCCACCGTATCGCCGCGCCCAATGCCGCGCTTCTTCAGCGCATGGGCAAGCTGCACGGACCGATTACGCAGACTTAGGTAATCGCGCTTAATCGCGCCATGCACCACGGCAGGGTAATCCGGATAAACCTGCGCGGCACGTTCCAGAAACAATAGCGGCGTCAGCGGCTGATGATTGGCCGCGTTCTGATCGAGCCCGTTTTCGTATTTGCTCACGGCCATTTCCCCTATCTGTCTTCCCAATGCGGATGGCGCTTTTCCAGGAAGGCACCAATGCCTTCCGCCGCGTCACGCGCCATCAGATTTTCTGTCATCACCGAAGCTGCTTCGCTGTAGGCTTCCGCTAGCGGCAATTCGATCTGCCTATTGAAGCCGCGCTTGCCCATACGCACCGTGATCGCCGAATGGGAAGCGATGCGCGCTGCAAGGCCCAGCGCGGTTTCCATCAGCGCCTCACGCGGTGCCAGGCGGTTCACCAGGCCAAGTCGCTGCGCTTCCGCCGCCGGCACCATCTCACCCAGCAACAGCATTTCCATAGCAGCCTTGCGCGGCACCGCGCGCGCCAGGGCGACGGCGGGCGTCGAACAGAACAAACCAATATCCACGCCTGGCGTACAAAACCGCGCATCTTCCGCCGCCACCGCCAAATCACAGCTTGCCACCAATTGGCAGCCGGCGGCCGTGGCCACACCTTGCACGGCAGCGATCACCGGTTGCGGCAGGCCGACAATGCCCTGCATCACCCGAGCGCAGGCCGCCATGGCATCAGCATAAAAGCCGCGCCCGCCATCCGCATCGGCGCGATGCGCGGTGATTTCGCGCAAATCATGCCCAGCGCAAAACACCGTACCCGCGCCGGCCAGCACCACCACGCGGCAGGTGGTATCCGCGGCAATATCAGCCAGCATCTCCTCCAGCGCCTGCAACATGGCGCGGGAGAGGCTATTGCGCGCCGCCGGGCGATTTAGGGTCACCACGCAAACCCCTCCCGCGCGGTCTTCGCGCAGTAGGATGGGGGCGTTTTGCAGGTTTGGTTCGGCTGTCTTGGACATGGCGGAATAATCCTGCCCCGCGCGGGGGATTACAAGGGCGCTGGAAGCGGTATAGCCTAACCGAAGCATGAATGACCAAGAGGAAAACGCCAGCGGCGAAACAACTGCGGCGCTTGAAGCGCGGCTGGCGGCGGTGAAGGCCAAGCGCGGCTATTTGCTGCCGCATCACGGCCTGCTGGCGCTTGCCTTCCCCCGTCTGCTGGAAGGCTATGACGCCGCCTATACCGCCATGGCGCTGGATGATCGTGTATTGTCGCATCATGACCGCGAATTTGTCTGGCTCGCCGTATTGGCCGCAACGGATGAGGCGTTGGCAACGCATCACATCGCCAAATTCCGTGCCGCCGGCGGGGATGATGCGTTGATCGGCGCGGCCTTCAGCGCAGCGGCCCTCGCCATCGGGGCCGAGGCGTTTGATTTCGCCGCGCATCGCTGGGGCCAGCAATTGGCGCCCTTTGATCCGCGTGCGGCATATCTGCAAGCGGTGGAGGGCATTGCGCCCGCCGCGCCGCGCCGCCTGGTGCATCTGGCGCAATGCGCCGTACAAGTCTGCCGCGCGCGTTGGCGCGTTTTGGAATGGCAGATTGAAGCCGCCTATGCCGCCGCCGTGCCGGAAGATGAAATTGCGGAGGCCATTACACTCGCGATGTTCCCCGGTTCCATTCCGCGCTTTGTGGAAGCCTGCGGCGTGTGGCGGGAATTGATCGGCAAGGGCCGCGTTGCGGCATCGGAACGCTACCGCGCCTGGGCCGCCATGACCGGCCAGGGCGGGTTTGACGAAGCGCGTGCAACAAAACATCAGGATAAATGAGGAAACCAATGGCCTGGACAGCAAAATACATCATCCAAAACGGCAAGAAGATCGCCTTTGATGAAGCGCGGGTGCATCCGTTTTCGGTAGGGCATGCTTATGGCGGCACAGTGTTTGAAGGCATTCGCGCCTATATGAACCCAGCCACCAAGCAGCTTTCCGTCTTTCGGTTGGAAGAACATCTGGTGCGGCTGGATCAAGGCATGAAATTCATGCGCTTCGACAATCCGCCCTCACGCGATGTGATGCGCCAAGGGGTGCTGGATGCCATTCGCGCCAATGCGCCGGATGATGATTGCTATATTCGCATCCAGGTGCATATCGAAAGCCTGGGCTCTATGGCCACCACCGGCAGCGTCGGCTGGGCTTGTGGCGCCATGCCACGTGAACGCAATGCCAAGCGCAGCAGCGGGCTTTCCGTGCATGTCTCATCCTGGACGCGCATCTCGGATACCACCATGCCGCCGCGCATCAAGGCGACAGCAAATTACCATGCCGGGCGCATCGCCATGTTGCAGGCCAAGGCAGACGGTTATGACAATGCGCTACTGATGACGCGCGCCGGTAAAATGAGCGAAGGCACCGGCGCCTGCCTGTTCATGGTGCGTGACGGCAAACTGATCACGCCTTCCCGCGAAAACGATATTCTGGAAAGCGTCACGCGCGATACCGTGATTCAACTTGCCGCCGAACATGGCCTGAGTGTGGAACAGGGTACGATTGACCGCACGGAACTCTATATCGCTGATGAGCTGTTTTTTTGCGGCACGGGTCAGGAATTGCTGCCGATCACCAGCGTGGACAAGCTGCCTGTAGCCGATGGCAAGCCGGGTGCCATTACCATGCGCTTGCAGGAAGCCTATGAAAGCGTCGTGCGCGGCACCACCAATGCCCATGCAGAATGGCGCACGCCGGTTTAATCTCTGCCTTCGTCGGGGATGGCCAGCCTGGTGCCACAGGCCTTGCAATGCACCGCATCAGGTTCATGCCGTTGTAGCCCGCAACTTGGGCAGGGAAAGCGCACCTTGCGCGGGCGAAACATCGCCTGCGCCAGGCGCAGAAACAGCGTCACGCCGCAGATCATGATGAATACGGAAAGCAGTTTGCCGAATTTGCCTTCCAGCGTGATGTCACCAAAACCGGTCGTGGTCAGGGCTGTCACGGTGAAATAAAACGCATCAGCGTAATCGGCGATTTTCGCATTGATGCCGCGCTGGCTTTCATAAACAATAGCGGTCATCACAAAGACGAATACGGCCAATTGCACGCCGGCGATCAGCGCTTCTTCATGTTTGCGGAAGAAGGGCATATCCTGGCGGAGCTCGGCCAAGGTGCGATAGGTGTGCAACAGCCGGAGTGTGCGCAACACGCGGAGAAATCCAAAACCCTCCCCAGTCAGTGGTGCCAGGAAGGATAAGATCGCCACCAGATCAATCAGGCTGGCAGGCCGCAGCGCATGGCGTCTTGGGTTGCGATGTGCGGCCAGATGCGCGGCATATTCCAACGCCAGAACCAGCCCAATCGCCACATCCACATAGCCAACCCAGGGCTCGCGCGGCATGAAGGATGTGCCAATCACGAAAACCAGGGTCAGCAGATCAAAGAAAATGATCCCGTAGCGAAAGCGTCGCGCGGTGGGTGACGAACCGAAGTAAAGCTCCCGCAGGCTCCGGCGCCAGCCTTCAAACCGCGTCACGCCCGGCATGGCACGGGCGCTTCAGCGCGTGGGCGTGGGCGGCGTGGTACTGTAATCGTAAAAGCCGCGCCCGGATTTGCGGCCATACCAGCCAGCTTCAACATATTTCGCGAGTAAGGGCGAAGGCCGGTACTTGGAATCGCCCAAGCCTTCATGCAGCACTTTCATCACCGAATAGAGCGTATCCAGCCCAACAAAATCCGCGAGTTCCAAAGGCCCCATCGGATGATTGGCGCCAAGCTTCATGCCAGCATCAATCGCCGCCACATCGCCAACACCTTCCATCAGCGCCTGTATAGCCTCATTGATCATGGGGCAGAGGATGCGGTTGACGACAAAGCCCGGCCAATCCTGCGCCATGACCGGCGCCTTACCCATGCGCTTCGCCAGCGCTTCCACGGCCTGATAGGTGGCGTCTTCCGTTGCAAGACCGCGAATGATCTCAACCAGCTTCATCATCGGCACGGGGTTGAAGAAATGCATGCCGATGAAGCGGCCAGGCCGATCCGTAGCCGCCGCCAGCCGCGTGATCGGGATGGAAGACGTATTGGAAGCAAGAAAGGCTTCTGGCTTGAGCACCGGGCAAAGGGCAGCGAAGATCTTCTTTTTGATTTCTTCGTTTTCCGTCGCCGCTTCAATCACCATATCGCAATCGGCGAAGGCGCTGTTATCCGTCGCCGTCACAATCCGCGCCAGCGCGGCGTCACGATCTGCGCTGCTGACGCTGCCCTTGCTGACTTGGCGTTCCATGTTCTTCGCCATGGTCGCCAGCGCGCGGTCCAGCGCCTGTTGCTGCACATCCATCAGCACCACGGGAATGCCCGAAAGCGCCGCCACATGGGCAATGCCATTGCCCATCAGCCCCGCGCCAATCACGCCGAGTTTATTGATTGCCGCCATGATGGATGCTCCTGTTACGATACAAAACGGGGGCGCTGATGCAGACCGCGCCCCCGATCAGGCAAATCACTTCTTGTCGAGTTCGGCTTCCAATTCCGGCATGGCCTTGAACAAATCGGCCACCAGCCCGTAATCGGCCACCTGGAAGATCGGCGCTTCTTCATCCTTATTGATGGCGACGATCACCTTGCTGTCCTTCATGCCGGCCAGATGCTGAATGGCGCCTGAAATGCCAACCGCGATGTAAAGCTCCGGCGCCACAATCTTGCCGGTCTGGCCGACCTGATGATCATTTGGCGCATAGCCCGCATCCACCGCAGCGCGGGAAGCACCAATCGCCGCACCAAGCTTATCGGCGACTTTTTCGACAATGACGAAATTCTCCGCCGAACCCATGGCGCGCCCGCCCGAGACCACAATCCGCGCAGCGGTGAGTTCAGGGCGTTCGCTTTTGACAATCTCCGCCCCCAGGAAGCGCGAAAGCCCAGGATCAGCCGCAGCAGCCACGGCTTCAACCGGCGCCGCGCCACCTTCGGCCGGCACGGGATCAAAGGACGCCGCACGCACCGTGATCACCTTCTTCGCATCGGCGGTTTTCACCGTGGCCATGGCATTGCCGGCATAGATCGGGCGCACGAAGGTATCGGCATCCACCACGCCGGAAATGTCAGACAGAATCTGCACATCCAGCAAAGCGGCCGCGCGCGGCATCACATTCTTGCCGCCGGCGGAAGCGGGGGCCAGCAGATGCGAATAGCCAGGCGCAAGTGCCACCAGCAGCGCCGCCATGGGTTCAGCGAGGCCATTGGCGTAGATGTCCGCCTCGGCGGTCAACACCTTCGCGACCGATGGCAGCTTCGCGGCAGCGGCAGCGGCGGGGCCAGTGGCGCCGCCCGCGATCAGCAGATGCACATCGCCAAGCTTGGCGGCGGCGGCCACTGTGCTGCGGGTTGGCTGAGAAAGCGCGCCGTCCTGATGATCGGCAAGAACAAGCACCGCCATGGTCAAATCACCTTCGCTTCATTGCGCAGTTTTTCAACAAGTTCCTGCACGGAACCCACCTTCTTGCCGGCCTGGCGCTTGGGCGGTTCTTCCACCTTCACCACCGTCAGGCGCGGTGTGGGGTCAACACCCAGATCGGCGGGCTTCACGGTATCAATCGGCTTCTTGCGCGCCTTCATGATGTTCGGCAACGACGCGTAGCGCGGTTCATTCAGGCGCAAATCGGTGGTGATGATGGCCGGCAGCTTCAGCGCCAGCTTTTCCAAGCCGCCATCCACTTCGCGCGTGATGTTCAGCGTGCCATCGGCGATTTCCACCTTGGACGCGAAAGTGCCTTGCGGCCAGCCCATCAGCGCCGCCAGCATCTGGCCGGTGGCGTTCATGTCATCATCAATCGCCTGCTTGCCCAGGATCACCAGATCCGGCGCTTCCTTGGCGATGATCGCCTTCAGAATCTTGGCAACCGCGAGCGGTTCGAGCACGCCATCATGTTCCACCAGGATGCCGCGATCAGCCCCCATGGCCAGCGCCGTGCGAATCTGTTCCTGCGCCACAGCGGGGCCCGCGGATACCGCGATGATTTCGGTGGCGACACCCTTTTCCTTGAGCCGCACGGCTTCTTCCACCGCGATTTCGTCAAAGGGGTTCATGGACATTTTGACATTGGCTGTTTCAACGCCTGTGCCATCCGCCTTGACGCGGACCTTGACGTTGTAATCCACCACCCGCTTGACGGGGACCAGAAGCTTCATGATGCAACCATAGCCTTCAGGAAATGGGGGGCCGTGTGGCGCCGGAATGCCGCGCGCGGGACTCTTCCGGCCCCACGTGCAAGCCCGACCGTAATAAAGCCCCGCGCCGGGCGGGGCAAGGCGCCATCAACCGCGCAGCAGCAAAAGCAGAAGGGCGAAAAGCGCTACCGCGATGAATTGGAAGATGATGCGCCAGCGCATCAGCCAATTGGCGGTATTCGGATTGGCCTTGCCGCCCGCCATGCCCAGAATTCCGGCAAACAGCACGCCAACGGTGGCCAGCATGGCAAGCCCGACCAGGATAGTAAGAAAGGTTGTCATACGCCCTAACTACTCCTTTTCATGCAGCGGAGACAGCCCTGCCCCGCACGGACCACGCCAGCCCCGCCCCAATCAGCGCAGTGATGATGCAAAGCGCGAAGCCGGCCTCATAACCACCGCTCAAATCCACCAAAAGAGAGAAGAAGGGAGGGGCGACCAGCATGGAAAGGCC
>JBEDHL010000103.1:0-19014 GCA_041174145.1 Pseudomonadota bacterium
TTTCAACACGAACCAGCCGGCGCTCCGCCAATGGGGCGGATTGGGCTTGGCCGTGGGGGGTATTGGCGCAAGGCCAAGGGCGCGGCAGCCAGGGTCATCCGGCACGCCAGCGCTGGCATCGCGAAACAATCGGGATGCGCGTTCCAGGCTGCCGCGTGCATCCTGAGCGCCGCCGCCGGAGAGATCGGCAAAAGCGGAATCATCGCAGGGCCCAATGCGCGGCAGGGCACCGCCCGGCGCCATGACCCGTTCAAGCCAATGGGTTGCGGCGGCGGCACGCGCGGCGAAGGGCTCGGCAAAAGCGGGGGCAGCGTGGCGGCGGCGGAACCATTCGGCCATCGCCAGCACATCCAGCATCAGGCGGTGATAGGCGGGTGAGGCCTGGGCAAAGGCGCCGCAGGGGGAGACCAGCCGCCCCACGCTTTGCGTTAGCGCCCGCGCGCCGGCTGCCTGATCCCGCCTTTCACCCAACACCAAGCCGCAGATGAACAATCCCGCCGCTTCGCTGATTGGGTGGTTATTATCCTGCGCCTTGCCATAGGCGCGCGTGGCGCGGATGCGCTTCGCATGCAAGCCGAGCAATTGCCGCGCGCCAGGGGTCAGGCTGCGGTCGGCATCCAGCAGCGCCAAAGCCAGGGCAAAGCCCATGGCACGCAGCGCCGCTTCCTGCGCACAGGCCCAGCCGGGCCCGCGAAAGGGCGGGTTGGCCGCGGTCCAATCCGCCAATAGCGCTTCGGCGCGGTGCAGGTGATCGCCGGCAGGATCACGCTTCGCGGCCAAGGCAAGATGCAGCAGCGGGGCAAGGCGATGCGCCTCCCACAAGCTGCGGATATCGGTGATGGGCTGGGCCAGGATATCAAGCGCATGGGTGCTGGGATTGAAAGGGCCATGCCAATCCTGCGCCTGGACGGCGATTGGCTTGGCGCCGGGCAGGAAGGGCCCGGCCGGGGCAGGCAGTGCCGGCAGGGCGCGATGCGCGATGCCGAGGGAGAGCCGCAGCCGATGCCAAGCGAAAAGCGCCACGGGGCGCGGCCCAAGCCGTAGCGCCGTATCGGCACGAAGCCACCAGCCACGCCAAGCAGGAATGCTTGATACCGTCGCATGAGCCTCACCAAGAACCGTATCACCAGGCATTCAATGCCTCCAATAGGTGATTTCCATTATTGATTGTCAATCTATGGTTGTGTTAAGTAAAAATCAACAATCTTTTTGGGTGTATTTCATGTCGAAATTCGCCAGGATCAATATGAGGTTGAAAGCTGCGGCGTTTTCGCCCAGCCTATTGATCTTGTACCTTTTTATGGGGGTCTCGCCGGCTCTGGCCCAACCAGGCACACAAATCCTTGCCCCGCCAAGCCTACCGCCAAGCCTGCCGGGCGGCACCAATTTACCAAGCCTGCCGCCTTCTGCGCAGCGCGATATCGTGGCGCGCATCGTGGAAGCCGCCATGGCCCCGGCCCCTTCGGCAAGCCCCGCGTCGCCAGCCCTAGCCACCGCGCTGCCGCCCGCATCGCGCCCCATGCTTTCCAGCATTGAAGCCTTTTTCGCCGAAAGGCTGGAACAGGCCGAAATCCGCCAATTCGGCTATGATACTTTCCGTGGCGGTGCCGCCCCGCCGCCCAGCTTTGGCGCCCTGCCCGGTTCCTATATTCTGGGCCCGGGTGATGAGGTGGTGGTGGCGCTGCGGGGCCGGGCGCGGCAGACGCTGGCCATCAGGATCGGCCGCGATGGCATGTTGCTGCTGCCTGAATTGCCCCCCATCCCTGCTGCCGGCCGCAGCCTTGCCGACCTGCGCGCCGATATGGAAGCCCGTGCCGCGCGGGAGCTTGGCGGTTCAGAAATATTCCTTTCCATCGGCCAAATCCGCCAGATCAGCGTTTTCGTGGGCGGGGAAGTAATGCGCCCCGGCTTCCAATCCCTGACCGCATTGGCGAGCGTTTTGGATGCTTTGGCGGCCGCTGAAGGGGTGCGGCGCAGCGGGTCTTTGCGCGCCATCAGAATTGAAGGGTCGGCGGGCTCTCGGCAGGTGGATCTTTATCCCCTGCTCGCCGATGCGCCCGGTGTGGCTGATCTTACCTTGCGAGAGGGTGAGCGCATTCTGGTCCCGCCACTGGGCGGCGTGGTGGCGATTGCGGGCGATGTCGCGCGGCCGGGGATTTATGAATTGCCGGCCAAGCAGGCCGCCATGCCGATGGAAGAAGCGCTGGCCCTGGCCGGTGGGCCGCTCAGGCCTTCCGGCAATCGGCTTTTGGTTCAGCAGAGTGACGCGCAAGGCAGGCGGAGTTTTGCCGAATTGGCGCTGAATAGCAGCCTGAGGCGCGGAGATGCGCTGCTGGTGCGCCCGGGCGCGGATGTGGCGGCCAATACCATCCGCCTTTCCGGGCATGTCGCCATGCCGATCACCCGCGCGGCGGGGGGGCGACAGGGGCTTTCGGTGCGCGGGCTGATTGCGGATCATCGGCAATTAGGGCCCGATCCCTATACGCGCTTCGCCGTGGTGCTGCGCCCGGATCAGCGCAGCGGTCAGCGGCACTTGCTCGGCTTTGATCTGGCCCGCGCCTTGGAAGGGCGCGGCGGCCCCGCTTTGCGCGATGGGGATGAGGTGATCATCTTCTCCCGCGCGGATATCCAATGGCTCTCGAGCGGCGGGGTGGCGCGGGCGCTGCGCGGTGAGGCCGCCCCCTTGCCAAGTGGGGAATGCGTGGCGCTGACGCAAATTGCCCAAGCGGCGCAGGCCTCCCCCGCCCGCTTCGCCCATGCCCGCGCCACCGGCTTTGCCGAGATGGGTGAGGCGCGCTGCCCGCGCATTTTCCAGGAAGCGCCTGATCTTGCCGGGTTTCTGCTGGATCACGCCGCGCTGATGACGGGCGAGATAAGGGCACCTGGCCTTTATCCGATGCTGGAGAATACGCCGCTTGCCGATGCGCTGGCCGCCGCTGGGGGCGTGACCGCGCTTGGCAATATGGCCGCGCCTGATTTGGCGCGCGAAGTGCCGAACCCAGCGCTGACAGGGCAAGTCACGCGCGTCAGCCTGGGCGGCGGGGCTGGTGCTGGGGCGAAGCTGGTCTCGCCACGCCAGAGCCTCCGCATTCCAAGGCGGGAAGATGCGCTGGATACCGGGCCGGTGCTGCTGCTGGGCGAATTCCGTAATCCGGGCAGCTATGAACTCCGCCGCGGGGAACGGCTTTCCGAGGTGATCGCCCGCGCTGGTGGGCTGACGCCAGAAGCCTTCCCCTATGGCGCGGTATTTACGCGGGAAAGCGTGCGCCAGCGCCAGCAGGAAGGCTTTGCGCGCACGGCGCGGGATTTGGAAAGCAGCCTGGTGCAATTGGCCGCAGGCCAGGCGCTGCCGGGGGCGCGGGGCGGCACATCGGATGTCGGTGGTGCCATGAAGGCCGGGCGCGAATTGGCCGCCACTTTGCGCGAAGCACGCGCCGCCGGGCGCGTTGTGGTGGAAGCCAATCCGGTGATCCTGCTGGCGCGGCCCGATTTGGATATGCTGGTGGAACCGGGCGATGTGATTGCCATGCCGAAGCGCCCACAGGATGTGACAGTGGTGGGCGCGGTGCAAAATCCGGGCAGCCTGCCCTTCCGTCAGGGTTGGCGCGCGGCGGAATATATTGAAGCCTCGGGCGGGGCGCAGCGCTTCGCCGATACTTCCCGCGCTTTCGTGGTGCTGCCCAATGGCGAAGCGGCGCCGGCGGGCCAGGGGTTTTTCCAAGGCGGTGGCCCGCCCTTGGTACCGGGAAGCCTGGTGATGCTGCCGCAAGACCCCGCACCGTTTGAGACCTGGGGCTATGTGCGCGACATGACGCAGATATTGGGGCAGCTCACGATTTCCTCCGCCGCGCTGGCGGTGATTGCAAGAGAGGCGCGGCGGAGCCCGTGACCCTGTTCTACAAATCCACTTTGATATTCGCCCGCTTGATGACATCGCGCCATTTGTCGCGTTCCGCTTCCAGCCGCTTATCGCCATCCGCCGGTGAGGAACCCACATAGTCAAAGCCCATTTCCTCGAACCGCTTCATCACATCGGGCTGACGCGCGGCACCGATCGCCACATCATGCAGGCGCTGCACGGCGCGATCTGGCGTGGCCTTGGGCGCCACCAGCATGGCCCAGGTATAAACATCGTAATCCGTCAGGCGCGGATCGCTTTCCGCCATGGTCGGCACATCAGGCAATTGTTTGATGCGTTCACGCACCATGGTGGCCAAGGGGCGCACCGTGCCGGCCCTGATCTGGCCGGAAGCGCCCGGCACATCAGCAAAAACCATATCCACTTCGCCCGCGATCAGCGCCGTGATGGCGGGACCGCTGCCGCGATAGGCCACATGCGTCAGGTCCACGCCCATCATCAGCTTATAGAGTTCTCCGCCCAAATGTAGCGGTGTGCCGCTGCCTGATGATCCGTAATTCAGCTTATTGCCGCGCTCCCGCGTCCAGGCATGGAAGCCGGCAATATCGCGGGCCGGGCTATCAGCACGCACAATCAGCACATACGGCGAGGTGGAAATCAGGCTGATCACGCGCAGCTGCGCCACCGGATCATAAGGCATGGGGTCTGCCGTGAGCGGCGCCGTCAGGAAGGAAATGGAGCCCATCAAAATCGTATGCCCATCGGGCCGCGCCTGCACCACGGCGCGCGTGCCGATGGTGGCGCCAGCGCCGGCGCGGTTTTCGACCGTGACTGCCTGACCAAGCAATTCCGCCATTTTCGGCGCCATCAACCGTGCCGCAATATCTGGCGTACCGCCAGGCGCGAAAGGCACAATCATATTCACCGCACGATCAGGAAATGTGCCTTGCGCGAAAGCGGCGGGGGCGAAGGCGCCAGCACCGGCCAAGGCCAGGGCGCTGCGGCGGGTGAGCAGGTGGTTCATCGGCATTTCCTTTCTGGTTTTGGTCAGTTTGCCCAATTCGGGCCTGGGCGGAAAGGTTTATTGGCCACGCAGCCCATTGGCCGGCATATCGCGCGGCAGAAGATGCGCGCGCCAGAACAGCGCAATGGCAATGGTGCATAACACGCCAAAACCCGCGTAAAGCGCGCCCGCATCGGCGAAGCCGATTTCGGCCACCAAAGGCCCGGCCATCATCAACCCAACTGGCAGGCCATAAACGGCCAACATCCTCAGCCCCATCACGCGGCCGCGAAATTCTTGCAGCGTGATGCGCAGCAGCAGCACCGCCAGCGGCACCATGCAAAAGCTTTGTACAAACCCCGCCAGCGCCAGCACCACCCCGCCCAGCACAGGTTCATCCAAGCGCGCGAAAATCAGCAGCAGCAGAAACCAGGAAAGCGAAGCGGCCAGCATGGTGCGCGCCGGGGGCAAGCCACCGCCACGCGCGCTGATGTAGAGCGACCCCAGCATGGCGCCACCAGCGAAACTCGCGGAAAGATAGCCAAGCCCGGTGCGATCCAACCCGTAGACATCGCGCGCCACATGCGGCAGCAGGCCGCCGCTGAGTGGATAGGCGGCGAAATTGGCAAGGCAAGCCAGCAGCAGCGCCGCCAGCACCGGCGGGGTGGAGCGCGCATAGGCAATGCCATCGCCAAGATCAGCCCAGGGCGTTTTCATCACCACACCCTGCGCTGCGCGGGGCGGCGGTTCATCCACCTGCAAGGTCAGCACCAGCGCCAGGGCGTAAATCGCCGTCACCGCCATATAGGCCGGGCCAATGCCCAGGAAAGCGACCAACCCAGCGCCGGTCAGTGCGCCAATCACGCGGGCGCTATCGGCGCTCATGCGTTCAATCCCCATGGCACCCATGAGCAAGGGTGCCGGCATGCCAGCGGCAATCAGCGCATTGCGCATACCCATATCGGAAGGCCGCACCAGGCCGCTCAGCAGCGCAACGCCGCAAACCAGCAGGGGTGAGAGCATACCCGCCATGGCACAAAGCGTCAGGATCGCGGCCAAAGCCGCATACCAGCCGCGCATGGCGGAAAGCACGCGCCGATGCCCGATCCTGTCACCCATCACGCCGAACATTGGGGAAAACAGCGTCCCAATCAGCAAAAGTGACCCAAATACCGCGAGCCAGGTGACCGATCCCGTTTCGGTCAGCACATACCAACCCAGGATCAGCGTCTCCATCTCAAACGCCCAGGAGGTAGCGAGGTCGGCCGGCCATTGGTAACGAAACCCGCGCAGCCGAAAGGGCGCGAAAACGCTATCGGGCCGCATCGGGCCGGCTTGGCATGCTGTTTCCCCCTGCCCGCCCTGATTCGGCGTGGCTCCGCCATGATGCCCCAACAGGCGCGCCGCGCCAGGGGGGTGGCTGATTTCAATCGCGCGGCTTCTGGGCTAGCCTGCTGGCCATGCTTTCAGGCCGTAGAATCCTGCTGATCGTCTCTGGCTCCGTCGCCGCTTACAAGGCGCTGGAATTCACCCGGCTTGCGCGCAAGGCGGGGGCTACTGTCACCGCCATCCTGACCGCGGGCGGGGCGCGCTTTGTCACCAAGGAAGCGCTTGCCGCCATTACCGGCCAGGCAGTGCATGATGATCTTTGGGCGGCCGAGGCTGAGATTGGCCATATCCGCTTGGCGCGCCTGCCCGATCTGGTGCTGGTGGCGCCAGCTTCGGCGGATTTGCTCGCCAAGATGACGCATGGGCTGGCCGATGATCTGGCGACCTGCGTACTGCTGGCAACACGCGCGCCGATCATGGTCGCACCCGCGATGAACCCTGCGATGTGGGAGAATGCTGCGACCAAGGCGAATATCGCAACGCTCCGCGCCCGCGGCATTCGGATTGCCGGGCCGGAAGAAGGCGCCATGGCGGAACCGGAATCAGGCCCGGGCCGGTTGATTGAACCGGCGGCGCTTTTGGCGGCAGTTGAGGCGGTTTTTGCACCTACCGCGCAACCCTTGCTGGGGCGGCATGTGCTGGTGACCAGCGGGCCAACCCATGAAGCGATTGACCCGGTGCGCTACATCGCCAATCGCAGCAGCGGCAAGCAGGGCCATGCGATTGCTGCTGCCTTGGCTGCGCTTGGCGCACGGGTCACGTTGGTTTCCGGCCCGGTGCATCAGCCAGACCCGCCAGGGGTAAATGTGGCACGCGTGGAATCAGCGCGGGAAATGCTGGCGGCCTGTGAAGCGGCACTGCCGGCTGATGTCGCGATTTGCGCCGCCGCCGTGGCGGATTGGCGGAGTGCGGCGGCCGCTGATCAAAAGATGAAGAAAGTTACGGGTGAAGTCCCGCCACCAATCGCTTTGGCGCTCAACCCCGATATTCTGGCGACGCTTTCCGCCGCCGGGCCGCGCCGCCCGAAGCTGGTGGTGGGCTTCGCGGCTGAGACGGAAAAGCTGGAAGACCACGCCAAGGCCAAGCGCAAAAAGAAGGGCTGCGATTGGATTGTGGCCAATGATGTCTCCGGCGATGTCATGGGCGGCGCGGAAAATACCGTGCTGCTGATTACGCCGAGTGGTGCAGAATCCTGGCCACGTATGAAAAAGGAAGAAGTCGCGGCGAAGCTTGCCGCGCGCATTGCAGAGGCTTTGGCATGACCCCGGAAATTGCTGTGATACGCCTGCCCCATGGCGCGGATTTGCCGCTGCCAAGCTATGCCACGGATGGCGCGGCGGGGATGGATTTGCTGGCAGCCGTCAGCGCGCCGGTAGTGATCGCCCCCGGTGGACGCGCCTTGATTCCAACCGGACTTAAAATGGCGATCCCGGCAGGGTATGAAATTCAAGTGCGGCCGCGTTCGGGCCTAGCGCTCAAAAACGGCATTACGCTACCCAATAGCCCCGGCACGATTGATGAGGATTATCGCGGCGAATTGGGCGTTATTCTCATGAATGCGGGCAATGAGCCCTTCACCGTGGAACGCGGCATGCGTATTGCCCAAGCCGTCCTGGCGCCGGTGACGCGCGGCGCCTGGCGTGAGGTGACGGAACTGCCGGAAACCGCGCGCGGTGCGGGCGGCTTCGGCAGCACCGGGACGAAAGCCTGAACCCGCTTAATCGAGCACGCGGAAAATAGCCTCGATCTCCACCGGGATTTGATTGGGCAGGCTGCCAAAACCCACGGCGGAACGCGCGTGCTGGCCATTATCACCCAGCACCGCGACGAAAAGATCCGAACAGCCATTGATGATGCGCGGATGTTCGCGAAATTCCGGCACCGCATTCACCATGCCCAGCACCTTCAGTGCGCGCAGCCGGAAAAGCCCCCCGGCCGCTGAGGCCGCGACCGAAAGCAGCGAAAGCCCAACACGGCGCGCGAGTTGATAGGCTTCATCAATACTTACTTCGGTTGGCACCTTGCCGCTGATCGGTCTGCCTTCCGCATCGCGCGGCCCTTGGCCTGACAGGTAAATAATATTGCCATCGCGCCGGAAGGGCACATAGGTGCCAAGCGGCTTTGGCGCCGACGGCAGCACAAGACCAAGCGCCGCCAGGCGCGCTTCTGGGGTATCTTCAGCCATTCATGCCTCCTTGGTGATGGGAAACATACTCGACACGGCTTGGCCAAGGCTGGCAAGCTTCAGGGGTATTTTCGCGGAGCCCACCATGCCTCAGGACCAGCACGGCCTTGCCATCACAGCGGCGTCAGAAGCGGCGACGCGCGCTTATGATCATGTTGTCACCGGCTATCTGAAATATCGCGCCGATACGCCCGCGCGGATGAAGGCGTTGCTGGATGCGGATGGCGATATGCCGATGGCGCGGGTGCTGCAATCCGCCTTCACCCTGCTTGGGTATAAGGCCTCATTGATCCCAGCAGCGCAGGAAGCAGCTGCGGCGGCCACGCGCCTTGCCGCCAAGGCAAGCGCCCGGGAAGCCGCGCATGCCGCCGCCGTGTCAGCCTGGGCGGCGGGTGATTTGGACGCGGCTTTGGCAGGCTGGGAAGCGATTTTGCGCGATCATCCGCATGATATCCTCGCCTTCCGCCTGCATCACTTCAACGCCTTTTGGCTGGGCCGCGCGGGCGTGATGCAGCGCTTGGTGGAGGGCGTTTATCCCCGCTGGTCAGCGGCGCTGCCTGCCTTTGGCAGTATCCTCGCCTGCCGTTGCTTCGCGCATGAGGAGTGCGGCAATTACCAGGTGGCGGAAGAAAGCGGGCGCGCGGCGATTGACCTTGACCCGGGCGATTTATGGGCCGCGCATGCGGTGGCACATGTGATGGAAATGCAAGGCCGACGTGGCGAGGGTATTGCTTGGCTCTCTGGCCTTGAAAAGAATTGGGAAGGCGCTTCCAATCTGGCGCATCATTTGTTCTGGCACCGCGCCATGTATCATCTGGAACGTGCGGAATCCGAAGACGTACTGGCGCTTTACGACAAGGGCTTTCGCAACCTGCAAAGCCCGCTGACTGAAGCAGCGCCCGATCTTTATATTGACGTGCAAAACGCGGCTTCGATGCTGTTTCGCTTGCAGCGCCAGGGCGTGAATGTCGGCGCGCGCTGGGAAGAATTGGCCGATAAGGCAGAAGCGCGGATCGGCGATTGCCTTTCCGCCTTCACCCTGCCGCATTGGATGATGGCGCTTGTAGCCACCGGGCGGTTCCAGGCAGCAGCGCGGCTTTTGGATGGCATACGCGATGGCATCGCCGCTGGCGGCACCTTGGCACCCATCCTGCGCGATGCAGCGCTGCCTGTGTGCGAAGCCGTGCTGGCGCATGGGCGCGGCGATCATGCCGGCGCGGTGGCCGCGATGCGCCCGGCGATTGGTGTGATGCACCGCATGGGCGGCAGCCATGCGCAGCAGGATGTGCTGGAACAGCTTTTCCTGGACGCGGCAATGAAGGCAGGCATGCTGGCCGATGCGCGCATGCTGCTGGAACGCGTGGCCGGGCGCCACCCCGTGCCGCCGGAACGCCGCGTGGGCTATGCCAGTGCCGCAGCCGCCGTGATGCACTGAAAGGAAAGATATCATGACCGAGGTGAAGGATTGGGAGAAATACAGCACGGGGCTGAAGGTGCGCGGGAAGGAATTGGGGCAACTGCATCCCGATATCGTGAAAGGCTTTATCGCGCTTTCAAACGGCGCAGCGCAAACCAAGCATCTGGATGCCAAAACGCGCGAATTCATCGCCCTTGCCGTTGCCATTACCACGAAATGCGACGGCTGCATTGATGCCCATGCGCGCAAGGCCAAGGCTGCCGGCGCCACCAAGGAAGAAATCGCCGAAGCGCTTGGTGTTGCCATCGCGCTTAATGCCGGCGCTGCCTATACCTATGCGCTGCATGTGCTGGATGCGGTGGGGGACTGAGCATTTTCAAGCCAAGTGGAACCACTTGGCGGCTCGGAAAATGCGATCAAACAAAGATTTAGTGCGCTTTCGATGAACGGAAAGCGCACTAAACCCCTGTCTTTCACCCAAGGCTTTTCTTGGCAACTGCAAGTGCCGCGCGCTGTTCCTTGGTAACCGCTGGATAATGCAGGTCCAGCTTTTCCAGCGCTTCGATAATGGCAGCCACGACCACAAGGCGCGTGAACCATTTGGCATCCGCCGGCACCACGAACCAAGGCGCATGCGCTGCCGCGGTGGCGCCAATGGCGGCGTCATAGGCCTTCATATATGAATCCCAATGCGCGCGTTCGGCGACATCATTGGGTGAGAATTTCCAGTTCTTCTCAGGTTCATCGATACGGGACAGGAAGCGCTTTTTCTGTTCCTCCTCACTCACATTCAGGAAGAATTTAAGCACCACCGTCCCTTGCCGGGCCAAATAGCGTTCATAGGCGCCGATATCTTCCAGCCTTTCATCCCAGATTTTCTTGCCGATAAGGGCCGAAGGTAGCTTCTGGCGCCCAAGAAATTCTGGATGCACGCGCAGCACCAGCACTTCCTCATACCAGGAACGATTATGGATGCCGATGCGCCCGCGTTCAGGGAGTGCGATGGAATGGCGCCAGAGAAAATCATGGTCCAATTCCAAGGGGCCGGGCGCCTTGAAGGAATGTACCTGGCAACCTTGTGGGTTCACACCCGAAAACACGTGCTTAATGGCGCCATCCTTGCCGGCGGCATCCATGGCTTGGAAAATACAAAGAACCGACCAGCGATCCTGCGCGTAAAGCTTGTCCTGCATCTCGGCCAGACGCTCAACGCCTTGCTGTAGTAGCGCCTCCGCAGTGGTTTTTTGCATCTCAAGCCCGGCGGTATCGCCCGGATCATAATCCTTCAGGCGAAAGCCTCGCCCCTTGGTAACGCGATAGCGATCCAGGATTTTTGTAACGCGCTTTTCCATCAGCTGGCTTCCTTTCGCGGTTGCCACCACGGCAGCAAGATCCAGAGCGCCGCCACGAATTGGATGGAAAGCGTCATGCCAAGCGCCCAGGCATAGCCTTCCGGCGCCCAGCCGCCATCCGCATTGCGCGGCCAGAGATCAAGGATGGCACCGATACCTGTCTGGAACAAGAAAACCACGCAGAGCATCAGAAAATTGATCGCCGTGGCAACCCGCCCTGCAAGTGCTGGCGGAAAGCCCTGCCCTATCGCAGCATAGCCCGCCGGCCCGACAGACCCTGAAAACGAAAACAGGAACCACAGCAGCGCCATGGTCCAGAAATCGGTGGGCCCCAGCATCAGCATGGCTTGGGCGAAAAGGCAGCCCGCAACACCAATATAAGGCACCAGCATGGGGGAATAGCCGCGTGACTGTGCAAAGGAAGCGGCCTGCCCCGTCAGCAGGCTGCCAGTCATCATGCCTATCGAATAAATGAATAGTGCTGCCGCGCGCGGCGCATCATCAAGCCCCCCCACATCGCGCAGCCAAGGCCCCGCCCAAAGCCCCTGATAGGTGAAATTGAGCGTGGAAAGCATGGCAACGGTTGGCACCAGGCGCAGAAAGACCGGATCTTTGAAAATACGGCCATATTCGCCGATTTCCTGGCGCAAGCTGCGCCGAGGCGCGGGTGCAGCGCCCGGCGGTGCATTCGGCACTGAAAACCAAATCCAGACAGAAACTGAAACGGCAAGGCCAGCAAGCACAACAAAAACGCCGCGCCAGCCAATGAAAGGTAGCGCCCATTGCACTGGCATCGTCGCGGCAAGCCCACCCATGGAAGCGAAGAACAGGCCAGCGCCCGTCACCGCCGCGACACGTTCCTTCGGATACCATTGCGTATTGGCCTTGAGCATCGCCATCAGCCCCGCCGCCACACCAACGCCAGCCACGCAACGCCCTGCCGCCAGCATCAGCACATCGGACGACAAGGCGCTGATGCTGAAGCCCGTGGCCGCAATCAGCGCGAGTGTTGCCTGCACGCGGCGCGGGCCTTTCAAATCCAGCGCCAAGCCAATTGGCAATTGCGCCATGGCGTAGGCGGCGAAAAAGCACGCGGCGAGCAAGCCGAGTTCCGCTGCCGTTAAACCGAATTCAAGCGCCAGAAAGGGGCCAATCACTGCCACCAGAGAGCGATTGGCCTGGTTGATGAAATTCACCGCCGCCAATGGCAGGGTAATGCGCGCGAAAAGGGACATGGGGCGCAGCATGGCACGGGCTTGGCGCCGCGCCCATAGGGTGCTTCAGGGCAGGTGCAGCCGCACACTGATGGGGCAATGATCGCTGATCACATCCCGCATCGCGGGATCGCGTTCCGCATAGGAAAATACGCGAAAACTATCCTTCACCAACCAATCCGCAGCGCGCAGACCAAGCAGGATATGGTCAATGAAGGCCCTCCCCTGACCGTCGCGTGACCAGCAGGGGTTGGAAAAACCCTCGGTCGCGCGCCGCATGGGGGATGCGGCGTTGAGCAGGGGCAGCATATCATCCTCACGCGTAAAACGACGGTTGAAATCGCCGAGGATGACAAAGGGCATATTCTCACGCCGCCGTTCGGCGATCCATTCCGCCAATATCTCGGCTTGCTTGCCAAGGCTTTGGCAATCACTGCTATTGGGTTGGCGGACGGACCCCTGAGAGCAGCCACCATCCAGGTGAATGGAAAGCAAGCGCAGCCGCGCGCCATGCGCGCCATGCAGCGTGATATCGGCGCCACGCCTGAGCGAACGCCGCGCCGTCGGGCGCAAATCAAGCGCCATCAGGTCAGGGTTGCGCGTGACCTGCAGCCCCTTGCGCCAGGCGAAGCCTGAGCGCTGGACATCGTTTTCCGCCGGGAAATGGAAGTCATAGGCTGTCGCATC
This sequence comes from Pseudomonadota bacterium, assembly GCA_041174145.1. Classification (GTDB taxonomy): domain Bacteria; phylum Pseudomonadota; class Alphaproteobacteria; order Acetobacterales; family Acetobacteraceae; genus Neoroseomonas. The sequence continues at coordinate 13,107 of JBEDHL010000103.1, forward strand.
AAAAACGCGCGCGGCAGCAAGCGGGCCATCCACTTCCTGCAAGGCAACCACATCCGGCGCCAGCCGCTCAGCATAAGCGCGCAGCCGGGCGAAATCCTGTTCGGTCCTGGTAGTCAGGTCGCGCGGCAGATCAGGATGGCCGGCGGGCTTGGTGGTGAGCCAGGCGATATTCCAACTGGCGAGCTTGATTTCCTGCGCTGTTGCCGGAACAGCCAGAATGACCAGGAAGAACAGCAGCAGCGCACGCATGACGGCCCTCATAAAAGCTGCGCCAGAATAGGCAATGTTTCAGCATTGGCGTGAAAACTCTCTAACGCCCGCGCGCCTGCGGCAAGCAGAAATTCGGCGATGGCATCCATTTCGGCGGCCGGTCGCGTAATATCCTGAAAGGGCTCATCCGTGGCGGAGCCGGGCGGCACCCAAATGATCGTCTCATACCGCGCACGCGTCAGCAGCACGCGATAGGTGTTCAGGATATAGCGCTGCTCCTCGGCGCTTCGCACAATCTGCCAATGATCACCAACAAAGCGCCGCGCCTGCCATTGGCCGACATCGCGGCGAAAATCACCACCCCAGGCCAGGCCCACCGCATCCAATTCCAAACCCTGGCAATCATATTCGGTGGCGAAGGTTTCAAGCGCTTCTGAGGATCGGATATCTGGCCAACGCTTCAGGAACCAATCGGCAATATCGGGCACCTGTACGCCAAGCCCCTCGGCACGCAAGCGCCGCGCACCGGCGGAAGCGATCAACCCGGCGCGGCGCAAACCGCGGGTGCGTGCCCGTAAGGCCAAACGCCAGGCGACCGGGTCGCGCGTGATGAAATAGGGTAGCTCGGGCGTGGCTTCCGCAATGGCGCGCGCGGCAGGTGCGTCACCACGCAGCACCGCATCCACCCATTCTGTGCCACGATTGGTCCGCAGGCTACGAATGGGCGTTCTCAGATCAAGTTCATCATCAAAGGAAAGCCAATCCGGCGCGCCCTCGGCCAGCCTTTGTGCTGGGTCTGTCGTTATCACGCTGCGCAATGCCGCAACGGCGCGCCAGCCATCAGCGGCCGCGATGACGCGGCCCCATTCGGCAAGCCCGGCCTCTCCGGTATTGATTTCCTGGCCATTGCCGATCAGCGCAACAATCACGGCCCAGCCTTCATGCCGCCCCATGATTTCCAGGGTATGCGCGGGTTCGCTTTTGGTCAGATGGCTTTTGCGGCGCTGGCCATCGCGGGTGGCTTGCGCCTCATCCCAGGCGCGTTGCGCTTCGTCGAAGACGATGATGCGCGCTTCGGGCGTTTCCGTGGCATTAATCACGTGATGTTCAAGAAAGCGATGTACATTCTGTAGCGCGGTGCGTGCCGCGCGTTCGGCTACCACAAAGGCTTGGCCGCCTTTTGGCGCGGCATCCCGCGCCAAGGCCTCACGCAGCACCGTCACCAGGGGCACATTGCCGGAAAGAAAGGCTGCGCCGTGTTCACGCAAGGCGCCGAATACTAGATTAAGGCCGCATAGCGTCTTGCCTGCGCCCGGAATGCCCGTGACGAAAACCACGTAACGCCCGCATTCCGCACGTGCTCGATCAATCACGCTCGCAATGGCATTGGTTGTGCGCGTCAAGTTATGTGCATCCGCGCGGGTCGCGCCGATATCCGGCACCGCATTGCGGCGATACAAAAGCCGCGCTGCTTCCAAGACCGTTGGGACGGGGCGATAGGCAGCACGCGCCCAGGCTTTTGCATCAAGTGGCTCGACGCGTGGCGGGATGGCCATCTGCGCGCGCGCCAAAATATCACGTAGCATGGCGCCATTGGCCACCATCACCGGCACTACCCCGTGCCAGAATAGCGGTAATTCCAGATCACGCTGTGGCAAGCTTGGGGCTATCAGCACAGGAATGATCGGCACGCCGCGACTGCCGGCATGGAAATCATGCAAATCCATGGCGTAATTATCAGTCTGGCGCAGATCAGCCAGATCCGGCTTCTGCGCGCCCATCTTGAATTCCAGCACGAAAATCGCGCGGTCCGTAAGCAGAATGACATCCGCGCGTTTTTCCAGGCGTAGCAAATCGCATTCCATGAAGATGTGCCAGGCATCATCGCCACCGGCCAAGGCGTCTTGCAGCAGCGCCGCGCTTTGTTCCCAGGAATCGCGCTGCTTCAATTCAAGTGAGCCGAAACGATCCGCCTGTTCATAGGCAAGGCGCGCGGCGATATCCGCAGCACTTTGAAAGCGAAATTCACCCAGGCTTTGCGCGAACCACGGCCTCATGCGCCTGTCTTTCGTGGCCAGGTGGCAATCAGCACACTCAGCATCATCAGCGCAAAGCCGATGGCGTGAGTCATGGTGAAAGCCTCTCGTAGCACCAGCACCGCGACAAGCGCGGCGGTTGCCGGCAGGAAGGCTGTGAAAATCCCGGCAATCGCGGCGCCTACGCGCTGCAAACCCGCATACCACAGCAACAGGCAAAGCACGCTTGCGGTGACGCTATGAAACACCAGCAAGCCGGCCAAGCCCGGATCCGCCAGGGCGGCGATACTGCCAATATCGGGCAGGGCAAAGGGTGCCAGCATCAGCGCCGAGAAGATTTGCATCCAAAGGCTCGCGGTAATTACGCCAACACGGCCCGAGATGCGGCGGGCGAGCAGCACATAAAGCGCCTCCCCCACCACGCCGCCGAAGATCAAGGCGTTGCCGAGCATGGAACCCGCCGCATCGCCGGCGCTGCGCGCGAAAGTCAACGCCGCCATGCCGAAAGCCGCCAGCAGCACCGCGATCCATTGCGGGCGCGCAAGGCGTTCGCGCAACCAAAAAGCGCTGCCAAGTGCCACCACGGCTGGCAGGCTTGCTAAAACCAAACCGCCTTCCAAAGCGGAAGTCAGGCGCAAGCCTGCCAAGAGACCGGCATTATAGATCACGGTGCCAAATAGCGCCTGCCAGGCAAGATTGCGCAATACATCGCCTGCAGGCCGCGCCACAGGCTCCAACAACCGCGCCAAGGGCCACAGCAGCAGCACCGCCAAAACGCAGCGCAGGAAGGCGATCATCGGAATGGGCAGCGCTTCCGCCAGCAGCTTCGCCACCGCGACATTAGCGCCAACCAGCGCCATGGACGCCGCTAATTGCAGATAGGCGACGCCAAGCCCGCCCGGCTTCACGGCGCCTCATCCACCTGTCGAAAGGGGGAGAGGGTCGCAAGCGCTTCCATTTCGCGTTCCATCGCCGGGCGTTCCCGTGCCAGGAAATCGCCCACCGCGCGGGCAAGGCCGGGATGAGCCATCCAATGCGCAGAATAGGTCGGCACGGGCAGATAGCCGCGCTGGATTTTATGTTCGCCCTGCGCGCCTGCTTCAACGCGCGAAATGCTATGCGCAATCGCGAAATCCATCGCCATGTAATAGCAAAGCTCAAAATGCAAAAAGGGCACATCAACAACGGCGCCCCAATTGCGGCCGTAAATTGCATCACGCCCAATAAGGTTCAGCGCGCCGGCCACGGGTTCGCCATCCCGTTCCGCGACCATCAGCAAAACGCGATCCCCTAGCCTTTCGCCAAGCAGCGGCCAAAAGGCCTTGGTGAGGTAAGCGCTACGTCCCCATTTCTTATCCGTGGTGGCGCGGTAGAAGCGATGAAAGGCCTGCCAATGGCGTGGCGTAATCTCAGCCCCGCGCAGCGTACGCAGTGTCAGGCCCGCGGCCTGCACATCGCGCCTTTCGCGCTTCAGCGCCTTGCGCTTGCGCGATGCCAAAGCGCCCAGGAAATCATCAAAATCCCGATAGCCAGGATTGATCCAATGAAATTGAGTGCCAAGGCGCTGCAACCATCCGGCATCGCCCAAGGCACGCCATTCGGCTTCGGTGCAGAAGGTGGCATGGACTGATGAAGCGCCAATGCCCTGGCAGGCTTGCACCAGCGCGCCCGCCAAAACATCTGGCCCAAAGCCCGCTTCGGGATGGATCAGCAAGCGCGGCCCGGGCACAGGGCTGAAGGGCACCGCCACTTGCAGCTTCGGGTAATATTGCCCGCCAGCGCGTTCCAATGCATCCGCCCAGCCATGGTCGAATACATATTCGCCCTGGGAGTGGGATTTGGCATAGGCAGGCGCGCAAGCCAGCAAACGGCCTGCTTCATCGCGCAAGGCGGCGTGCTGCGGGAACCAGCCACGATCCGGCACGGCGCTGCCGCTTTCTTCCAAAGCCAGCAGAAAAGCGTGGCTCAAAAACGGGTTATTATCCCCCGCACAGGCATCCCATTCCTGCGCCGGGATATCGGCAATGGCGCGATGCAGGCTTAACGCCAATTCGGGAGGGCCGGTCATGCGCCCTGATGTCGTTACGCTGAGCCTGGTCGCAAGACCAAGGCCTCAGGCGATTTCAAACATGCCTTCCACTTCCACCGCCGCATCCCCCGGCAGGGAAGGCACGCCGATGGTGGTGCGGGCATGGCGGCCAACATCGCCAAACACTTCCACGGCCAGATCCGAAGCGCCATTCATCACCAGCGCGTGCTGCGTGAAATCGGCGGGCGCGGCAATGAAACCGCCAAGCCGCACCACGCGCGTCACGTTATCCAGATCTCCGGCAGCCGCCTTCAACTGCGCCAGCAGATTGACGAAGCAAAGCCGCGCCGCTTCGCGCCCGACCTCGATGGAAACGCCGGCGCCGAGCTTGCCGGTATAGGCAATTTTGCCATCCCGCACCGGCACCTGGCCGGAAATCACCACCAGCTTTCCGCTGATATTGTAGGGGATGTAATTCGCAATCGGCGCCGCGGGCGTGGGCAAGGTGATACCAAGGGCAGCAAGCTTCGCTTCGATTTTTCCGGCCATGATCCTAATCCTTCAAAAGCGCCAATTATGCCGCTGGGCGCAAGTGGCGACGCAACCGGGGCGAAGGATGCGCCGGCAATTCCAAGGGAAGCAAGGGCAGCACCGCAGGGCGCGGTTGCAGCGTTTCTTCCTCAACAGGGTCCGGCAAATCCTCCCGCCCCAGATAATCGCGCGCGAGCCGCCGGAAGGCCCAATCCAGCACGGAAGTGGCGCGGCGAATGCCCACATCACCTTCCACCGCACCGCCATGGCCAGGCGCATAGGCATAGGCGTTCACAAAACTTGTCAAAGGCACGCCCTGCGCCAAGCCGAGCGATACAGCTTGCGCCAGCGCTTCCATCAAGGCGCGCGTCATCGCCGCTTCACGCGGCAGGGAGAAGGAGATCTCCCGCAAATGGCCGCGATCATCTTCAATGGCGCGCATCGCCACGCGATTGCCGGCGATGGCCACGCGCCAGCAGCGGCTAATGGGCGCATGGATTGGCCGGGGCGCGGCGCGGCGCGCTTCGGGTAGTTCCGCCGGTGCCGGCATGGCGGGTGGCGGCGCATCCAGGAAGGGCATCACCGCCGCTTCCATCGCCCGACGCGCCTGAGGCGCCACCGGTGCCAGCAGCCAAGCGGCATCAACGCCGGCGCGTTCGGCGGCGCGGGTTGGCACCTGCGTCACGCGCCCATCTTCGCCGCGCGCCGGGCGGCTTGCGCCTGGGGCCGGGGCAATGCCAGCGCTTTCCGCGCCCAGCAGCGCTTCCACCGCATCAGCGGGGGCCAGCGCAATGCAACCGCGATGGCGCAAACCGGGGGAGGCCGCCGCGGCGGCCAAAGCCGCACGTGCTGCCTTGGCAAGGCCAGGGATGGCGGTTTCCTCGGGCGGGGTCGGGCAGATCAGCGCCACGGCATGGCGCGGGCCAAAACGTGTGGCCAAGCGGCCAGATTCAGCCTCGGCCGCACCGCGGGTCAGCCCGGCAATGGCGGCGGCCACATCTCGCGCCTCATTACTGTCATAGCCAAGGCCGAAACCAGTCAGCAGCCCGGCCAGATCAGCGAAGCCAAGGCGGAGACTCTCCGCCTTGCCATGGCCCCAAAT
>JBEDHL010000104.1:0-3653 GCA_041174145.1 Pseudomonadota bacterium
GGGCGCTTGGGGCCATAGTCAACCCGCAGGGTGCCACGGATCGTCTTTCCTGCGCTGGAGAATATTGAATTTGGGGCAGGAGATGATGGTTTCCAAAATCGCGCACCGCTTCACGCAAAACCAAGCTGCCCTAGCTGGCCGCGAGCAAGCTTCACGTTAATCATTGTTGCGCTACTGTCTTTGAATTATATTATTACTATTATTCAATCATTTCTTGGGCGTTGAGAGGGGTTGTGCCAGCTTTCCGCTGCCTTGCCGTTTATGCCGATGAAGCTGCCCCTTCCGGCTGCCATTGCGCTGCCTGCCAGGAAGAAGGGAAGCCAGCCGCGGCCGAGGTGTTGAGCACCGTGTCTGCCGATCCTGCCATGGATGTCCCGGGCGACCCGACATCCAGTTTTGCGATTGCTGTCGGGGTGCCGCTGAACGGCGTTTTGGAATTCGCAACTGATCACGATTGGTATCGCGTGGAACTCGTGGCCGGCACGCGATACAGAATCACGCTGGATGGCTTAGCCTTTGATGAAAATATCGCGCTTGAAGATCCTTATATTTATCTGCGGCGCGCCGATGGGTCTTTGATCACTGAAGATGATGATGCTGGGCCAGGGCGGAATTCCCTGCTGAATTGGATCGCGCCCGCAAGCGGAGTCTATTACCTTGATGTGGGTGCCTGGGATGAGCGTTATGTCGGCGGCTATCAGCTTTCGATCAATGAATTCGTCGTGCCGCAGTATAGCCTGGACCAGATCGCTGATTTCTTGACCTCTGGCTACTGGGGCGGCCCTGGCCATCGCTGGGATACCAGCGCCGATAATATCATCACCTATAACGTCACGGCGCTTACCAGCGCTGGGCAGTTTCTGGCGCGCGCGGCCTTTCAGGCCTGGGCTAATGTGACCAATCTGGTTTTTCAGGAAGTCACTTCAGGGGGCGATATTCCATTTGACGATAATCAATCTGGCGCCTTTGCTGCCGGCACTTGGAGCAATGGGCTGATCGCCTCCATGCGGGTGAATATCAGTACCGGATGGCTCGCGAGTTACGGTACCACGATCGATAGCTATTCCTTCCAAACCTATGTTCATGAAATCGGCCATGCGCTTGGGCTTGGCCATGGCGGCCCTTATAATGGTTCCGCAAGCTATGGGCTGGATAACAGCTACAGCAACGACATCTGGTCCTACACGATCATGTCGTATTTCGATCAGGCGGAAGCGGGGTTCGGCAGCTATCGCTACGTCATGGGACCAAGCCTTGCCGATATCCTGGCCGCGCAAAATCTTTACGGCGCAAATGCCTTCAATGCCGGCAATGAGGTTTACGGACATAACGCGACTGCTGGTTCACTTTATGATTTCAGATCCTATGCCCATCCACCCGCCTTCACCATTTACGATACGGGCGGCGCCGATACGCTGGATGCTTCTGGCTATAGTCAAAATCAGATTATTGATCTGCACGCCGAGGCCTTTTCTTCCATCGGTGGGCTTACCAACAACATTACCATCGCCCGTGGTGTTGATCTGGAAGCCGCGCGCGGCGGTGATGGTTCAGATAGCATCCTTGGCAATGGCGGCAGTAATTTCCTCTGGGGTAATGCGGGTGCCGATACGCTGATTGGGGATGCGGGGGTCGATACACTCTCGGGCGGGCCGGGCGATGACAGGCTGGATGGTGGGGCGGGTGTCGATGTCGCCGATTATTCGCTCTCCCTTCGAGCAATCACGATTGACCTTACGGTAGATGAGGCGTTTGTCGGCGATTTTGGCACCGATACGCTGCATGAAATTGAAGGGGTGCTGTTGGGGGCGGGTGACGATAGCGCCCTTGGCGATGCAGGGGATAACATCATCTCCGGCGGGAATGGACAGGATACGCTGATGGGCGGCTTGGGCAGCGATAGCCTTTTGGGCGGCGCAGGCAATGACATGCTGCTGGATGATGGCTTAGGCGCCATGATTGATGGTGGTGCGGGCGATGATGTCATTCTGCTCGGTGGTACCCAGCTTGCCGATATCATGATGCTCTTTGGCCCCTGGGCATAAAGGCGCGGGGCCTGCTTGACGGCCCCTGATACCAGGGCGAGAAGCCTGCAGCCGAGATGCTTTCGGCACAACGCCAGTCCGGGATGTCATGACAAGCTTTAAGGGGCCGCTGCTGCTGGTGGGGGCCATGGTGCTCTTTGCGCTGCTTGATGCCAATTCAAAGCTATTGGCGGGCCGTTATGGCGCGGATCAGGTGCTACTGATACGCTATGGCACGCTGCTGGCGCTGCTTTGGCTTCTGCGCCTTTTACGCCCTGGCGCGGGCGGGCCGATTTCCACCAAACACCCCATGCTGCATTTGCTGCGCGCCCTGTGCATGGCGGGTTCGGCCTATGGCTTCTTTCTGGCCTTTCGTGAAATTCCGCTGGCCGATGGATATTTGGTTTACTTCACGGCACCGTTTTTCACGCTGCTATTGGCCGCGCTTGTGCTGCAGGAGAAAAATGGCCGCGCGGTGTGGTTGTGGTCCGCCGTTGGTTTTTTGGGCGTTGCCGTTGCCATGGCGCCAAAGCTTTCCGCCACTGGCCCCTGGGGCGCTTATGCCTGGGCGCTTTTGGGGACCATGACCTATGCGGGGTTTCTCACCATCAGCCGTCTGCTGCGCGCGGAACAAGGCGCGGCACGGCTGATTTTCTGGTCCTCGGGCCCGCTTTTCCTGGCCATAATACCTTTCGCATGGGCCGAATGGGTCCAGCCCGATGCCTGGGATTGGTTTGGCTTGATTGCCAATGGGCTTTTCGCTGGTGGCGCCACCTTGGCGCTGGCGCTGGCCTTCAGCATTGATCGCGCAGCACGCCTGGCGCCGCTTGAATTTTCTGCCCTGGTCTTCGCCCTGATATTGGATGCGGCGATTTGGCAGCTTTGGCCTGGTGGCTGGACGCTGGCGGGGGCAGTGATTGTTGTCTTCGCTTGCCTGATGAGCGAAAGAGCCGCGCGCCAGACCGAAGGCTGAAGGCGCCGTTTTAAGGAATTTCCGGCGGAAATTGATGGAAGCCATCTTCCCCTAAAGGTAGAGGCACCACGCGGCGCGCGGCCGAAACAGGCAACGCTGCATGTAGATGCGGAAACAGGCCAGGACGGGAACCTCCGCTGGCGGGTTCCCATTTCAACTTTTCCCCGAGCGCTGCAGATACCACCTCAACCATCAATAAATCTGCGATACCGGCACGGTGTTTGGCGGCGCTGGCGCGTAGCTGAGCGGCGGTTGAAAAATGCAGGTAGCCATCGCGCAGGTCATCGGCGCTGCCGTGATAGGCGCCAAGGCTTTCGGCAATGCGCCAATCAGCGGCGCGCAATAAGGTATAGATCAGGCTTTCCATGTCATCTTTCTAGAAGATAACGCCCCGCAGGCAAAGCACATGGCAGCATCATCCCAGGTGGTGAGGGGGGCGATTTTACGTCCTTTGAAAATCGCATAAGCTTCCCCAGGCTGCGCTTTTGGGCGGGTGCTGCCGAACCTTCAATCTGCCCACAAGGCGCCACCATGAACCCGCTTCCGCTTGCCGGCATTCGCGTTGTTGAATTTTCACACATGGTCATGGGGCCAACCTGTGGCCTGGTTCTGGCCGATCTTGGCGCCGAAGTGATCAAGGTAGAACCACCCGGCAA
>JBEDHL010000105.1:0-8299 GCA_041174145.1 Pseudomonadota bacterium
CCCTTGTGGGGTTCAGTCTGCGCCGCGCTTCATGACGCCCAGGCTGGCGGGCGCTTTTCCTTAAAGGCAGCAATGCCTTCACGCGCTTCAGGACCAGAAGCACAACGCGCAAAGGCCAGCGCCCCTGCTTCGGCATAGCCATCCGGCGAAAGCGGTCCAAGGGCTGCGATCAGCTTTTTGGTCTCGGCCAGCGCTTGCGGCGCGCCCTGGCGGCAATCGGCGATCACCGCTTGCACCGCTGCTTCCAGCGCCGCCGCATCGGCGACCAGTTGATGCACCAAGCCAATGCGCGCGGCTTCCTCGGCGCCGATCACATGGCCTTGCAGCACCAGGCGCGCGGCATTGCTGCGGCCCATGCGGCGCACCATCCAGGGCAGGATTTGCGCCGGCACCAGGCCGCGCTTGGCTTCCGGCGCGGCGAAGCGTGCATCGGCAGTGGCAATGGCAATATCGGCGGAGCATACCCAGCCGAGCCCGCCGGCATGGGCGGAACCTTGCACCGCCGCAATCACCACCTGCGGCAGATTGCAAAGCCGCACAAAGCGCTGCCCCGTGGCGTGGTTGCGTTGCTGCGCGGCGGCGAGCCGTTCCGCTTCGGTCCCCTGGGAGCCCACTTCCGTCAAATCAAGCCCTGCACAGAAATGCCCACCAGCGCCGGAGAACACCACAATACGCGCGGTGCTATCTTTCTCCAGCGCATCAAGCGCGGCATCCAAGGCAACACCCATGGCGGCCGACATGGCATTGCGCCGATGCGGCCGGTTGAGCGTGAGGCGCACCACTGGCCCTTCCCGCGTGAGAAGAACGGGATTTTCAGTTTCAGACATGTGATGCGCCTTTGTGCTGTTACGAATTCGGCCCGCGTTCCATGGAATAGGGCTGCCAACGCTTCAGCTTGGAATCGCTCAGCACGGTGGGGTTGACGCAGGAAAGCGGCCAACGGCCCGACAGCACCAGCGAGATATTCTGCCCAACGCGCCGCTTGCGTGCCGGATCAAACCGCGCGGAAGCGGAGGCATTATGCGGGGAGAGGATCACATTCTGCATCTTGTGCAGCGGATTATCTGGCTTGGTCGGTTCGATTTCGAACACATCAATGCCCGCACCCGCGATCCAGCCCTTTTGCAGCGCCTTGATCAGCCCGGCTTCTTCCACCGTCGGGCCGCGGCCCGTGGTGATGAAAAGCGCGTTCTTCTTCATTTGCTTGAAGTGCTTTTCCTTGAAGAAGCCGCGGGTTTCAGGCGTATCCGGCAAATGCATGGACACGAAATCGGATGTCGCCAGCAAATCAGAAAGGCTGGCTGGCTCAACGCCAAGCGCGGACATGGTCAGTTCTTCCACGAAGGGATCGAACGCCTTCATGTGCAGGCCAAAGGCGCGGGCGCGATGCGCGGTGGCGCGGGCAACGCGACCAAAGCCGATGAAGCCGAGTGTCTGGCCCATCAGGCGCGGGATTTGCAGCAATTGCGGGCGGCCTTCACCCCAGCGGCCTTCACGCACCATGCGGTCCTGTTCAATGCAGCGCCGATGCGTGGCCAGCAGCAGCATCATGGCGTGATCGGCGACTTCTTCGATGAAGGTATCGGGGCAATTCGTCACCGGAATGCCCTGCGCGGTCGCCGCCGCCACATCCACATAATCAACGCCAACAGAACCCAGCGCGATGATGCGGCACTTCTTCAGCGCCTTGATCATCTTGGCATTGAACTGCATGCCCTTGGCATAAACCGCATCAGCCTGGCCGGCCTTGGCGATGAAATCCTTTTCAGTCGGCTGGCATTCGATGATTTCAACACCCATGCCTTCCAGCGCTTCAAGCTCATAATCATAGCCGCCGCCGGTGGTGGTGAAGGACGCCGCCGCGGGCGTCAGGATGGTGAATTTTGCCATATAAGAGGTCCTTTTCAGCTCATTCCTTGACCGCGCCGGTCAGGGAGGAAACGTAGTAATCCACGAAGAAGGAATAGAAGATCGCCACCGGCAGCGAACCGAGCAATGAGCCCGCCATCAGCGCACCCCATTGATAGACATCGCCTGTCACCAATTCGGTCAGGATCGCCACCGGGACGGTTTTATTCTCGCTCGATTGAATGAAGGCGAGCGCATAGATGAATTCATTCCAGGACAGCGTGAAGGAGAAAATGCCCGCGCTGATCAAGCCCGGCACCGCCAACGGCAGGGTGATCTGACGCAGGATTTGCAGCCGCGTCGCGCCATCAATCAGCGCGCATTCTTCAAGCTCATAGGGAATGGATTTGAAATAGCCGATCAGGAGCCAGGTGCAGAAGGGCACCAGGAAGGTCGGATAGACCAGGATCAGCGCGAAGGGTGTGTCAAACAGCCCGAGCCGGAACACCATGGTCGCAAGCGGGATGAACAGGATGGAAGGCGGTACAAGATAGGCCAGGTAAATCCCAAGCCCGACATATTGGCTGCCGGTGAAGCGCAACCGCTGAATGGCATAGGCTGCAAGGGTTGAAGACACCAAGGACAGGATGGTGGACCCTATCGCCACCATCATCGTGGTCATCAACCACTTCGGATAGGACGTGTTGAACAGCAGCAACCGGATGTGATCGAGCGTGGGGGAGCTGATCCAGAACGGGTTATGCGTCTTGTAATCGTAAAGCTCCGCATTTGGTTTGAAGGCGGTGATCGTCATCCAATAGAAGGGGAAAAGCAGGATGATCAGAAAGCAGGCGAGCGGCAGATAGATGGTGACCATCCGCCGCGCCTTGCTGTCCCAGGCCATCGCTTCGGATGGCGGGGCGGCGCTCGCTTGGGTTTCTTCTTCTTGGGTGGTGGCGCTCATTGCTTGGTGCTCCCGGCTTCAATCATTGCTCTCACCCTGCTGCCATTTGCGCCGTGCGAGCGCGAAATAGCTGAAGAGTGTCGCGAAGACGAGGAAGGGGATCATGGAAACGGCAATCGCCGCACCTTCACCCAATTGTCCGGCGGGAATGCCGCGCTGGAACGCGAGCGTTGCGAGCAAATGCGTGGAATTCACCGGCCCGCCACGTGTGATGGCGTAGACAAGCTGGAAATCCGTGAAGGTGAAAATGATGCTGAAGGTCATGACAATGGCCAGGATCGGCAGCAGCATCGGGAAAGTGATGTAGCGAAAGCGCTGCCAGGCGGTGGAACCATCCAGCAGCGCGGCTTCATAAAGTGATGGCGAAATGGTCTGCAAGCCGGCCAGCAACGAAATCGCCACAAAGGGAATGCCGCGCCAGACATTGGCCGCAATCAAGGACCAGCGCGCAGGCCAAGCGGTATTGATGAAGTCGACATTGGTATCGCGAATGCCGAGTTCGATCAGCATCCAGGAAATAATGGAAAATTGCGGATTATAGATCCACCAGAAAGCCACCGCCGTCAGTACCGTCGGCACGATCCAGGGCAGCAGGATAATGGCGCGCAGCAGCGATTTGAACGGCAAATGATTATTCAGCAGCAGCGCCAGCCAAAGCCCCAGGCCGAATTTCCCGATGGTGGCAATGCCCGTATAGAAAACACTGTAAAAGACCGCGTTCCAGAAGATGGGGTCTTCGAACATGAATTCGAAATTCTCAAGCCCCACCCAACGCCCGCTCCGCCCGATGGTGGTATCGGTAAAGGCAAGCCAAATCCCAAGCCCCAGAGGATAGGTCAGGAATACCGCAAGCAGTCCCATCGCGGGCAGTAGGCAGATAATGATCAGAAAGGGCTTCCAATCGAGCAGCCTTGTCAGCCAATTCTGCTCAATCTTCGGCCTGACCCATCCGGTAGTTGTGCTGGACATTACTGGGGCTCCGGCAGGGGGCGGCCTTTACGTTGAAGGCCGCCCTTGTTTCATTTCAACCGCGACGGAAGATGCGGCGCGCGCGACGTTCCGCTTCACGCATCGCCGCATCAGGTGTGGCCTGACCGGAAGCAACGGAAGCGAACATCTGCACCAGCACATATTCCGCATTGGCCTGGCCAGACGCTTCCGAAATCGGGCCCTTATAGCCATTCCAGAATTGGTTATTCATGGAATCGCGGAAAAGGGTGATTTTCGGATCGCTGGTCCACACCGCGGAAGCGCGATAGGCATTCAGCGGATGCGCCCAATAGCCAAGATTGGCGTTCAGCCAGGGCTCATATTGTTCCTGTTCCATCATATAGGTCAGGAAGGCCTTGGCCGCATTCGGGAAGCGGCTGTGCTTGAACACCATGGCATTCAGCGTCAGTGGCGCGCTTGGCCAGCTATTGGCCACACCAAGCGGCATCACGGAATGTTCGGTATCTTCCGCAATGGAGCGGGTTGCGGGGTCGTTCTTCAGCGCGAAGTAAAGCGACACGCCATTGGAAGTGACCCAGCAGGTATTGGCCGCATAAGCCTGGTTGTTGCTGATATCGCCCCAGGAAATCGTGCCGCCATCAACGAAGGTCGGGTAGAGTTCCTTGAGGTAATTCAGCGCCGCCAGCGTTTCTGGGCTATTCACTGAAACCGCGCCGCTTTCATTGGTGATGGAAGCGCCGTGGGACCACATCAGCCAATTGGCGAAGCCATTGCCATCGCCGATTGCGTTACCCAGCGCGAAGCCGGAAGGCTTGTTGGCGCGCCGCAGCCGCTTGCACATTTCAAGGAAGCCCGGCAGGTCTGAAGGCGGCGTATCATAGCCCACTTCCTTGACTGCGGATTTGCGCCACACCAGCGGGCCAGCGGTGCCACCGAAGGGCAAGCCGATCCAGTTATTGGTGCCATGCCGCTTGCCGAGCTTTTCGCCGACAAACATCCAGCCGCCATATTTCTTGCCGAGGTATTCGGCAATGTCGGAAAGTTCCACCAGCTTATCGGCATAGATATGTGGCGCGTCACCGAAGCCGATGATGCAATCCGGCCCCGCGCCCGTATTGGCGGTCACAGCCGTTTGCTGGTTGATATCTTCCCAGCCCACGAAATCCACGCGCACCTGCACGCCGGTTTGCTGGCTGAAACGCGCGGCAGATGCGCGGAACACTTCTTCATCCGGCTGCACAAAGCGCACCGGGCGGAGAATGCGCAAGGTTGCGCCATTTTCAAACGGCAGGCGCGGTGCCGCTACGCTGGCATCAGCACGCACTTGGCTTTGCGCCAGAGTTTCACCACCAGCGGCGAGTGCGGCCATGCCGACGCCCGCGCCAAGGATGCTACGACGAGTTATGATATTTGCCATGTTTCCACTCCCTGATGTTGTGTTGAAACGAGACTAAATTCTCTGCCCGCTCGCCTTGTCGAAAATATGCACAAGGTTGAGGTCAGGAGAAACCGAAAGCATTTCGCCATGGCCTGCCGAAATACGTTCACGGAAGGCGCCCATCAAAGCGATATCACCAACCCTGAGCTGAACCTGCGTTTCCGATCCGGTGGGTTCCACCACCTGAATGCGTGCTTGGATCCCATTGGGGTCTAGGCGCAAATGCTCAGGTCGGATGCCATAAACTACCTCGGCCCCTTCCCGCTCCGCATGGGCAGGCGGCAAGGGCCAGCGTGAGCCACCGCCATCAATGAAAGCGCCATCCTTGATGCGCCCGGCGAGCATATTCATCGCGGGCGAACCAATGAAGCCTGCGACGAAAAGATTGGCAGGGCGATCATAAAGTTCCAGTGGCGCCCCAGCCTGTTCAATCCGCCCGTGATTCATCACCACAATCTTATCCGCCATGGTCATGGCTTCGATCTGGTCATGTGTCACGTAAACCGTTGTGACCTTAAGACGCTGATGCAAATCCTTGATTTCGGAACGCATCTGCACGCGCAGCTTGGCATCCAGATTGGAAAGTGGTTCGTCAAACAGGAACACTTGCGGGTTGCGCACAATGGCGCGCCCCATGGCAACGCGCTGGCGTTGGCCACCGGAAAGCTGGCGCGGGAAGCGGTGCAGCAATTGTTCTAGCCCCAGGATGCGCGCGGCCTTCTGCACTTCCTGGTCCATCACTTCCTTGGGCGCACCCGCGAGCTTCATGGAAAAGGCCATGTTCTGATAAACGGTCATGTGCGGGTAAAGTGCGTAGTTCTGGAACACCATCGCAATGTCGCGGTCCTTGGGCGGCACCTTGTTCACCACCTTGCCGCCAATGGCGATTTCGCCGCCGGTGATATTCTCAAGCCCCGCCAGCATCCTCAGCAGCGTGGATTTGCCGCAACCGGAAGGCCCGACAAGCACAACAAACTGCCCGTCTTCAATATCCACGCTGACACCATGCAGGATTTGCGTGGTGCCAAAGGCCTTGCGCACTTCCCTTATTTCAACATTCGCCATACCCAATTCCTTCCCGGCCCGCGGTTATCCGCTTTACTGGCGTGATACTTCCGTTTCTTTGGACGTAATGAATTCCAGCAGCGCCGGCGTGCCATTCTTGGTCTGTTCAATGCCGCGCTTGATGGCCGGGATGATATCCGCGACCTTTTCCACCCTTTCGCCATAACCACCAAAGGCGCGCGCCATCGCGGCATAATCGCCGGAAATATCGGTAGACCGATATTTCTTCGTGCTGATCGGCATGACCTTCAATTCAATCGCCATGGAGAAATTATTGAGCAGGATTGAAAGAATGGGGATGCGTTCACGCACCGCCGTTTCAAAATCCATCCCCGTGAAGCCAATGGCGGCATCACCCCAGACATTGATGCAAAGCTTATCCGGTGCCGCAAGCTTCGCCCCCATGGCAAGGCCAAGCCCATAGCCAAGCTGCGTTGTCTTGCCCCAACCGAGATACGTCAGCGGCTTGCGGCTGACCCAGAAGGGTGAAAGCTGATCGCGCGGGCTGCCGGCATCATGGGTGATGATGGTATTGTCCACATCCACCGTGCGCCACAAATCGCGCAGCACGCGATAGGGGTTGAGCGGCGAGGCATCGCTATCCGTCTTATGCGCCCAGGCGGCCAACCATTCCTTGTCCAGCTTGGCGATTTCCTTGGCAACGGCAGCGCTGCTGCGCGGCTTTTTGATGCGCGTTGCCAAATCAGCAATCAGCCCATCCATCGTCAGGCCCGCATCACCGACCAGGCCGATATCAATCGGCAAATCCTTGCCCAAATGATCAGGATCGAGGGTTGCGTGAATAATCTTTTTGCCGCTTGGCATTTTCACGCCGAAATTGGTTTCGGTGAAGGAACAGCCAATGCCAAGGATAACATCGGCACTATCCAGGAAATGCCGCACGCCGCGCCGCATGGCGAGGCCACCTGACCCCAGCGCCAGCGGATGATCTTCCGGGAAGGCGGATTTGCCGCCAAGGCTGGTGGTCACGGGTGCCGCCAGCATCTCAGCCAAAGCCTGCAATTGCGGCCAGGCACGCGCCCAATGCACGCCAGTGCCGGCATAAATCACCGGGCGCTTTGCCTTCGCCAACATCGCGGCGGCGCGTTCCAGATCAACCGGATCAGGCCCGTAACGCGTGGCCGCAACCGGGTGGTAGGCCAGCGGTTCCGGCACTTCCTCATTCCACATATCGGTCGGGATTTCGACCAGCACGGGGCCGCCGCGGCCATTGCGCAGCCGAGCAAAGGCGCGGCGCAGGATATTGGGTACCTCAGCCGCGCTCATGATCGGCTCAGCGGATTTGGTGATGCCGCGCATTTGCACGGAAGAATTGAAGTTGGGATCAACATGCGCGATGCGGCGCGGATAGCCCATGGGCAGCACCAGCACCGGCACGCTTTCGCCATAGCATTGCGCAACACCGCCATAGGCATTTTCAGCACCCGGCCCATGCTGCATGCAGAAGGCGCCGATGGTGCGGCCAGATGTCACGCGCGAAATCGCATCGGCCATATGCAGGCCGATTCTCTCCTGCCGGACCATGATGGGGCGGATATCCGCATCCGCCGCATATTCGATCAGATGATTGACCGGATAGCCGGTGAGGATTTGAATCCCCTCACGCTTCATGATTTCCGCAATGGCTGCGCCGAGTTTCATACTGGACTTCCTCTACCCTGGCGCCAAGCGCCGTTTCATCCCTTGGCACGCTGACGGTGCCCTGGGGGGAAGCCTAGGCATTCTTGGCGCCAGGATGCAATAAGCTATTGGAAAGCAAGCCCACCCAAGTCAGGGCCGAGAAGGAGACGCCATGCCCATCCCCCCCCTGTTCCAGGGCCGGATCGCCCTGCCGGTGATCGCCGCCCCCATGTTCCTGGTCTCTGGCCCCGATCTGGTGGTGGAAACCTGCAAGGCGGGGGTGGTGGGCAGTTTTCCCGCGCTCAATCAACGCAGCACGGAAGGCTATGGGGAGTGGCTGGCGGAAATCCGGGAGCGCACCGGCAATGCCGCTGCCCCCTTTGGCGTCAATC
>JBEDHL010000106.1:0-21749 GCA_041174145.1 Pseudomonadota bacterium
AACAGGCGCGCGGCCTGCCCAACCTGACTTTTCTTCCCCCGATGCCCAAGCGCGATGTCGCGCGGCTTTTCGCCGGCAGCCAGATTGCTTTGCATATCCTGGCCGATTGCCCAGCCTTCGCCGAATGGACTGCGCCCAATAAGCTGATGGATGGCTTGGCGGCGGGCCGGCCCGTTATCAGCTATGCACCGGGACAGGCCGCGCGGCTACTGGCTGAAAGCGGTTGCGGCATTGCCGTGCCGCCGGGTGATGCGGCGGGGCTTGCCGCAGCCTTGATGAGTTTGGTTGGAAATCCAGCGCGGCGTGAGGCCATGGGTCAGGCGGCGCGTGGCTTGGCTGTCAGGCGGTATGATCGGCGCCTGCTTGCCGCACGCTTTGTTGGCCTTGTGGAGAGCATCGCGCAGAACCAGGCAAGCCCGGCCCATTCCCGCCCTCTTGCTATTTCAGGAAAGGGCTGATGATGCTGCCCGAAGTGCATCTTGTTGCCGCCGCGCGGCCCAATTTGCCGAAGCTTGCCGCGCTTTGGCATGCGCTGGCCTCCGGCCCCAATTTCTGCAAACCGGTTCTGCTGCATACCGGCCAGCATGAAGACCCTGCCATGTTCGGTGTGCATTTCGCCGATCTTGGTCTGCCAGCGCCGGATATCGCGCTCGGCATTTCGGGCGGCAGCCATGCGGTACTCACCGGTCGTTCCATGATTGCCTGTGAAACCGTCTGGAAATCGCGCCGCCCGGCCGCCGTGGTGGTGGCGGGCGATGTGGATGGCGCCCTCGCCGCCGCACTCGCAGCGCGCAAGATGGGCATTACGTTGATCCATCTGGAAGCGGGGCTACGTTCGGGTGAGCGGGATCTGCCTGAGGAGATCAATCGCCGCGCCATTGATGCGATTTCCGATATTCTTTGGGCACCGGATGAAGCAACGGCCGCGCGGTTGCGTCTGGAAGGGCATGGCGCCGATGCAGTGCGTGCGGTGGGCAATGCCATGGTGGATACGCAAATGCGGCATTTGCCCGCAGCGCGCGCCAAGCGCCTGCCGCGCGGCCTTTCGCGCGGCGGCTATGGGCTGGTCACGCTGCATCGCGCCAGTAATGTGGATCAGCCAGAACGTTTCATCGCGTTGCTCGATGCGCTGAGCGCGGCATCGCGGCATTTGCCGCTGCTGTGGCCCATTCATCCGCGTGCGGCAGCGCAGATGAAGGCCTTTGGCTTTGTGCCGCCCAATGGTGTGCGGATCATGCCGCCGCTCGGCTATTTGGAATTTCTTTCCCTGCTTTGCCGCGCGCGGCTGGTCGCGACCGATAGCGGCGGCGTGCAGGAAGAAGCCACCGCACTTGGCTTGGCTTGCCTGACTTTGCGTGGCGCGACCGAGCGGCCCATCACCATCACAGCTGGGATGAACCGGCTGACTTCGCCCGAGGAATTACCGCAGCGGGTGACAGAAATACTGCTGGCGCCCCCGCAAGTTCTGCGGCCCATTCCGCTTTGGGATGGCCGGGCTGGGATACGTATGCGCGAGCATTTGCAGCAAGTGTTGGAAGGCGAAGAATGCCGCGCGATGGTGGCCTGACCGAGGTTTGGCTGGCGCGTCCCAGGGTGCTGCTGCTCTCCGCCGCGCATCCGCCTGCCGATATCCGTGTGGTGCTGAAAGAAGGCGCGAGCCTGGCCGAAGCCGGCTATGCCGTGATCCATCTATGCCCTGAACCGGCATCTGGTGCGGCGCCGCAACGTGTAGCTGGCGTTGCGATCGCAAGCTTTCCTGCGCGCCGTGGTGGCTTGCGTCGTGTGCTTGGCATTCCGCGCCTTGCGCTGCGCGCGGCGCGGCAGCGTGCCGAGGTGATCCATGCCTCGGAACCTGATGCCTGGGCGGCGGCGTTGCTGGTGGGCTGGTGGACCGGCGCGCGCATCATTTTGGATGTGCATGAACATTACCCATCACGGTTGGATGGCAGGGCGCCGGCGCTGCTGCGGCCGGTGCTGCGCGGTATGCTCCATTGCGCTTGCTGGCTGATGGGCCGCGCCGCGGATGCGGTGGTGGTGGCGAAGGACGGGCTTGATGCGCCCTTTGGCGGCCCCGCGCGCGTGGTGCCGGTGCGCAATTATGCGTTGGGTGATGTGGCGCCGCGCCTGCATGCGCCTGGTCCCGTGACGCTGGTGCATATGGGCGCGCTCAGCCGTGCACGCGGGTCCGAGCAAATGCTGGCGGCGCTGGCGCTTTGCCCGCCGGAGACCAGGCTTTGCCTGATTGGCCGCTTTACCGATGGCAGTGAGGCGGATTTCTGGGCCAAGGCGAAAGCGCTTGGCGTGGCGGGGCGGATTGAAGCTTTGGGCTGGCTTTCGCATGAAGCAGCGCTCGCCGCCGCGGCGCGCTGCGATATTGCGCTGATCCTGTTCCAGCCAGGCGCGGAGAATCATCGCCTTGCCCTGCCGCATAAGCTGTTTGATGCCATGCTGGCCGGCCTGCCCGTGATTGCGCCCGCCGATGGCGTGGAGGTCGCGGAAGTGATCAAGGCTGCCCGCTGTGGGGCTTTGGTGGATGCCTCAGACCCTGCCGCCATCGCGGCCGAGATAGCGCTTTTGGCAGACCCGGCGCGGCGCGCTGCCATGGGCCGCGCGGGGCGTGAAGCCGCTTTGGCGCGTTTTGCCTGGGGTGCGGAGGCTGCACGGCTGGTAGCCCTTTATGGCCACCTGACTGGCTTTATGCCGCGCCAGCAGAATTGAAGCTTTTCTGCTGATTCCCCCCATGGCGCTTATGGGCTAGAAACCCACTGTGACGCGCCGCCCTTCCCATCGGATTCTGCTGAATCTGGCCCTTGATGGCCTGCTTGCCTTGCTGGCCCTGGTGCTGGCGGTTTGGGCGGTACAGCCGCGCCATTGGCCATCTGGCGGCTGGTGGTTGCTGGCCGGACCGGGCGCGGTACTGGCCTTATTGGCGGCGGGCGCGGTGCTGCGCCTGCCGCAGCAATATTGGCGCTTTGTCGGCCTGCGCGATTTGCTGGCGGTGGCTGGCGCCGCCTTTGGCGGGGCGCTGTTATTTTGGCTGGGCGGGCAAATCCTGGGCGGTTGGCAACCCGCCAATCCAGCCTTTCCGCTGATCCATGCCATATTGCTTGGCGCGCTGCTGATTGGCGCGCGCGTGCTGGCGCTGGTGCAGGCCACGCGCCATGCGGGCGAAGCGGCACCCGATGCGCAAACCGTGCTTTTGGTGGGTGTGGCGGAAGGGACGGATCTTTTCATTCGTGCCTTGGAACGCGACCGGCGCGCGCCCTATCGCGTGATTGGCATCCTGTCCTTGCGCGCCCGGCAGGCGGGGCGCCGCATGCAGGGGCATTTGATCCTGGGCACGGTGGAAGAAGCCGATGCGGTATTGGATCGGCTACGCGCGGAAGGGCGCTTACCCGCGCTGATCGTGCTCTCTGGCCCCGATATCGAAGGCCCGGCGCTGGAAGCGCTATTGGATGCGGCGGATCGCCATGGCGTGCCGCTGCGCCGCGCGCCGGCACCAACGCGGCTTGACCCGGCGGGGAGTGAGGCCGCGCGGCGCGTGGAGCTGCGCCCGGTTTCGATTGAGGATTTGCTCGATCGTCCGCAAGTGCCTTTGGACCGCGAAGGCATGGCTCGGCTGGTGCAAGGCAGGCGCGTGTTGGTGACGGGCGCGGGCGGGACGATTGGCGGCGAATTGGCGCGCCAAGTGGCGGCCCTTGGGCCCGCATCGCTCACCTTGCTCGATCACGGCGAATTCCTGCTTTATGAAATTGATCTGGAATTGCGCGAAAAGCACCCGGATGTACCGCGCCGCGCCGTGCTGGCTGATGTGCGGGATGAGGCACGCATTCGCCGCTTGTTTGAAGACATCAAGCCCGAATTGGTCTTTCACGCGGCGGCGCTGAAGCATGTTCCGATGGTGGAAAATGATCCGCTGGAAGGTGTGCTGACGAATGCCTTCGGGACTCGTGTGGTCGCGGAAGCGGCGCGCAGTATTGGCACTGCAGCGATGGTGTTCATTTCCACCGACAAGGCCGTGAACCCGACATCGGTGATGGGCGCATCAAAGCGCCTGGCGGAAATGTATTGCCAGGCTTTGGATCGCGAAGCGCGCCATGGCCGAACCGGGATGCGCTGCATTACGGTGCGCTTTGGCAATGTGTTGGGCTCCACCGGCAGCGTGGTGCCGCTATTCCGCCGGCAATTGGAACGCGGCGGGCCGCTGACCGTCACTCACCCTGATATGCGGCGCTATTTCATGACGGTGCGCGAAGCGGTGGGCTTGGTGTTGCAGGCGAGTGTTGTCGGCACCACCGATGCCAAGGATCAGCCGCCGGAATTGGCCGAGGGCGGCATTTTTGTTTTGGATATGGGCCAGCCGGTCAAGATTGTTGATCTGGCCCGGCGCATGATCCGCTTGGCGGGGCTGCGCCCGGATGAGGATGTGGAAATCCGCTTCACCGGTTTGCGCCCCGGTGAGCGGCTTTATGAGGAATTGTTCCACGGCCAGGAACCGCCGCGCCCAACAGCCTTTCCAGGGCTTTTGGTCGCAACCCCGCGCACGGCGGATGCTGCCTTGGTGGGCCGCGCCATTGATGAAATGGCGGCCGCCGGGCGCGCGGGTAATGCGCGGCTGGCCCTTCAGCAATTGGCGCGCCTGGTGCCGGAATTCGCCCATGCGCCGGAAGGCACCGCAGCGGCAGGGCCGCGCTGAGGCGCCCAAACAATAGCTTAAAGCCTTTCTGGGCGGTCCTTTTGGGTGCTGCTGGTGCGGATATGGTCTAGCCGTGCTTGGTTTTCGCTGCCTACACTCGGCAATAGAAAGACAAGAGGAACGTCCATGTTGCGCTATGCGTTGGTGGTTTGCGCTGCGATTTTTGCCATAAATGTGCAGGCGGCTGATCTGCCGGATCGGCCCATTCGTATCATCGTGCCATTCACGCCCGCTGGCACCAGCGATATTCTGGCGCGCGTGCTGGCCGAAGCCGCCGGGCCCTTCCTGCCGCGCGGTTCCGTGATTGAAAATCGCGGCGGCGCGGGCGGCAATATCGGCATGGCGGAAGCCGCGCGCGGTGCGGCGGATGGTTCAACCCTTATTCAATGTGCCTTCGGGCCATGCGGTGCCAATCCCGCGCTTTATGCCAACCCTGGCTATAGTTTGAATGATTTCGCGCCCGTCATTCTGACCGGCGCTGTGCGCAATGTGATGACGGTGCGTAAGGATTTGCCGGCGCGCAATATTCAGGAATTTATCGCACTCGCGACGACCACGCCTTTGAGCTTTGCTTCCTCGGGCGTTGGCGCTTCCAATCACCTTGGCCCGGAATTGCTGCGCAGCATCACCGGCATTGAAATGACGCATGTGCCCTATCGCGGCAGCGGGCCTGCCGCGACGGACCTGATTGCCGGGCGTGTGGATGTGTTTTTCGACAATTTGCCTTCCATCCTGCCGCATATTCGCGCCGGCAGCGTGCGCGCGCTTGCGGCCCTGAGCGCCGAACGCATTCCTGAATTGCCGGATTTGCCAACCTTTGGCGAACAAGGCGTGCAGGGGATGGTGATTGATAGCTGGTTCGGCTTCATGACGCCGGCCAAAACGCCGCCCGCCGCCATTGCCGCATTGAACGCGGCTTTCAACAAGGCCATGGCAACGCCCGCCGTGCGCCAACGCATGCAGGAATTAGCGGTGATGCCCATTGGTGGCACGCCCGAACATATGGGCGCGCATATCCAAACTGAGGTTGCGCGCTGGTCTGAAGTGGTGCGGCGCCAAGGTATTCGTGCGGAGTAGTGGCAGATGAGCAAGATCCGCACCCTGCGCAGCATCCGCATTGCGGAACGCCCCAATCTTCTTTGGCTTGAAATCGAAACCGATGATGGGCTGGTGGTTTGGGGGAGGCGTTTCGCGGTGCCGCCGCAGTGGAAGCCGTGATCCATGAAAGCGTCGCACCCTTTTTGCTGGGGCGTGATGCGCGCCAGATTGAGGGTATTTCGCGCCACCTGCTGATACCCTATGTCGGGTTTGGATCATCCAGCGCTGAAACACGCGCCGCTTCGGCGGTGGATATTGCGTTATGGGATTTGGCTGGAAAGCGGCTTGGCGTGCCGGTGCATGAAGCGCTTGGCGGGCTTTCGCGCGATAAGGTGCGAAGCTACAACACCTGCGCTGGCTATGATTACAACACCAAAAGCGCGCAGCGCCGAGATATTGGCGCGGCGGATCAGCTGCGCGGCCCTTATGATGACCAAGTGGCCTTCATGCGTGATGCGGGGACGCTGGCGGAAAGCCTGCTTGCTGAAGGCTTCACGGCCATGAAAATCTGGCCCTTCGATATTTACGCGCCGCCGACCCAAGGCCAATCCATCACCCTTGCTGACCTCAAGCGCGGGCTTGAGCCCTTTGAGAAAATCCGCCGTGCGGTTGGCGACAAGATTGAGATCATGGCTGAATTGCACAGCCTTTGGTCCTATCCGGCGGCCTTGCGCATCTGTCAGGCGCTGGAGCCTTTGGCGATCACCTGGGCGGAAGACCCGATCGGCAAAATGGATGATGTGGCGTCTTTGGCCGAGCTTCGCCGTGCCACGCGCGTGCCCATTTGCGCGAGTGAAACGCTAGGCGGCAAAGTGGCTTTTCGAGATTTGCTGGTGGCCGGTGCCACCGATGTTGTGATGCTGGATCTGACGTGGTGCGGTGGCTTGACCGAAGCGCGCAAAATCGCTGCCCTGGCGGAAGCCTGGGCGCGGCCCGTGGCACCGCATGATTGCACCGGGCCAGTGACCTTGGTTGCATCGCTCCATCTGGCGCTACATGCGCCGACGGCGATTTTCCAGGAAGTGGTACGCGCCACGCTGGCCACCTGGTATCGTGATCTGGTCACGGTCTTGCCGCGGCTTGAACAGGGCTGGGTGCTGCCGATGGAAGGCCCGGGCCTTGGCACTGCGCTGCTGCCGGGGGTCGCCAAGCGGGAAGATGCGGTGGTGCGTGAAACGCGTGCCTGAAGGCTGCCGAAGTTAAGCAGCCCCCTCATCCCGCAGTAATTTTTCTACCGCTTCCGCCGGCACATCGGCGCTGGTGAAGCAATCACCTGGGGCCCGCAGCAACACGAAGCGCATTTTGCCGTCGCGGTTTTTCTTGTCCTTCGCCATGCGGCCAAGCAGCGCTTCCACAGTGAAGCGGCGGGGCAAATCCGTGATGCGCGCGGGCAGGCCACAGGCGGTAAGGTGCGAAATCACACGCGAAGGCCATTCCTGGCTGCAATGGCCGAGCCTCGCGGAAAGCGATGCCGCCAGGCCAAGCCCCACAGCCACGGCTTCGCCATGCAGTAGGGTGCCATCAAAGCGCGCTTCGGCTTCCAAAGCATGGCCGAAAGTATGGCCCAGATTGAGCAAAGCGCGCCCGCCCTCGGCGCTTTCCTCGCGCTCATCGGCGGCGACCACGGCGGCCTTGAGCTTGCAGGATTCAACAACGGCAGTGACAAGGGCAGAGGCATCGCCCGCGACGACTGCGCAGCCATTGGCTTCGCACCACTGCCAGAATTCGCCCTGCAACAAGCCGTGCTTGGCAACTTCCGCATAGCCCGCGCGCAATTCGCGCGGCGGCAGGCTTGCCAGCGTATCCGTATCGGCCAGCACAATGCGCGGTTGATGAAAGGCGCCGGCCAAATTCTTCCCGGCTTTCAAATTCACGCCGGTTTTGCCGCCAACACTGCTATCCACCTGCGCCAGCAGGCTGGTTGGGATTTGCACAAAGGGCAGGCCGCGCATTGCAATCGCGGCGGCAAAACCGGCAAGGTCGCCCACCACGCCGCCGCCCAATGCAATCACTGAAGTCCGGCGATCCACCCCGGCGGACAGCAAATCATCCAAAAGCCCATGTAGCCGCGCAAAATCCTTGCTTGCTTCGCCGGGTGGGACGGTCAGTTCAGCGGCAATGGCAAAGCCTGCTGCCTGCAAACCGGCGCGCAGCGCGGGAAGATGCAGGGGTGCCACATTGGCATCTGAGATGATCGCAACCCGCTTGGCCGGCAGCACCGGCGCCAGCAAGCCGCCCGCGTGCTTCAGCAAGCCTTGGCCGACCAAAACCTCATAAGCGCGATCGCCAAGCCCAACCGGCACGCGTTGCGGCGCGCGGTATTCCTTCAGCGCCTGGTCCAGGCGGCGGGTGGTAGCCTCAAGGCTTTCATCATTGCAGGACAAGGTTATGTCGGCCTCTGCGTAAAGCGGGTGGCGGGCGGTCATTAGACGGTTCAGGACTTCGGCCGGGTCAGCATTCAGGAACATGGGGCGATGTTCCCGCCCGGCAACACGGCGGATCAGCACCGAAAGGGGGCATTTCAGCCAGATGGAAATGGCACCGCTGGCGCGAATCGCAGCGCGTGTCGCGGCATCGGCAAAGGCGCCGCCGCCGGTGGCCAACACCAAGGGGGGGCCTGCCAGCAGGCGGGAGATCACCCGTCGTTCGCCATCACGGAAATGGGGTTCGCCATAGCGGGCGAAGATTTCCGTGATCGGCATGCCGGCGGCGTTTTCAATTTCCGTGTCGGCATCACGAAAAGGCAAGCCCAGTAGCGTGGAAATCCGGCGCCCAAGCGCGGATTTTCCCGCCCCCGGCAGCCCGACCAGCACAATGCTGGGCCGGGCCGAATCGCGTGGCCCGGTGGCTTCTGGCAAGCCTGGCAGGGCATCATCAAGTAGAGAGTTGCGCATCTTGGGGACCAGCGTTAGCACGAATCATGGAAAGCGTGAGGGAGCCCCGTCGCCAGCATGTTCCGTAACCCGATCCTGCTGGTTATTGCCGTTTTGCTCGGCCTATTTGCCGTGGGGCTGGTGTTGATTGGCGCCTTTCCACCAAGCGTGACGCCCCAACCTGTTGAGCGCACCATCCCTAATGACCGCTTCCGCGGGCGCTAAAGCTGGGGGTGCGGGGCTTTCCCGCCATATCGAGGCCTTCCTGGAAATGCTGGCCGCAGAGCGGGGTGCGGCGCGCAATACTCTCGCGGCCTATCAGGCGGATTTGCTGGATTTTGCCGGTTTCGCCACAGCCCGAGGCTTGGGGCTGGCAGCGGCCGATGGCGCTTTGCTCCGTGCCTGGCTGGCCGGGCTGGCGGCCCAAGGCCTGGCCGCGCGGACCCAGGCGCGGCGGCTTTCCGCCATACGGCAATTCCACCAATTCCTGCTGCGAGAAGGCGTGCGGGCCGATGACCCATCGGAATTGCTGGAAGCCCCCCGCCTGCCGCAAAGCCTGCCCAAGGCGCTGCGCGAGGAGGAGGTTGAGGCGCTGATCACCGCCGCCGCCACGCTGCCCGGCAAGCGCGGGCCCTTGGCCGCTGCGGCCTTGGAAATGCTTTATTGCAGCGGCCTTAGGGTCAGTGAATTGGTCAGCCTGCCGGCGGCAGCACTCCGCCCCGGGGCGCCGTTGATTGCGGTGCGCGGCAAGGGCGGGCGGGAGAGGCTGGTGCCGGTTTCCGAACGCGCCCGGGACTTGGCCCTGGCGGCGCGGCCTGAAGATAAGGGCAAGCCCAGCCGGTTTCTGTTCCCCTCACGCGGGGCGTCGGGGCATGTGACCCGCCAGGCGCTGAACCTGATTTTGAAGGAAGTGGCGCTGGCGGCGGGAATCGACCCGGGCCGGGTGAGCCCCCATGTGCTGCGGCATTCCTTTGCGTCCCATTTGCTGCAAAGGGGGGCTGATTTGCGCAGCCTGCAGGTGCTGCTGGGCCATGCGGATATCGGCACCACGCAGATTTACACCAAGGTGCTGGAGGAACGGCTCCGCGCCCTGGTGGCGGAACATCACCCCCTATCCAGAGCAAGCCCGGTGCCCTGACGCGCCCCGGCCATGCTCTGGAATTTTGTTTGGGCGTATTTTCCGAGTCGCCAAGTGAGACCACTTGGCTTGAAAATACTCCGACAAGGGGTCGCATCCCGGGCGGATTTGGGCTAACCCCGGGCCATGCGTCACTTCCTGGAATTCGAAAAACCCATCGCCGAGCTTGAAGGCAAGATCGAGGAGCTGCGTCGGACCACCGATGCCGGCGGCATCGATGTGGCCGAGGAGATCGGGCGCCTTGGCGAAAAGGCTCAGGCGCTGCTGAAGACGACTTATGCCAAACTTTCGCCTTGGCAAAAGGCGCAGGTGGCGCGCCACCCCGATCGGCCCCATGCGACAGATTATATCGCGGCGCTGATTCAGGATTTCACGCCACTCGCCGGTGATCGGGCCTTTGCCGATGATGCGGCGGTGGTGGGCGGCATGGGGCGCTTCCGTGGCCGCGCCGTGATGGTGCTGGGCACGGAGCGCGGGCATGATACCGAAAGCCGCGTGAAGCATAATTTCGGCATGGCGCGGCCAGAGGGTTATCGCAAGGCGCGGCGGCTGATGGAATTGGCCGGGCGTTTTGGCCTGCCCATTCTTTCCTTTGTGGATACTTCGGGCGCCTTTCCGGGAATTGATGCGGAAGCGCGCGGTCAGGCGGAAGCCATTGCGCGTTCTATTGAAGCGGGGCTTGATTCGCCCGTGCCCTTCATTGCGACCATTATTGGTGAAGGCGGGTCTGGTGGCGCCATTGCGCTGGCGGCGGCGGATCGCATCATCATGCTGGAACACGCGATTTATTCCGTGATCAGCCCGGAAGGCTGCGCTTCCATCCTGTGGCGTGACGCCGCGCAAGCAGCAACAGCCGCCGAGGCTTTGAAGCTGACCGCGGATGATTTGCGCAAGCTTGGCTTGGTGGATGTGGTGGTGCCGGAACCCCTGGGCGGCGCGCATCGCGATGCCGCTGCCGTGATTGCCGCGCTTGGCGATAAAATCGAAACCCTGCTGACGCCCTTGCTCGCTTTGGATGGCGCCACTTTGCGCACCCGCCGGCGCGACAAATTCCTGGAAATGGGGCGAAGCGCCTGATCCGTTCAGGCGGCGCCCCATGATGGTGGCTGATCCAGCGGCGGAACTCCGCGCGCGCTTCATGCATGGCTTTCCGGCGATTGCGCTGGTGATTTTCCTATCCGCTGTTGACCAGACCATTGTGGCAACCGCGCTGGCCGATATCGCCACCGATATGGGCGGGATTGAGAGGGTTTCCTGGATCCTGATTGCCTATCTGGTGGCGGCCACCTGCGCCGCGCCGGTATTTGGCCAGCTTGGTGATTTTTTTGGCCGGCGGCGGCTTTTGTTTGTGGCTTTGGCGGTTTTCTTTGGCGGTTGCGCGGGCTGCGCTCTGGCGCCCAATCTGCCAAGCCTGATTGTCGCGCGCATCATCCAGGGCTTTGGCGGCGGTGCTTTGCTCACGCTGACCCAGGCGCTGATTGGTGAGATTGTCCCGCCGCGTGAGCGTGGGAAATTCCAGGCCTGGATTGCCGGGGCTTATGGTTTTGCCTCGGCCTTTGGCCCGGTGGCCGGTGGCTTCATCACCCAGGCTTTCGGCTGGCGCTGGATTTTCTGGTTCCTGCTGCCCTTGCCCTTGCTATGCGCCTTCATCGCGCGCCGCCTGCCGGATATTGTGCCGGACCATGCCGGGCGACGCTGGCGGTTTGATTGGTTGGGGCTTGGGCTTTTCGTGCTGACCATGGGGGCCGCTTTGATAGCGCTTGATCGCGCGCGGCGTTTTGATGCGGCTTATCTGCCCTTGATCCTGGGCCTGGTGGCGCTGGCACTTTTTGCAGGTGTTGTGCTGCTGCGCGTGGAACGGCGCCAGCCCGAACCGCTTTTGCCGCTGCCCTTGTTTGCTGAGGCAAGCATTTGGCGCCTGCTGTCGCTTTCCATCCTGGTGGTGGCCGCACAGGTTGGCTTGATTTCCTTCCTGCCGCTTTGGCTGCAAGTGGTGCGCGGGCTTGAGGCGGCCAATGCCGGGCTGGTGCTATTGGCGATTTCAATTGGTTCATCCTTTGGCGCGTTTTTCTCCGGCAAGATGGTGGCGCGCACCGGACATGCGATGCTGTGGCCAAGCATAGGCTTGCCCGTGGCGGCCGCGATTTGGAGCGTGCTTGCGGTCTACGCCGCAACCATGCCGCTTTGGTTGATGCTGGCTTTGCTCGGGGTGGCGACTTTCGGTTCCGGCACATCCTATCCGGTGGTGCAAACCACGGTGCAGGCGGCGGCAGGGCAGGGGCGTTTTGGCATTGCGGCGGCAGGTGTGGCGTTTTCGCGTAATTTTGGCGCGGCGCTGGGCGCGGCTTTGGCAGCGGCGGCGATTTTCGGTGCCATGGCGCTATTCACGCCTGCCTTGACTGAGGGCTTCGCCGTGCTGGTTTCAGATGCCGGGGCACTTGGCGCGCGGCTTGGTGTGGATGGGCTGCAAAGCCTGCGCGCGTGTTTGGCTGAGCCCTTTCGTGGGCTTTTCATCATTGCCGCTGTGCTGGTCGGCGCGGCTTCAGTCATGGCGTGGCGCGTACCGCTCAGGCGTTATTGAGCTTGTCTTGGCTGGCATGGGCGCGGCAAGCTGGCGGGCCTTTCAAGGAATGCAGCCATGGCCGAAACCACCCCGCCCAAGCCCGCCTTTGCGCCAACGCGCAGCCTGCCTTTGCCAGGCGGTGCCAAGCTGGTTTTCTGTTCCGGCGTTACCGCGCGCGGCAGCGCCGCTGAGACTGAGGGCGTTGAAGCGCAGGCCGAGGAATGTTTTGCGCGCCTGGCGCGCGCCTTGGCGCAGGAAGGCGGCAGCTTCGCCGATGTGCTGAAGCTGAATACCTATCTGGCAGATATGCGCGATTACGCCAGCTTTGATGCGGTGCGCCGGCGCATATTGGCGTCACTAGCCGTGCCGCCCGCCAGCACCTGCGTGGGCGGGGCGAGTTTCACCACACCGCTGACGCGCATTGAAATTGAGGCAATTGCGGTGATTGGCGCCAAGGCATGAGCCTGGCTGCACGCATTGCCGAAGAAGGGGCGCGCATGGCGGAAGCCTGCACGGCCTGCGGCGCTTGCGTGCAGGCTTGCCCGATGACCGGCTTTGCCAAGGACGTTGCGGAAGCCGAACCTGGGGCGGTCGCTGGCGGTATGCGCGACCTGCTATTGGGTGGCGCGGCATCGGTTGCTTCGTTCGCCTGGATTGGTGCTTGTACGCGCAGCGCTGCTTGCAATACGGCCTGCCCGGAAAAGCTGGATGTCGCGTTGATGATGCGCTTCGCGTCAATGCGCGCGCGGGGTGCGCTTGGCGAAGCGCCCGGTATTGCCGTGAAGTTGGATGGTGGCTGGTCCGCACGGGTCAAGGGTTTCGCGCGGCTTGGGTTGACTGATCAGGAGCAAGCCGAATGGCTGTGACGCATCACCCCTTGCCGGCGGAGCGCGCGGTATTTTGGTATGGCTGCAATCTGCTGCGCCATGGCGATGTTTTGCGCCTGACCGCACGCTTCCTGGACGCGGTTGGCGTGGATGCCGCGCCACGTGGCGGGCCTTCGCATTGCTGTGGATCACCAACTGAACATAGTGCGCGCATCACGGAAGGCATGGGGCGCCGCACTGTCGCGGCCTTCAATGCGACTGGCCGCGACAAGGTTATTACCTGGTGCCCTTCCTGCCATATGAACATGGCCGATCTGATGGCGCCGGAAACGCCCGCGCAGTTTGAAACAACGCATGTGACGGAAGTGCTCTGGCAACGCCGCTCCGCGTTGCAGAAGCTGCTGGTGCGGCCCGTGAAAGCGCGCGTGTTGCTGCATCGGCATGCCGGTTTTCAGCCGCGCGTGGCGGTGAATGATCTGGTGTCAAACCTGCTTCGTCTGATTCCAGGGCTGGAATTGGTTGCGGAGGATGAAGCGCTGCCGGGACATATGTGTTCTGCCTTGGCGGGCGTGCCCGGCGCTTTGGCCACAGCGCATGCGGCTAATTTGGCGGCAATGGCGCGGCATGGGGCGGATACGCTTTGTACCATTTTTCATTCCTGCCACCGGGAAGCCGTGGCACTGGAACGCGGGCGCGCGATACGTGTGATGAATTGGGTGCATTTGCTGGCGAATGCTGCGGGCTGGGAATTCCGTGACGAATACAAGCATTTGCGCAATGCCGAAGACCCACGCGCCGCTTTGGATGAAGCGGCGCTCGGGCGCATTGGCGCGGATGTCTTCACGCAATTGATGGAACCGGAATTACGCCGCAAGCCTGTGGTTTGATCGCTTTCAGCTTTTCAGTGCTGCTTGCAGCCCCGCCGTCCATTGCGAAGCGGCAGCACTCAAGAACCCAATATCAGTTTGCGTTGTCAGAAACCGCACACCGCGCTTGATGGAAGCTGCCTGGCGCGGCACATCGCGATTGCCGCCACATCCCGCAAAGCCGCCATGTGGCGCGGTGGCGGCAATGGCGCGGTCCATGGCTTCAACCACAATCGGGTCATCGAATTGCCCAGCCTTGCCGAGTGAGACCAGCAGATCGTTGGCGCCGATATGCACTACATCAACGCCCGGCACGGCAGCGATGGCTTCAAGATTGGCAAGGCCTTCGGCCGTTTCCACCATGCAGACCACAAGTGTATGGGCTTGCAGCGCTGCAGTAGCCTTGGCGACAGGCATGGCGCGATAATCAAAATGGACATAGCCGCCGGCCACAGAACGTCGGCCGATGGGTGGAAAGCGGCAGCGATCCACAGCGCGTTTTGCTTCCGCCGCTGTATTCACATCGGGGAATACAATGCCGGTGATGCCATTATCCAAAAGCACCGGCACATCCGGATCATCAATGCTGCGCACGCGTACCAAAGGGGTGATACCGATGGCAAGCGCGGTTTGCGCAATGGCGAAAATGCTTTCCAGATTGAAGATGGCGTGCTGCACGTCAATGAACAGAAAATCATGGCCGGTAGCCCGCGCCAGCCGCGCTGCATCGGGGCTGCGCACCATGCGGAGCGATAGCCCAAGCACTGCCTGGCCCGCCTGCATCTTGGCCTTGAGGGGGTGAAGCAAGTTTTGTGAATCTTCCATGATGCTGCTGCCTTTTGCTTGTAATTCGGGATACTATCACGCACGCCAAAGCTGGCTATGGGTGAGGGGGGCTTATGCTGATTGCGGTGGTGGGGCCTTCCGGCGCCGGCAAGGATACGTTGATGGGCGGCGCACGCGCCGCACTTGCGCAGGATACGCGATTTCGCTTTGTGCGCCGCGCCATCACGCGCCCTGCTGAAGCGGGAGGTGAGGATCATGAAGCGCTCAACGCCAGCGCTTTTGCGGCACGGCAAGAAGCCGGCGGTTTTGCGCTTTTCTGGGAAGCGCATGGGCTCAGCTATGGTATTCCGCGCGATATTGAAGCGGATTTGGCCGCGCGGCGCGTCGTAATCGCCAATCTCTCCCGCGCGGTGCTGGCGGAAGCGGGGGAGCGCTACCGCTTGCGCGTGCTGCAAATCACCGCGCCGATTGAGGTTTTGGCCAAGCGGTTGGCGGCCCGGGGACGCGAAGCGCCAGCCGATATCGCCGCGCGCCTTAAGCGCGAAGTGACCCTGCCGGCGGGGCTGGATGTGGAGAGCGTTTCAAATGATGCTGATGTGGCGGAGGGGATGGCGAGGGTGCTTGCCGCGCTCAACCGCGCAGCTTCAGACGCTCAAGGATTGTGAAAGGCGCCCCCGGCTTGGCTTGGGCGAAGATGCAAATATCCGTGACCGTGCGCACGGCAGCGGGCGCATCGCCAAGCGCTTCAGTGACGGCTGGCAGGATGATGGATTTTTCAGCAGGCGTCAGGCGCCGCGTCAGCGTCATGTGAAAGCGCCATTCGGCAAAGACGTAAGGGTAGCCCCAGGCCGCAAGATATTCGCGCTGGCGCGGGCTAAGTTTTTCTGGCTTACGGCGGGCGATCTCAGCTTCGGTCGCGGCCGCGCGATGCGCATCAAGCGCGGTGACGGCGCCATCGGCTAGTGCTTGCAGTGCCGGGCAGGGTTGGGATTCACGCAGCGCCAGGAAGCCATCCAGATCGGTCACCTGCAAGGGCGGCAGGGCAAAGGGCGCGGTGCGCGCGGCGAAAATCTGCGCTGTATCCAGCGCCGCCCGGACATCGCCTTGCAGGCGAAAGGGCGGCTTCAGCGTGGCGTGAAAGCCATAGCCGCGCGCATCGGCGGTGACTTCGGCAATATCAACACCCGCAATCGCGTCTTGAGGTAAGGCCGCCCCGGTTGCGGCGTCACGGCCAAGCCAGGCGGAAGCGCGCTGATGCAGGGGGTCGTCAAAGGCAGGCGCGTAGTAAAGCGCGATGCGATAGGGGGTCACGCAATCCGTTCCCCGGCCCGCCAAACACCACGCACCAGTGGCATATCGCCAATGCTGCGCACGCGTACCAGATCGGCCTTCATCCCTGCTGCCAGCCGCCCACGATCCGTAAGCCGTGCCATGCGCGCGGGCGTATCCGCCACCATGGCAATCGCCTGCGGTAGGGTAATTCCACCCGCATCCATAGCGCGCCAAGCGGCTTCCAGCATGGATGCCGGCACGTAATCCGAAGCGAAAGCATGGGCGAGGCCTTCGCGTACCAGATCAGCGGCGGCGACATTGCCGGAATGGCTGCCGCCGCGCACGATATTGGGCGCACCGGCAATCACTTCCACCTTCAGGTCGCGCGCCGCACGCGCGGCTTCCATGGTGACAGGGAATTCAGAAATGGTGATGCCATCGGCCAAGTTGCGTGCCATTTCGGATGGCGTGTCATCATCATGGGATGCCAGCGGCAGGTTACGATGGCGAATGCGATCCAAAAGCCAGGTACGCTGCTTTTCGCGCAGCTCCGCCCGCTGCGCGAGCAAACTGTCAATCCGTGCCTGTACCTGCGCGTCTGTCCATTGCGTCTGGCGCTTGCGCATGGCGGCGTAGCGCACAAGATCGCGATATTGCCCAACGCCTGGGGAATGATCCATCAGGCTTACCATTACCACGCGCGGATGGTCTGCCACAGGTTCAAGTGCGGGCGGCATATCGCGCGCCGGCAATTCGCAGCGCAGATGCAGGAAATGCTCGCCCTTCAGGGCGCCTTTATCGGCAAGCTCATCAAGGTCACGCACGCCGTCCAAAAAGGTCTGGCCTCGTTCGGTGTCAAACCCAAGGTCACCCAGGCAGAGCGCATCCAGGATGGTGGTGACACCAGCGGCAACACATTGCGCATCATGGGCGATCATCGCCGAACGCGATGGCCAGCGCGCATTGGCCCGTGGCAGCACTTGGCGTTCCAGATTATCGGTATGCACATCAACAATGCCGGGGATCAGATGATCACCTTCAAGGTCAAGCGCGCTGGCTGCCTGGCTGCGGCCGGGCTGGATTTCTGCAATCAACCCATCGCGCAGGATAATTGTGCCAGGTAGCACCGCATCCGGCAGAACAAGCAGGGCATTGGTCAGAATGGTCTCAGCGGTCATGCGGCATCCTGCATGGGTTCAACAGTGAAAACACGATCCGCCACGGCTTCGCGCACTTCCGCATCATGGAAAATGCCAACTATGGCGGTGCCGGCCTGCTTCGCTTCATGGATCAAGCCAATGACGATGGCCCGATTGCCCGCATCCAGGCTGGCCGTGGGTTCATCAAGCAGCAGCACCGGATAGCGCGGGCCAAAGCCGCGGGCGAGGTTCACACGCTGCTGTTCCCCGCCCGAGAAGGTTGCGGGCGGCAAGCCATGCAAGCGTTCCGGCAGGTTCAACCGGTCAAGCAAGGCGGATGCGCGGACCAAGGCGTCTTCACGCGCCATGCCGCGCGCCATCATGGGATCCGCCACAATGTCACGCGTGCTGACGCGGGGAATGACGCGGAGGAATTGCGAAACATAACCAATGGTCTGGCGCCGCGCTTCAATCACGGCGCGCGGATCAGCGCTGGCAAGGTCGAGTTCTTCCCCCCGATGCGCCAGCAGAATGCGCCCAGCACCGGCGCCGTAATTGCCGTAAAGGCAGCGCATAAGGGTGGATTTGCCCGCGCCGGAGGGGCCGGAGAGCGCCACGCATTCGCCGGCGCTTACGGCAAGATCAACCTGGCCCAGCACGGGAATGCGCGTGCCACCTTGCAGATGAAGCGTGAAGGCCTTGGAAAGGCCTTCTGTGCGCAGAAGAATGCTCATGCCGCCAGCACCGAAGAAACAAGAAGCTGCGTATACGGGTGCTGCGGATCATCCAGCACGCGATCCGTCAGCCCCTGTTCCACTACCTGGCCGCGCCGCATTACCAGAATACGGTCCGCGAGCAGGCGCGCCGCGGCGATATCATGCGTCACAATCAGCACGGAAAGCCCCAATTCACGCACCAGCGCGCGAATTAAATCCAGCAAGCGCGCCTGGACCGAAACATCTAAACCGCCCGTTGGTTCATCCATGAAAACCAGCTTGGGGCGTGTGACGAGCGTGCGCGCGATTTGTAGGCGCTGCTGCATGCCGCCGGAAAAATGCCGTGGCAGATCATCAATGCGCCCGGCGTCTATTTCCACGCGTTGCAGCCAGGCCTTAGCCTCATCACGGATATTGCCGTAATGCCGCGCGCCGAGTGCCATGAGCCTTTCCCCGACATTCCCGCCGGCGGAAACACCCATACGCAGCCCGTCGCGCGGGTTCTGATGCACAAAGCCCCAATCAAGGCGCATCAGGCGGCGGCGTTCAGCTTCCGTCATGCCAAGCACATCGCGGCCAAGGTATTGCACGGCACCCGCATCCGGCGCCATTTGGCCAGCCAATACGCGCAGTAGCGTCGTTTTGCCCGAACCGCTTTCCCCGACAATCGCGACCACTTCGCCAGCGGTGACATCAAGCGAAACATCGTCAAGTGCGGCAATGGCACCGAAATTGAGGCGCAGCGCCTTGGCTTCAAGCAGCGTTTTCATTCTGCTGCCGCCTTCGGTGCTGCCTGCCTTTCCTGGCAGTAATCCGTATCGGAACAGATGAAGGCGCGTCCGCCAGCGTCATCGGTCACAAGCTCATCTAAATAGCTGGTCTTGCTGCCGCAAATGGCGCAAGCCTGCGGCGCGCGAATGGGTCGGAAGGGATGGTCTTCAAAATCCAGGCTGCGGACCGGCGTATAGGGTGGCACGGCATAGATACGCTTTTCCCGCCCGGCGCCGAAAAGCTGCAAGGCCGCCATCTGGTGCATCTTCGGATTGTCGAAAGCAGGGATGGGGGAAGGCGACATCAGGTACCGTTCATTTACCATCACGGGGTAATCATAGGCCTTAGCGATATGGCCAAGCCGCGCGATATCCTCATAAAGCCTGACATGCATCAGCCCGTAATCGGCCAGAGCATGCAAACGCCGGGTTTCGGCACGATGCGGTTCTAGCCTAAACAAGGGCTCGGGCTGCGGCACCTGATAGACCAGGATTTGATTTTCCGTGAGTGGCTTTTCCGGAATGCGATGGCGCGTCTGAATAATGCTCGCCTCACCAGTTGCATCCGTGGTGGCAATGCCGGCAACGCGGGTGAAGAAGCGGCGGATGGAAACCGCATTCGTCGTATCATCCGCGCCCTGGTCAATCACCTTCAGAACATCGGCGGGGCCTAGGATGGAGGCCGTTACCTGAATGCCGCCTGTGCCCCAACCATAAGGCAGTGGCATTTCACGCGCACCGAAGGGGATTTGGTGGCCAGGGATCGCGACGGCCTTCAATATGGCGCGGCGGATCATGCGCTTTGTCGCCTCATCCAGATAGGCGAAGTTGTAGCCGGCTTCGGTCATTCCGCGGCCTCCCGCTGTTCGGCTTCGGCGGTTCGGCGAATGGTGCGTAGATTTTCCAATTCGCTTTGGAAATCCACGTAATGCGGCAGCTTCAAATGCTCCACAAAGCCGGTGGCTTCGATATTGTCCGAATGATACAGCACAAATTCTTCCTGCTGCGCGGGCGCATCCGCTTCTTCACCCAATTCGCGTGCGCGCAAGCCGCGATCCACCAGCGCCATGGACATGGCGCGCCGCTCTCCATGGCCGAATACCAGCCCATAGCCGCGGGTGAATTGCGCGGGTTCCGTCCGGCTGCCCTTGAATTGATTGACCATCTGGCATTCGGTGATGCCGATATCGCCGATATCAATGGCAAAACCGAGTTCCGGCGGGGTGATTTCAACGCCAATATGGCCGACGCGGATTTCACCCACAAAGGGATGCGCATTGCCATAGCCGCGCTGCGTGGAATAACCGAGTGCCAGCAAAAACCCCTCATCACCACGCGCCAGGTTTTGCAAGCGCACCGGGCGCGGCGCAGGGAAGCTGAGTGGCTCACGGGTCAAATCACCAGGCTCTGCCTCGTTCAGCGCTTCGCGCTGCATCAGCCCCTCACGCGCCAGGATTTCCGTCACGCGCGGGGTTTCAGCCA
Source organism: Pseudomonadota bacterium (assembly GCA_041174145.1). GTDB lineage: Bacteria > Pseudomonadota > Alphaproteobacteria > Acetobacterales > Acetobacteraceae > Neoroseomonas. The sequence goes on from JBEDHL010000106.1 coordinate 20,227, forward strand.
GATCAGCGGGGGCTTCCGGCGTTGCGGGCGCGTCCCGCCCTTCGGCAGCTAGGGCGAAATCAAGCAGGCGATGCGTATAATCGAAAGTCGGCCCCAAAACCTGCCCACCCGGCAAATCCTTATAGGTGGCGCTGATGCGCCGGCGGAGCCGCATACGGCTGGTCTCAAGCGGCAACGAAGCGCCAAAGCGGGGCAGGGTGGTGCGATAGGCGCGCAGCAGAAACGCGGCCTCAATCAAATCGCCCTTCGCCTGTTTGATGGCGAGTGCGGCAAGAAAGCGATCATGGCAGGAACCTTCCGCCATCACACGATCAACGGCAAGCGCCATTTGCTGTTCGATTTGCGCGACGCTGAGTTCCGGCAGCGCCGTATCGCCACGCCTAGTTTCATCCAACCAGGCATGGGCAGCGCTGATGGCCTTTTCGCCGCCTTTGACTGCGACATACATGATCAGCCCTCCGCAATCATGACGCTGCGCGGTAGCGCTGCGATGTTATCCCCAGCGCAAAGCAACACATCCACGCCGCGCGGAAACAGCGCTTGGTTGCGCGCCCATGCCGAGACGAAATCCGCGGGCGCCCCCAGCACGCGCAGGCGATGTTCATGCTGAATGCCTGGTCCCGTCAGGCGCCAACCCTCATCAGCAATCAGCCCGGCCACTTGCAGGATGAGTGTGGCGCCAAGCTGCGGGTCTTCATCCGTGCCGATATCAAGCGCTTCAAGGGACGGGGCGTTAACGCAAGCAAGGACGAAGCGCGCGGCGCCGATATCGCCCGTGATGGGCGCGCCACAATGAAAGCGCAGCCATGCGGCCACGGCTTCATCAGTGTCCAGCCAAAGCGGCGTATCGGCATCGGCTAGGCTCAGCAGTGCTGCGCCGGCGGCGGTGCAAAGCGGGGTGGGTGGCGTGATGTGTGCCGCGATGCGCTGAATTCGGCCAGGGCGGCTCATGGCTTCCAGAATCGCGCGGAAGCATGCCTGCGCATCCAGAACGGGATCGGCGAAGCCGGGGCTCAACTGGTTCATCGCATGGTCGCCATGGTGAAGAAATCAACGCGCGTGGCGGCGGCCTTCCGCGCTTCAACGGCGCGTGCCGCTTGTTGCGCGGCGGCAAGCGGTTCAATAATGCTTTGCAGCAGCGCGGGTTGCAGCGCCTGGTCTTGCAAGGCCGCATCCAGCAGCGCTGCAAGCCTGGCCTTGGAGTGATCACGGCCAGCAATATAGGCATGGCCGATATGGGCGCCGAGGCGAACCGCACAGCGCGTTACGGTCATTTCGCCAAGATTGAAGGCATCACCATCACCGCCGGCGCGGCCACGCACCATGACAAGGCCGGTCTCTGGCGCGCGCAGTGTTTCGGCTTCCGGCAAGGGGCCAAGGGCTGCAAGCCTGGCCGAGAGTTCCTCGGCCGAGGCGCGCGCGAGGATGGCCATCCAGCCTTGCCGTTGTGTCGTGGGGGAGGGGGTTTTTGTCTGGGTCATGTCACTTTTCTAGACCTATAGACAAAATCCACGCCCTGGTGC
>JBEDHL010000107.1:0-2897 GCA_041174145.1 Pseudomonadota bacterium
AGCCCCAGAAAGGAAATGAGTCTTGGCCTGAAAGAGCCAGTGAAGCGGGGAGTGTAAGCGCTAAGAATGACGTATTTTTAATTTTGAGAATCAGTCGCATTTGCAGTATCCAGTAACTGCAACCCGCGCTTATGCTTCGAGGACCCTATGCAAACTTACTCCATGCGTCGCCGTTCCCTGCTTGCCCTGCCCTTCGCCGCACCGCTTGCTGCGCCCACCCTGGTCGCGGCGCAGGAACGTGCGCTCAATCTCTATTCCTCGCGCCATTATGATACGGATCGCGCGCTATATGAGGGCTTCACGGCGGAATCCGGCATTCGCATTCGCCTGATTGAAGGTGATGCGGATCAGTTGATTGCGCGCATCCAATCCGAAGGGGCGAATAGCCCCGCCGATGTGCTGCTGACGGTGGATGCGGCCAAGCTTGCCCGCGCGGTGGAAGCGGGCATTCTGGCTGCAACCCGCAGCGAAACCCTGCAGGCGCGCATCCCCGCGCATCTCCGCGCCGCCGATGGGCAGTGGTATGGGCTTTCCAGCCGCGCGCGCGTGATCATGTATGACAAGCAAAAAGGCGCCCCCGAAGGCCTGGCGCGGTATGAGGATCTGGCGCTGCCTGCCTATCGCGGCCAAATCCTGATCAGGGCCGCGGCGCATCCTTATAATACCTCGCTCATGGCAAGCATTCTGCTGGCCAATGGCGCGGAAGCGGCCGAAGCCTGGGCGCGCGGCGTGGTGGCGAATATGGCGCGCCCGCCCCAGGGCGGCGATACGCCACAATTCCAGGCGGTGGCCGCAGGCGTGGGGCGCATTGCCATCGCCAACACCTACTATCTGGCGCGCTTTGGTGCCTCAACCAATGCACAAGAAAAGGCGCTGTATGACCGGATTGGCGTGATCTTCCCCAATCAGGGCGCAGGGGATCGCGGCACGCATGTGAATGTCTCGGGCGCCGGGGTTGTTCGGTCTTCGGCCAATCAGGCCAGTGCGCTGCGCTTCATTGAATACCTTTCAAGTCAGCGGGCGCAGGAATTATTCGCCAATGGCAATTTCGAATATCCCGTGGTGGCGGGGGTGGCTGCGCATCCGGCGCTGACCGCGCTTGGTAGTTTCCGCGCCGATCAATTGAATGCGCAGCGTTATGGCGCGCTGGCGCCTGAAGCGCTGCGCATCATGCAGCGCGCCGGCTGGCGCTAAGGTTACTCACGAAAACTGGCTCGCGTTGCGGGCCAGTTCTATTCCCGCCGCATCATGCGCGTGAGTGCAGCCACGGGCAAAAGCCCCACCAGCACAATCAGCATGGCGGCGGTTGAAGCTTCCGCCAGCCTTTCATCCGACGCCAGGTTGTAAACCCGCACCGCGAGCGTATCGAGGTCAAAGGGCCGCACGATAAGCGTCGCGGGCAATTCCTTCATCGTATCCACAAAGACCAAAAGCCCGGCGGTGAGGAGCGCTCCGCGGGCGAGTGGCACTTCAACTTCGCGCACCGCTTGACCCGGGCGCCGACCAAGAACGCGCGCCGCATCCGTATAGGATGGCTTGAGCCGCGCGAGCCCCGATTCCACCGTGGAAAGCGCCACCGCCAGAAACCGCACCAGATAGGCGAAAACCAGTGCCGCCATGGTGCCGGACAGCAATAGCCCCGATGAAACGCCAAACCGCGCCCGCAACCAGGAATCGAGCGCATTGTCGAACAACCCAAAAGGCACCAGCACGCCGACCGCAATCACCGAACCGGGCAGCGCATAGCCAAGCGATGCCACCCGATTGGCAATGCTGCGCGCCGGGGAAGGATAAAGCCGCGCTGCCCAGGCCATGCCGGCGGCGAGAAGCACCGCCAGCACGGCAGTCACGCCCGAAAGCACCAGCGAATTGCGCGCAAAGGGCAAATAGCGCGCCGGGCTGAACGGGTCGCCCGCCAGCACCATCAGCCACAGCAAAGCACCTGCCGGAATGATAAAGCCGATCAGCAGCGGCAGGCCGCAAGCAAGCCAAGCGGCCGCTTCCCGCCATCCCGTCAGGCGTACCGGGCGCAAGGCAGGGTGGCGTGTGGTGGTTGGATGAAAGCGCCGCCCGCCGCGCGAAAAATGCTCTAACGCCAGCAAAAGGCCGACACAGCCCAGCAAGGCCACAGCAAGCTGCGCCGCCGCCGGGCGGTTATCCATGCCGAACCACGCCTCATAAATGCCGGTGGTGAAGCTGCGCACCGCGAAATGCTGCACCGTGCCGAAATCCGCCAGCGTTTCCATCAAGGCGAGTGCAATGCCAGCGGCCAAGGCCGGCCGCGCCAAGGGCAGCGCCACATGCAAGAAGCTGCGCGAAAGCCCGTGGCCCAGCGTGCGCGATGCTTCAATCAAACAAACGCTTTGCTGCAAAAACGCCGCGCGGCACAGCATATAAACATAAGGGTAAAGCACCATCGCCAGCATAAGGGCGGCGCCGGGAAGGCTGCGGATTTCCGGGAACCAATATTGCCCGAAGGAAAGCCCCGTCATCTGGCGCAGCGTGGTTTGCACCGGCCCTGCCACATCCAGCAGCCAAGTATAGACATAGCCGCACAGATAGGCCGGCATGGCGATGGGCAGCAGCAGCGCCACTTCCAAAACCCGCCGGCCGCGAAATTCGCAGGCCACCACCAGCCACGCCGCCACCGCCCCCGCACTGCCCGCCAGAAGCGTGACCAGCAGCGCCAGCAGCGCGGAATTGGCCAGCATGGCGGGCAGGGTTGTCGCTACAATATGCCGCCAGACCTCTCCGCCAGGGGCCGTTGCAGTCGCCAGCACGGCCAGAATGGGCGTGGCCATGGCGCAAGCGACCAGCAAGGAACCCCAAGCCCATGCAGGGCTGCGGCGCCTTGCGGGCAGGGCGGCAGGGGTTTCGATGGCAGCCTGTGTCATTCA
>JBEDHL010000108.1:0-18270 GCA_041174145.1 Pseudomonadota bacterium
CCGAGATCGCCGGTCAACGGGGATGGGGGCATGCCCCCATCCCCGTTGCCATAACCTCAACCATCAGCCATCAAAGCAGAGGACTCGCCGTCTGAGTGGATACATTCAGGGGGGCACGTCAAGAATATCGACCACACGCAGACAAAAGCGCGTAACCCCCAGACGAATGGCATCTACGAGCGTTTCCACAAAATCCTGCTTGATAAATTCTACCGCATCGCCTTTCGCAGAAAGGTCTACCGTAGCATTGACGAACTGCAGGCCGACCTTGACGACTGTGTGCAACAGTATAATGAAGCGCGAACTCATTAGGAGCGTTGGTGCTTTGGCAAGACGCCGATGCAGACCTTTCTGGGTAGCAAGCAAACGGCACACGAACAACAGAATATGACAATGCCAGCCTAACAAGCATCGCCTGACAGTCTCGATCCGGCGGAAATCCACCACGCCAGATCAAAAGAACGTCAGATTAAGTCGAAACTTATACAGATAAGTTATGACAGAGACCGTCCTTCATATTATGATCACAGATAGTGAAAATTGGTTTTACTCACCTGGGCATACGCGCTGCGACAACTTGCCGTATCAGTCACGGCATCTGCAAGCCGCCATTCACCTCGACCACCTGTCCAGTAATAAAGCCAGCCATTTCTATTGACGCCAAAAATAAATAAGCGCCAACGCATTCATCAACTGTACCAATACGCCGCATCGGCGTTAGGCGAATGGAAGCTTCAAGCTGATGCGCTGGCGTGGTCTTCAGCTTGTCCGGCTTACCGATAACGCCGGGTGCCACGGCATTAACGCGAATGCCATAGCGCGCGACTTCTTTCGCCAAGCCGCGCGTGAAGGTGGACACGAAGGCCTTGGACGCCGCGTACAGCGTTGACTTGCTGCCGCCCCCGCTGCGCGCCGCGAGCGATGTAGTGGAAATGATCGCACCGCCACCCTGTGCCTGCATCATCGGGATCGCGGCGCGCGAACAGGCAAAGACGGAACGCGCATTCAAATTCACAATATCATTATAAAGCGAATCATCAATTTCATGGAGCGGGTGCCGCTTCACGACACCGCCTGCATTATTCACCAGCACATCCAGCGCACCGAGTTGTTGCCGCGCTTGCGCCACCAGATCGCGGCAGGCTTCTACGGAACGGACATCTGCGCGCAGCGCCAGCGCCTTTCCGCCGGCAGCGCGAATTTCCTCGACGATCTTTTCTGCCTGCGTCGCACTTGCATTGTAATGTACCGCAACCCGCGCGCCCTGCGCCGCGAAGCCTTTGGCGACCGCAGCGCCGATGCCCGTTGAAGCGCCCGTGACCAGCACGGCCTTTCCGGCCAAATCGGTAATCTGCATCTGCCTTATCCTTAAAGATGCGCCCAGCCCGATGGCGCATTGCCCAACCAGCGATTTGCCTCACCAGGCCACCATGGCCGGCCATCAAGCCCAATGCCCCAGGCGGCGCCGACACCTTGCACCTGCAAGCCATCTTCGGCACGCGCGCGATAACAAACATGGTGATGACCATGAATCACCAGGCGCACGCCCATCTTGCGTGCGAGTGCATCAATGAAAGAAACGCCCTGCGGATGGCTGGATGGCGCTTCATGCGTCACCAACACATCGGCGCGCTGCGACGCCAGCGCTTCAACATCTTCTGGCCAGATCGCCATGGCGGCGAGTGCTTCGGCCATTGAGCGCCGCTGTTCCTTAGTCCAATCCGGCCCGAGGCTTTTCATATCCTCATGCAATTCGTCGCGTGCTTGCAGCCTGGGGGTTTCGGGCGGTTCCCAAACGCGGCGGCGAAACGTGCCGCCAAGGCCCGCGATTCTAAGGCCACCAATTTCCGTCACGCGCGCATTCAAAACGCCATGGCGCGTCAGCGGATTGCGTTCGTGATCCACCAGATTGGACCACATTTCCGGGCCGCCATCATAATCATGATTGCCCCAAATCCAATAGACTTCGATCCCCGCATCCAGCAGCGGCGCGGCGCCGATATCAAGCGGCTTGTCGCATTCCATATCACCCAAAAGCACCGCCACGCGTGGCCTGCGTGCCGATTTGGCGAGACCTTCGGCCACATAACGCCATTGGCGATGAATATCGCCGATAAAGACCAGATCCTGATCCCATCCTGCACCTTGCAGCATTGTTTCAGATCACCCCTTCTTCCGCCAGGGCAGCAACCTGCGCGGAGGAATAGCCAAGCAAATCGCCAAGGATGCGCGCATTATCCTCGCCATAACCTGGGGCACCACGATCAATGATACCGCCGCTATAGGGAGGTGTCGCCGAAAGCTTGGCGGGCATTTCCGTGACTGGCCAGCGACCGATTTTGGTGCCATTCACTTCCGTCAGCCAAGACAGCGCCTTCAATTGCGGATCATAATCATAGCGGTCTTCGGCGGTTTGGCACACGCCAGCGGGAACACCCGCCGCTTGAAGCGCGGTCATGCAAGCGTAGGCGTCCTGATCCTGCGTCCATGCCGTGATTGCCGCATCAAGCGCATCCTGATTCTGAAGCCGCTTTTCCAGCGTGGCGAAACGCGGATCCGTTAGCCAGGCGGAGCGCGCCGCGACGTGCGCGAGCGCCTGCCATTCAGCCTCATCAAACGCGGCAATCGCAATCCAGCAGTCCTCACCCGCACAACGATAGGCGCCATGCGGCGCCGCCGGCTTATAGGGTGAACGATTGCCGATGCGATTCCAGATGCGCCCGTGCGCGGACCAATCAAGCACCGGGACGGGCTTCAGGAAAATGCCAGATTCGCACTGCGAACTATCAATCCACTGTCCCTTGCCGGTGCGATCGCGATGGAAAAGCGCCCCCATGATGGCGGTGGCGAAGCTATAGGCGCCAATCCAATCCAGGAAGGAATAACCCCAGCCGGCAGGCATCGCGGGTTCCGGCAGACCGGACATTTCCGAAGTACCGGCGAAGGCGGCGGCAACCGGCCCGATGGTGCGGAAACGCCCGTAAGTGCCAACGCCACCCATGCCGGATTGCTGCACATAAATTATATCGGGCCGGAGCGATTGCAGCACATCATAACCAAGGCCAAGGCGCTGCAAGACGCCGGGCGAAAAACCCTCGGCCACCACATCAGACATGGCAATCAGTCGCCGCGCGATTTCCATACCCTTGGGATGACGAATATTCAGCGATATGCCGCTTTTCCCCGAATTCTTATTGTTGAACTGTCCGCCCATATCAGAATCAGTCACGCCTTTCAGCGGTGCTGTTGCGGCATCACGCGCTGCGCGGCCACCGATGGGTGCCATGGCGGCAAGGCGCGTATCGGGATTATCCTTCCATTCAACCTTGATGACATCGGCGCCAAGCGCCGCCGCGAAGCGCGTGCCGCCCGCCGAGGCTAAAAACCAGGAGAAATCGAAAATACGCACGCCTTGCAGCGGAAATGCCGTGCCATGTGGTGAAAGCTTTGGTGGCACGGCCTGGCGAGGCCTTGCCGGTTGTGTCAGCGCCGCGCGTGGCTTCAGCTTGCCAAGTACGGCTTCTGTGTGTTCGCCAAGCAAAGGCGCGCGGCGCCCGGCCTTCCAGCTTGTTTCTGTCGAAAGCCAACGGCTGACTGGATAATGATAGGCGCGGCCCTGTTCAGGATGCTCGACCTCAGCGAAGGTGCCGCGCAAGCGCCAATGATCATCCAGCACGTTTTCATGCGGCTTGCGCAGGGGCGCCCATAACAGGCCGGCGGCCTGCGCTTCACGCCACGGCATATCTTCATACCGGAAGGATCGGATGAATCGCTGCGTGATTTCCATCATGTGCGATTTCTTTTCATCATCTGCGCCGGAACCTGGAATATTGCGCGCCTTGGTATCCGCTTCCTTGCTTGGTTCCTGCAAATCCGCCGCCATGCCATAGCCATTGAGGAAGGGCACAAGATTCGTCTGATCCCGCACCGAAACCCCGGCGGCGATATACCAACGCCCATCCTTGGTATGGCCAATGCTTGGCACATGGGTTGGCTTTTCAATCGCGTGTCGGCAAGTCTGGCGGAATAGCGGCGCGCGCCGCATCACCCAGGACATCACGTCCAATTCGGTGTTTTTCGAAACTGCCTCATGGATTGCAACACTCAAATCCTGCCCTTCACCCGTATGCAGGCGATGGATCAACGCGGCCAGAACGCCAACCACCATCTGATCGCCAGCGATGTGATAGGCGTGCCAAAGCTGCGGCGCGATGGGCGGCAGATCGTAGTGCTTGGCGGGATTTGGATCATACCCGCAATTCATCATAATGCCGCCGAGCGCAAGGTGGATCAGGTCCGAAGCCTTGTGATCCTTCCAGGGTCCCTCATCACCGAAGGGCGTCATGCGCGCTGCGATAAGGCCGGGAAATTGCGCGGCGATATCCTTGGCCCCCATTCCAAGTGCGGCCACCGCGGCGCCCTTGCTGGCATCGAGATAGATATCGGCACTCGCGATCAGTCGCCGAAACTGATCCTTCCCTTCGGGCGTTTCCAGATCGATCACCACAGAGGATTTGCCGCGATTATAGCCCCAGAAATGCAATGACCGTTCGGTGCCGGGCTTGTCGTCAAGAAACGGGCCAATCTGGCGGGTGGGTGAACCAGATGGCGGTTCTACCTTGATAACGTCTGCGCCCAAGCCGGCCAAGAGCATACCGACATATTCGGCGGTCTCATCCGCCCATTCCACCACGCGCAGCCCTTCAAGCATGCCAGGAAGATGCGCCGCCTGTTCACGCGGCAACGGTGCGGTATGCGAAGACATGCTTATTTGTCCTTGTCCTTGTTACGGCTTACGCATGGTTGGGCAGTTGGTTCACGCACCATCAATTCCAACGGAAATTCATCGGGGATAATAAATTCATGCCCATGGATGCGCGCCAAAAAATTATCAGCCGCCACGGCATCAAAGGCGCGCTTGGGGATGCGGAGCCTAGTATAGCCGTGCGGTTGAAGGCGTTGCTGAAACGCCTCAATCATGGCGAAAAAATTGGTGTTGGACAGGTTGGGAACCACCGCCCCCAAGGCGCGGGACCGCCGAGACGCCAGCGCCCGTGCCACGCCGTCAGCCAGATAGCCAAGCTTTTGCGCTGCTTCTTCCGCTTTTTCACACAAAGGACCGCTGACAATGATCGAATTATTCAGCACGCGCGAAACCGTCCCGGCGGTAACGTCGGCGGCTTTAGCCACCTTGGCCAGCTTCACCTTGGGCATGCCGACCCTACCGGGCTTGTCGCCCTGTGGTCGCGGCACGCTTCGCTTTCTTTCCATGTCTTGATTGCAATTTCAGGCAGGCGCCGCCCTGAGGTGACAGGCAACGCCATGGCCGTTGGCGTCCACCACCATGGCGGGTTCTTCCTGTCTGCATCGTGACACCGCGATCGGGCAGCGCGTGTGAAAACGGCAGCCTGAGGGCGGATTGATAGGGCTTGGCACATCCCCTTTGAGCACAACCCGGGACCGCCGCGCACGTGGATGCGCCACCGGCACCGCCGCGAGCAAGGCTTCCGTATAGGGATGGCGCGGTGCCTTGAACAAAGCCTCACGCGGCGCGATTTCAACAATCTTGCCCAGATACATGACCGCGACGCGATGGCTGATATGTTCCACCACGCCAAGATCATGCGCGATAAAGAGGTAACTAAGGCCAAATTCCTGCTGAAGATCCATCATCAGATTGATGACTTGCGCCTGCACGGAAACATCCAAGGCGGATACCGGTTCGTCGCCGATGATCAAATTCGGACCCAAAGCTAACGCGCGCGCAATGCCCAAGCGTTGCCGCTGGCCGCCGGAAAATTCATGCGGGTAATTCGCACGCTGATCAGGCCGCAGGCCAACGCGCGCGAATAATGCCGCGACACGTTCCTGCTGTTCCGCACGGTTGCCAACGCCGAAATTAATCAGGGGTTCCTGCACAATCTCACCGGCGGTCATGCGTGGATTGAGCGACGAATAGGGGTCTTGGAAAATGACCTGCATCCGCTTGCGACGTTGCAACAATGATGCGCTATCAAGCCCTGTGATCTCCTCTCCCTGCAAGGCAACGCGGCCTGAGGTGGGTTCAACCAGGCGCAGTACCGCCTTGCCGACGGTGGATTTGCCGCAGCCGCTTTCGCCCACGAGGCCGAGGGTTTCCCTTTCCCCGATGCTGAAGGAAATCCGATCCACTGCCTTCAATTGCTGGCGCCCATGGCCAAAGAAGCCGCCGCCAACGCTGTAATGCTTGACCAGATCTTGCACTTCAAGAACGGGGGGCGGTGTGGTCATGCCGTGGCCTCCGCCGCAACTTCCCAGCAAGCGACCGTATGGCTTCCACCGATACGTTTGAGTTCCGGCGCTGCGGTGCGACATCTATCTGTTGCAAGGCCACAACGCGGCGCGAAGGCGCAACCGGAAGGGCGCGCGTTCAGGGCGGGAACTACGCCCGGGATCTCGTTCAGCCTGGTGCCATGGCCGCCACCAAGATGCGGCATCGCGCCCATCAGACCGCGCGTATAGGGATGGCTTGGAGAATCAAAAATTTCCTCGGCTGAGCCTTCTTCAACCTTGCTGCCGGCATACATGACCAAGACGCGGTCAGCCATTTCGGCCACCACACCCAGATCATGCGTGATGAGGACAACCGCTGTGCCGGTTTCTTGTTGCAATTCCTTGATCAGGCCTAGGATTTGCGCCTGGATGGTGACATCAAGCGCCGTGGTTGGCTCATCGGCTAATAACACGCGCGGTCTGCACGCCAAGGCCATGGCAATCATCACACGCTGGCGCATGCCGCCGGAAAGCTGATGCGGGTATTCGTGCAAACGGCGTTCCGGTTCTGGGATACGCACCTGACGCAGCATTTCAAGCGCGCGATCCAGGCAGGCTTGCCAGGTCAGGCCTTCATGGACCATGACCGTTTCCGCAATCTGGCGACCAATATTGAGCACAGGGTTCAGGCTCGTCATCGGTTCCTGGAAAATCATGGAAATAGCGCGGCCGCGCACGGCGCGAATTTCGGCTTCTGCCAAGTCAACCAGATTCTGCCCATCAAGCAGAATGCGCCCGGCACCAATCCGCCCGTAGGGACGCGGCAATAAGCGTAGGACTGAAAGCGCCGTCAAGCTTTTGCCGCAGCCGGATTCACCAACAATGCAGAGCGTTTCGCCACGATTGACGTGAAAGGACAGATCCCGCACGGCAACTGTCGGTGGGCCATCACCCGTATTGAATTCGGTGCGAAGTCCTTCGACGCGCAGGATGGCCTCGCTTTCCATCAAATCCTCCGTGCGAGGCGCGGGTCCAGCATGTCACGCAAGCCGTCACCCAAAACATTGATGGAAAGCACCATCAGCGCGAGGAAAATGCTGGGGAAAAGGATGTTCCAAAAAGCGATTTGCACATAAAGCCGCCCTTCCGCGATGATATTGCCCCAGGAAGGAATTTCTGGTGGCGTGCCTACACCGAGGAAGCTCAGATAGCTTTCAATCAGCACTGCGGAAGCGGCGATATAGGTGGCCTGCACAATTAGCGGCGCGAAAGTATTGGGCAGAATATGCTTCAGCATAAGGCGCGGGAAGCGCGTGCCAATGGCGCCAGCGGCTTGGATATAAACTTGTTCGCGCACCGTCAGCACAACCGAACGCACAAGCCGCACCACACGTGGTACTTCCGGGATGGTTATGGCGATGATGACCACCCACATGCTTGCGCGTGTAAGCGACATCAGACCGATAGCAAGCAGAATGCCTGGAATGGCCATCAGCCCATCCATGATGCGCATCAAAATAGCGTCGGCCAAGCGAAAGTACCCGGCAATGACCCCTATAATCAGCCCGATCACCGTGCTTGCCAAAGCCACTGCAACACCTATGACGAGCGAAACACGCCCCCCATAAAGCGTACGTGTGAAGATATCCCGCCCGAAAGCATCAGTACCAAAGAAATAGGTTTCATTCGGGGACTGCAGACGGTCCACCACATTCATCTCAAAAGGGTCTTGGGCGGTAATCCAAGGCGCGCCTATCGAAAGAATAATGAGCATTAGCAATAAAACTGCACCAATGGCTGGCAAAGGGCGGCGTAGGATACGAACAAGGCGGCCTAGCCGCGGTGCCGCAGTTTTCGCAACTTCCGTAGCAGTGCTGATGGTTTGGGTAGAGGACATCAGTACCTTATCCTCGGATCAAGTAGCGAATAGGTGAGGTCTATCGTAAGATTGACCAGCACATAGACCCCCGCGATGACAAGAATAACACCTTGGATTACTGGATAATCCCGCTGCAACACCGCATCAATGGTGAGCCTGCCAATACCTGGCACGGCGAATACGCTTTCCGTTACCACAACCCCACCAATCAGCAGCGCCAAACCTGTGCCAATCGTTGTTACAATCGGCACGGACGCATTCTTTAGTGCATGCAAAATAAGTACGCGCGGTTCTGCTAGGCCTTTGGCGCGGGCGGTGCGGATGTAATCCTCATTCAAGGTTTCCAGCATGGTGGCGCGGGTAATACGCGCCAGCAGCGCCGTATAAACTAGCCCAAGAGCCACGGTGGGCAGCAGGATATGGCGCAAAAAAGCGATAGGGTCTTCGGAAAGACTGACGAAGCCCTGCACAGGCAGTAGCTCAAGGGCCAGCGAAAAGCCCATCACCAGACCATAACCAATCAGGAATACCGGGACAGAAAAGGCCAGAACCGACAGCGCCATAATGGCCTGATCCACCCACGAACCCGCGCGCCAGGCGGCAATGACACCGAGTGGTACGGCAAGCGCGATGGCGAAAATCATAGTGGAAATGGCAAGCGCCAGAGTAGGCTCCACTCGTTCCATAATAAGACCAAGCACTGGCTGGTCCATGTAGATGGAGACACCAAAATCGCCGCTGGCAAGTTGCCCAATCCAGCGCAAGAATTGCTCTAAAAGCGGCCGATCAAGCCCAAGATGCTCGCGGATTTCGGCGATTTCCTGGCTGGTGGCATGATCACCCGCAATGATCGCAGCCGGATCACCTGGGCTGAGCCGTAGCATCAGGAAGACAATAACCGCCACCACCCCCATGACGGGAATGGTGGCCAGAATACGCCGCGCGATATAGTAGCCCATCTGGGCCTCCTCTCGGGTCAGCGCTTTTCAATATTCCAGTAAACAGGAATGCCGGCAGCCAAGACACCATGCACATTCGCGCGCACCGCAACCGGCTGCGTGTATTGTCCATAAGGTATATAGGGAATCACTTCCCAGGCGCGTCGATGAATAGCCTCAAGAATGGGCCGACGCACTGACGCTTCGCTTTCACGCGACCAATCGGCAACGAGTTCAACTAGCTTTTCATCACAAGCCCAGCCAGGATTTGCCAGATCACAACGCGTATTAAACCAAGTGTTGGAAGGCGGCAGGGCTGTTGTCGGACCACCATGCGTGGTCAGGAAGATATGATAGCCGCCTTGATAGGGGTTATTGCGACTGGCACGGCGGGATAGCACGGTACTCCAATCCATCGCCTGCACATCTACATTCAAGCCGGCGCGTCGCATGGCCTGGATCAGCACCATGGTCGCCGCATTGTATTGGGGCCGGTCTGTCGGTTGCAGGACGACAATGGGCTCTCCGTTATAGCCGGCTTCACGGAATAACTGTCGCGCGCGTTCCACATTCGGCTCACGGAATGGTTCGCTGCCCACCTCAGTGCCGTTACCAGAACCGCACATGAAGAAGGAACCACAGAATTTTGAATAAAGCGCGGGGTTGCCGACAACTACCCGCATGAAATCTTCTTGCCGCACCAGGTGAGCGAGCGCCTGACGCGCTCGGGCATCATTGAAGGGCGGATAGAGATGGTTAGGCCGAATCAAACCTGCGGTGCCCAGCGCGTCAATATCCACAATTCGAATATTGCGATTACGCTGGAGGGAGGCGATGAAATCAAGCGGTGGCGCTTCAAAATAATCAATTTCGCCGGAATTCAGCGCCGCTAGAGCTGTATTTTGGTCCGGGATATAAAGCCATTCAACGCGCTCCACCAAAGCACGCTTGCCACCGGCAAGATAATCCGCAGGTTCCTGACGGGGCACATAATCCGGATTGCGTCGATACACGACGCGGTTGCCTGGGCGCCATTCCTCTCGAACAAAGATAAATGGGCCTGAGCCATTTGTGTCCGTAACCTGTGTGTTAGGTGGCGTTTGGGCCACACGTTCCGGCATAATGAAGGCAGGGTTGGAAGGCTTGGCCAGTGCATCAAGCACCATGCCCCAGCGTTCCTTCAGGCGAATTTCAAAACTGCGATCATCCACAGCCTCGACTGATGCGGTAACGGCAGCCATCTGCTGCCCCATGACATCCCGCGCCATCCAGCGCCGTAAGGATGCAACCGCATCTTGCGCACGCACAGGTGCGCCATCATGGAAACGCAAACCTTCACGCAAGTGGATCCGGTAGACCAGACCATCCGCACTAACTTCATGCCCTTCCGCCATTTGTGGCTTCGGTTCGAAGCGCGAATTTGAAGCATAAAGCGTGTCATAAATCAGATAGGCATGCCGACCGGTAATAAAGGCCGTAGTCCATACCGGATCAAGGATTTGTAGATTCGCATGCACCACCACCTTCAGCGTATTGGCGCGCGTTGCGGCGGGCACCTGCGCTTGCGCCATTGAAGAAAGTGCCAGCGAAACTGCCGCAATAGCCGCGGCTTTTTTAAAGAATTTTTTCATCTGACGCTTCCTATTTTTGCTTTTTTTCTTCAGCCTATCATGCGAAATTTGGGCAGGGTAACTTCTTCGTCCACTTCTTCAAAAACCACTTCGCAGGCGCCGCCAATTTTTGGGCCGCCCTCTCCCGCATTCACGACACTGCTCATGAGCAGGGGCCCTTCTTCCAGCCGCACCAGCGCAACCATATAAGGAAGATCGGCGCGAAACCCGTCCCAATAGGCACGGTGGAAGCGAACCCAGGACAACACCTCCCCCTTGCCGGAGACAGGCACCCATTGCTGCGCCTCGGATAGGCAATTTGGGCAAACTGGCGATCCGGGAAAATGGATATGGGCGCAATCATCGCAGCGTTGCACGGATAGCTTTTTCTGCTTAGCGTTTTCCCAAAATCCGCGACTGAGCGTATCAATGCGTGGGCGCGGCTTGGCAGGTGTTGCTTGTTGCATGGTTCCCTCTCAGCCTGGCGTATAGATGATGGAACGTGAGCATGGCGTGGCGCCACAATATTGTACCACCTCTGCATCCTTGACCTGACGCGCGCCGCATTCACCGCGAATCTGCCGAACAGCCTCGATATTCAATGCCCATCCCTGCATATAGGAATTTGATAAATGCCCGCCATCAGTATTGGTTGGCAGCTTGCCGCCTAGCTTGAGAGTGCCGCCTTCAACAAATGATCCGGCTTCGCCCTGCTTACAGAAGCCAAGTCCTTCAAGGCTGAATAGCACAGTGGGGCTGAAATTATCGTAGCACATCAGCGCATCCACATCGGATGGGCCAACCCCCGCCATGCCATAGGCTTGTGCTGCCACATCCTGCATTTCGTCATACCAAAAATTCAGATCGAAATTAGATATGGAAGCGGTACTATAGGCTTCCCGCGCACCAATGCCTGAAATCATGACCGGCTTTTTCTTTAGATCGCGCGCCCTTTCCTTCGTGGTCATAATGATACAGACCGCACCATCATTAATCAGGCAGTAATCCAAAAGCCGAAGTGGTTCCGTGATGAAACGCGCCGATTCATGATCATCAATGGTAATCGGTTGCTTCATAACCGCAGCTGGGTTGAGGCAGGCGTGGTGACGGAACGCAACTGACACTTCAGCCAATTGGCGAGTTGTTGTACCGTATAGCGCACTATGGCGCTGAAACATCAGCGCATGCGCAGCCCCTGGTGACGTAAAGCCCCAAGGATCCCAAATGCCAGGGCTTTCATCGCCGCCGTAATTCACGCGCCGAGAACGACCAATATTCGCGTAGATAAGCGCGGCATAATCACAAAGCCCCGCATCCAACGCAGCTGCGGCTTCAATGATTGCCATACCAGACATACGACCATGCGGCGGTAATTGAATGGTCCAACGCGGATTTAGACCCAGAATCTCGCCCATGCGCGCGTAATAAGGCACACGACAGGTCAGCAGGCCATCAACCTTCGCTTTATCCAGCCCGCAATCCTCAAGCGCAGTGCGAAAGGCCCGCGCGCCCAGGCCGTAATCGTCGATGTCAGGGAAATTGCCATAGGCAGTATTGCCAACACCAACGACAGCAATGCGATCCTTCAAATGACCAAGCGCATTCATAGCTCGTACTTTTCCTTCAGGGGTGTAGGAAACAGCGCATCACGCAGGACTAAGGACACACCGCCCATTCCTGGATCCTCCTCCAAAGCAGCGGGCACTTTCCGTGCCATTAGCTAAACGCTTTCGTTCCAAGAAAGCGCGTTCAGAAAAAAGGCTAGATGACATTCAAGAAGCCTGTCTAGCCCTGATTTAAGAAATTGGCGGGCGTAGGGGGGAAAATCGCGACTGACTGATTGGCGATCTCAGCAATAAACCCATCGCACAGCGGGCTGGTCCCCGCCTCTTTGTTCATGCAGACCAGATAAACCGATCTCGCTGCTGGGGCCACCGAAGCGGGATTGCGCCGCGCCTTTCGCCCAAGCGCTGTGCATTTACGGCCTGAATTGCCTAAAACAAGAAACCAAAAAGTGATGCGTCGTGTCATATGCAATATCTATGCTGGGCTATCCCCGGGAGGTCTCACGGCCCTTGATAATCCAATTGCGTTGGAAGCTCTCCGTGAATTACGGGCTAAGCTCACAATATAGCTCTCCGAGTAAGACCGCGCTGGAAATGATGCGATCCTCTTCTGGAGTGTGGGGCTGGCTGTTACCTTCACGCCCAGCATAAGGTAAACTGGCTGACTGGCCCGGGTAGCTAAGCTACGCCATCTTGCGGCGATCCCCGTCAGTCGCCTAGCATCATGCTTTGTTCATTTCCGCAGGAGTTGACGATGCAACCGACAAACCGCCGTTCCCTTTTCGCCCTGACGGCCGCCATTGCGGCCGGAGCCTCTTTACCGGCGGTTGCAAGGCCGCTGGACCAAGTCCTGTCTTCCAAGCGTTTGCGCGTCGGCATCAACCCGACCCTGCCACCCTTTGGCACCTTCAATGAACGCAACCAGATTGACGGCTTTGACGCTGATATCGCGCGTGAGATTGCACGGCGGATGAATGTAGAGCTTGAAATCGTTCAGGTCGGCAGCCCGGATCGCATCCCCTTCCTCCAATCTGACCGCATCGACATCGTGCTTGGCGCGATCACGCGGACCATCGAACGTGCGCTAGTCATTGACTATACCCAACCGCTCCACACACAATCGATGGTTGTGCTCACCAAAGCATCAGGTACAGCGGTACCGATTGCAAAGCCCGCCGACCTTAATAACAGCCAAGTTCGCATGGTGCAGGTGCGTGGCACTGTCGGTGTACCTTGGCTTCAGGCGAATGCGTCTCAGGCCCAGGTTACACTGCTGGATAACTACCCGGATTGCTTCCGCGCCCTTGCACAAGGTCGGGCCGATGCCATGGTGGACGTAGCGGAATCGATTGTCATTCCAATGCGCAATTTCCAGGGCGTGCAATGGAAGATTCTGGATGAAGTGCTGGCCAGCTTCTGGGTTGGCATTGGCGTACAAAAGGGCAATACCGCGCTGCGCGATGTTCTGAATGTTGTGCTGTTCGAAATGCACCGCTCCAACTTCGTCAATCAGACTTGGGAAAAATGGTTCGGCGTGCCGATGACGACGCGCATTCCCTTCAACCCGATGTTCTGACGTGACTCTGCAATACGGGCAGGTTCTACAATACCTGCCCGATTTTCTGCTGGGCGCCGCCATGGCGCTTTGGATTGCGGCCCTTGCCTTTGCTGGCGGGCTGCTGATCGGCCTTGCCGGCGCTGCGGTGCTGACGCAAGCGCCGCGCTGGTTGCGCGTGCCAGTCCTGGGTTATGTGCGCTTCTTCACCTATACGCCGCAATTGGTGCAAATCTTCTTCCTGTTCTTTGCGCTGCCTGAATTCGGGATCATTCTTTCGCCGATTACCGCCGTACTGATCGGCATGACGTTGAATGCGGGCGCCTATCTGACTGAGATTGAACGCGCCGGCTTCGCTTCGGTGCCGCAGGCGGAATTGGATGCGGCGGAAACCCTCGGCTTCTCTCGTGTGCAGACAATCTGGTATGTGATTGCGCCGCATGTTGTACGCAACC
This sequence comes from Pseudomonadota bacterium, assembly GCA_041174145.1. Lineage (GTDB taxonomy): Bacteria > Pseudomonadota > Alphaproteobacteria > Acetobacterales > Acetobacteraceae > Neoroseomonas. Next base: position 14,255 of record JBEDHL010000108.1, read on the forward strand.
TTTATCCAGCGCTGTCGAATCAATACATTATCATGACGCTTGGGACCTCCATGGCAGCGATCTTCGGCGTAGAGGAACTCACCGGCCGCGCGCTTAATGCCAATGCAATTTCTTTCCGTTCGGTCGAGATTTTCTCGATTACGGCGGGGCTTTACATAGTGCTGACTATCATTGCCTCAGTCTTGCTCTGGCTGGTGGGCCGTTGGCTGTTTCGTGTCAAAGCCAGGGCCTTCTGAAGCATGTCCGCCTGGCAAATCCTGGCGAATGAGGCGCCGCGCTTTTTTACCTGGTGGAATATGCTTTTTCTTGGCCAGGCACTACTGAATACCTTGATAGCCTCGGTCATCGGCTGCGCGCTTGGCTATGCGCTTGGCTTTCTGCTGGCGACGCTGCGCCTGCCACAAGTGATGCCCTTTGGCCCGATCCGGGCCGCTGCCATATTCTGGGTTGAGATCTTCCGCCGCATTCCCTTTCTGGTCCTGCTGCTGCTGGTATTTTTCCTGGGACAGGCGCTACGGTTGGAAGCGCCGCTCTGGGCTGTGGCCATTACCGCGGTTGCCATCCGCATGAGCGCGCTGGCAGCCGAAAATATCCGCGCTGGGTATGACAGCGTGCGCCCACAGCAATGGGAAGCAGCGCTAACCATGAACCTGCCGGCGCTAACTACACTGCGCCGCGTAGTGCTGCCTCAATCCTGGCGCGTCATTCTTCCGCCTTCGATCGTACACGTGCTCAGCATGGTGAAGGAAACCTCGCTGGTTTCGCAGATCGGCTTTATCGAAATCACCTTTGCGGCGAAAATGCTGACGCAGCGTGGTTTCAGCGCCATTCTTACCTATGGCACAGCGCTGATCCTGTATTTCTGCATCTCCTGGGCCTTTGCGTCACTCGCGCGCGCGGCAGAACGGCGCCTGACAGCACGCCCAGCCCTTATAATCCCGAGGCCTTAAGCGCAGCCATCAGTGCCGCCGCATCCGCCGCATCCACCGGCGGTTGCGGCAAGCGGACAGTTGTATCGCGGATGATGCCCATTTCGCGCAGGCACCATTTCAACCGTGCCGTAGCCCGCCCACCCGGTGGCGCGCCGTAGATTGCCTCAGCCAAAGGTTCCAGCTTTTCGTGCAAGCTGCGCGCTGCCGGCAGGTCATTCGCACGTACTGCAGCATCCAACGCAACAATCTCATCGGGCATCAGGTCCGCGAGCGAAACCAAGCTGCCATCACTGCCATGCACCATGCAGGCCAGCAAATGCTCATCACCACTGGCACAAACCGCAACATCTGGGCGCAACCGCTTCACCTGGCGGCGCAGCGCATCATAGCCATCCACTTCCCAGCCGCCTTCCTTGATGCCAACGATCGTTTCTATTTTCAGCAACTCCGCCATTGTTTCTGGCGTGAAGCCCATGCGCCCGGCAGCGTGATGCGCTTGAAACAGAAACATCGGCACGCCAGGCACGGCGTCGGCAATGCAGCGATGATGCAGCACCGCCATGGCGGTGGTATGTGCCAGCGCGAAGGCATTTGGCAGAAAGACCATAATGGCATCCGCGCCTGCCGCGCATGCCTCCCGCGCCTCCTCGGCAGCTTCCAGTGAGGATTCCGCGTTCACACCCGCCACAATAAGCTTTGTCGCATCCAGCGTTGCGCGGGTTACTTCAACCGCACGGCGCTTTTCAGCGCGGGTGATCACGTAATTCTCCCCCGCATGACCATTGATCAGCACGCCGCGAATGCCGGGGCGCATGACACAATGCGCTGTGTGTTTGGCGTAGGCTTCCCAATCTGGTGAAAAATCCACGCGCATCGGCAGCACGGTGGATGGGTAGATGCCGTGAAAGCGGGTGTCGCTCATATGGCATTGCTCCGTTCTTGCAGTAGGCGATTGATTGGGAATAGCGGCAATTCCGGCGCCTCACCCAGAATGGCCTGGGCCAGGATGCGGCCCATATAGGGGCCGCTGGTATAGCCCGAATGCACGCTACCGATGATCCAGGCATCATCAATGCCAGGAATGGGGCCAATGGCAGGCAGTGCGTCTGCAGTTTCCGCTTCCAGCCCAAGCCATGAACGTACAACGCGCGCGTTGCGCAAAGCGGGTACAGTATGCGCCGCGAGGCGCACATTACCGAGGAAATTTTCCGGCCGCACTGCCAAGCCTCCGCGCGCGCGGTCCCCAATGCCCTGCCATCCGCCACCGATCAGCACCGTACCATTGGCATATTGCTTCAGGCTCAATAGGCCAGAGGCAACGCCGAGCACTGTTCGCATCACTGGTGGCAGGCGTTCAGTCACCACAAGCTGATTGATCAGTACCTTGATCGGCAGCGTCACGCCAAGCCAGGCAGCCATATCTTCAAGCCAAACACCGCCAGCCAATACAACGCGCTGTGCAGCAATGGCGCCTGTTGGCGTGTCCAGCACAAAGCGGCCATCAATGCTGCGCACCGGGGTTGCTTCCAGCAGCGTCACGCCGGCTTCCTGCAATGCCGCGCGAAAGGCACGCCCGGTCAAATAGGCCGAGGCAAAACCATCTATCGGGCAATGTCCGGCAAGCTTCACGCCATCCGCAAGGCCGGGTTCAATCACTTGCGCAGCGCGGCCATCAATCAATTCAATCGGTGCGCCGGCTTCGCGGCGGATACGCGCGCGTTCTTCAAGCATGGCGGCTTCGGCATCTGTGAAGGCAACGGAAAGCCCTGGGCAGGCAGTGGCCAGCACATCCCCACCCGCGCACCATGCCGGCATATTCATCCACATCTCATGCGCGTGCAGCGCATAAGGGATCAGCGCCGCGCGGGTCATTTGCATGGTAAGCGTCCCGGCATTCACGCCCGATGCCTCGCGGCAGATCTCTCCGCGATCAAGCAGCACAACGCGCATACCACCGCGCGCAAGGAACAAGGCCGTCGCGCAACCCATCACGCCAGCACCAATCACGGCAGCGTCGAAACGGGCCTTCATATCGGCGCCGGCGCTGGTACGGGGATATCAGCGTAGTCGAAATCACCCAAGATGGCGGCCATAGGCACGGGCCGCAGCGGAATGCGGCCGGTGGCGAAGCCCAAATCAGCCACGCTAACACCGCGCGCATTGGCAAGCAGAGCGCCTGCAGCCTCACCACACATCCGCCCTTGGCAGGGGCCCATGCCGCAGCGCGTGAAGTGCTTAAGCTGGTTAATCGTGCCCGCCCCTGCCGCTGCCGCTTCCTCAATCTTCGCGCGCGTCACGCCTTCACAACGGCAGATGATCGTCTCTGGTGGGATGGCTTCGATCATGGCAGGGCGCAGCGCCATCATGCGCGCCATGGCCGCACCAGCGCGCCGCGCGCGTGCAAGGGCGGCGTTTTCGGTGCTCAGCCTTTCTGGGGCGCCTGCATGGATGCCGAGATCCTGAAGCGCGGTCAGCGCCGCAACGCGCCCAGCCGCCGGCGCCGCCGCCGCACCACGCACACCGGCGCCATCGCCCGCCGCGTAAAGCAAGGGCACGCTGGTGCGCTGGTGAGCATCCAGCACCGGCACCCAACCGCCATCTTCTGGCCGATGGACATGCAGCGCGCGAAAGGTTCGTGTTGCTTCCGTGGCCGGCACAAGACCGTGGCCAATACAAAGCGCGTCGGCTTCGATAATGCGTTCCCCCACACGCACCCGCTTCAGCGCATTATCGCCTTCCGCCGCTGTCACTTGGGCACCGGCCAGAATGGGCACACGCGCCGCAAGTAATTTAGCGCGCCAAACCGCGCCTTGCGCCAGCAAATCCGCCCGCGCCGCTAGCGACGGCAGTGCGCGCAGCCATTCGACCTGCGTCGCCGCATCCACCACCGCAGCGACAGAAGCGCCACCTGCCAGCAGCTTCGCCGCCACGGCGTAAAGCAGTGGCCCAGCCCCAGCCACCACAACGCGCCGGCCCGGTAAAACGCCTTGTGCCTTCAGCAGAATTGTCGCTGCCGCAAGGCCAATCACACCCGGCAGCGTCCAGCCCGGAAAAGGAATAATCCTTTCATGGGTGCCGCAACAA